>CABXXT010000001.1 GCA_902516285.1 uncultured SAR86 cluster bacterium
TTAGTAATTCTGAGTTATTAAGGAAAACTCTAAGCAAAGCTAGCTTTTTTTGTTGACCAAATGACAAATTTGCAACAACCACATTTAAATATTTTTTTAAATTTAACAAGGTAATATATTTCTGTAATTTTGGATGGTTATTTAAATCCATTAGAAGAATATTGTCTTCCAGTGACAGATAGCTCTTGACTGCATTTTTATGACCAAGGAAACAAACCTCTTCTAGAGAGTGATTATCAATATTTCCTTTGGTTTGATTAGTGATTCCTAAAAGAATCCTTAAAAGTGTGGATTTACCTGATCCATTATCTCCACAAACATGAATAGCCTCTCCCTCTCTCAAGTCAAAGGACAGATTATGAAACAGCCTATTATCATTAATTTTGTAACTAATGTTTTTAGCACTTATTAAAAATTTATCTTCCATTAAGAAATATTAATATTATTTGTTCTTATTATAAGAGGAGGTAAGGGATTTTGTGGATCAATTCTTGAATAAAATCTTTTAGCAATTTCTTTAAATGGTGATCTACCTAATTCGCCAATGCCACCAACTGAAAAATACAATCTTTTGCTAAAAAAAATTCCTTGTTCGAGTTCTGGTATGCTTTTAATAGTGACTGAAATCTTTTTTAATCCTTTTATGAAGTCACCATTCTTATTATTGAGTTTAAACCATCCCCATGAAGAAATATCGATCATTGAAATCTTCAAAAGAGCTTTTTTTGCTTTAAGGTTTGGATTTGACGAGGGAGGTAATAATACAATTAGTCTCCCTTTTGCATTAGCAACTAATTCATCAATGACTTTTTCGTTTTTTTTATAGCTAGAAAAGTTGCTAAATATATATTCCTCAAATTTATTTGAAGAAGGAACTTTTAACTTTTCTAATCTTTTGGCTGAGCCAAGAATTATGTAAGTAACTAATCCTTGACTCAAAATTTATTATATTTTCGATAAAGCTTGTTCGAAGTCTGCAATTATGTCATCAGTGTGCTCAAGACCAATAGAAAGTCTTACAAAGCCAGGAGTAATACCAGCAGATAAAAGTTCTTCTTCAGAAAGTTGGCTATGTGTTGTGCTTCCTGGATGAATTGCTAAACTTCTAGAGTCACCAATATTTGCAACGTGATAGACCATTTCAAGAGCATTAATAAACTTTTCTCCAGATTCTCTTCCACCTTTGATTTCAAAACCCATTAAGCCTCCATTTCCTCTTGATAAGTATTTTTCAGCCCTATCTTTGGCATATCCCTCCATTACTGAAGGATATATTACTCTTTCAACAGAGTCATGCTCAGATAAGTACTTAGCGATAACTTCAGCATTTTCAGAGTGTGCTTTCATTCGTAAAGCAAGAGTTTCTAACCCTTGAATAAACATAAAGGCATTAAATGGACTCATAGCAGCTCCCATATCTCTTAAGATTGTTGTTCTAGCTTTGAGAATATAAGCAATTGGTCCAAGTGGTTTTACAGCTTCAGTCCATATAGCCCCACCATAGGAAGGATCTGGAGTATTTAGTGCAGGTTGTCTTTCTGGAAAAGCTTCCCAATCGAAATTACCACTATCAACAATAATTCCACCAATGGAAGTTCCATGACCACCAATAAATTTAGTTGTGGAATGAATTAGAGCTGCTGCTCCATGATCAAATGGTTTACATATTACTGGTGCTGCAGTGTTATCAACAATAAGCGGTATACCAAGTGGTCTCCCAATTTCAGCAACTTCAGATATTGGAAAAACCTCAAAACTTGGATTTGGTAAAACCTCTCCATAATAGGCTCTAGTATTTTCATCTGTAGCTTCAGCAAAATTATTTGGATCAGATGGATCAACAAACCTTACTTCGATTCCCATATCAGACATAGGGTTTTTAAACTGATTATATGTACCGCCATATAAATGAGATGAAGCAACGATATTATCGCCTTTTTTTGCAATATTTTGAATTGCATATGCTGAGGCAGCTTGACCCGAAGCTACTGCTAATGCTCCTACGCCACCCTCTAAGGCAGCTATTCTGTCCTCTAAGACAGCACAAGTAGGATTCATAATTCTTGAATAGATATTTCCAAGTTCTGATAGAGCAAATAAGTTTGCTGCATGATCGCAATCATCAAATTGGAAACTAGATGTTTGGTGGATAGGCACTGCTACCGAATTAGTACTGTCATCTTTTCGCCATCCAGCATGAAGTCCAATTGTCTCTGGGTTTGTATATGTTTTGCTCATTAATTAACTCCCTTTTAACTATTAAGTTGCCATTTAAGTATAGTAAATTATGTTTAATAACAACACCCTAATTATCATATAATGGTATATTAATATTTATTATCTATTGGAGAGCTTTTTTATGGCTAAGAAATACACAAATTTTAGAGTGGGTGGATCCCCTCAAAAAACTAACGAAGATTATACTGTATGGACAAATGATTTGTTACAAAGAGTAATAGCCAGTAAGACTGTAATTGAGCCAGGAAAATCAACAGTTGGTCATAAGCTTATTGATTCTGATGTGGTATATGTGATTACAAATGGAAGAGGAACTATGGAAGTTGTTGAATATATGAATACAGATGAAGGTCACGGTTCTAATCCATCATTTGGTATTGAGCATAAAGATTCTTATGAACTTTCAGCTGGAGATATTGTTCTGGTAGAGTCAGGAGATTATTGTAAGGTATTAAATGATTCTGATCATGACCAACTTACTTATTTGAGGATCTTTGATAGAGGTGGCTGGAGACAGTAATTACAACGTTAATTTAGCTCTATAACAGCTACCATTGGTAGATGATCTGAAACCCCTTTCTTTTTATATGCATTAAATTTTATTGGTTTTCCAGTATCACTATATGAATTGAAATTTGTTCTATGAATATTAATAGAGTTACTTTTAAAGCGTAGGTTATCTTTTTTAGAGACAAAAATACTATCTAAAAAATCCCAAGATTTTCCATAGTTATAAAAAAATGATCCTTTGCAATTTTCACATCCATATATATGAGCAACCTCCCAAGTATCTTGTTGTGATTCATAAATATTATATTTATTATCTTCTTTAGAGTTAACATTGAAATCACCAAAAGCAATTGTTGGTAAGTCTTGATTATTCTTTAATTTTTTAAGTGTTTTTAAAGAATCTATCCTCATTGAAACATCGTAAAACCCAGATGGGAAATGTACATTATAAAATCTTACATTTTTATTGTTTATTAACAGGGTGCTTTCTAGAATAGGTCTCGTATCTTTTTCTGAGAATTTTCCTGAAAAATTTATATAGTGTAGTTTTGATTTTAAAATCTTATATTTTGAAACAATTGCAGTATCAATACCTCTATAGTCATTGCTCTCTAATAATACATAATCTCTATAGCCATATGGCTCAAGAAGATTAAATAGTTGCCTTAAAATATTTAGATTTTCAACCTCTTGAAGTCCTAAAACATCTGGACCTACATTGTCATAAGAAATAATATTTTTAACTAAATTTCTGAGCTTAATATCCTTCGTTTCTTCATCCCAATCCATAAACATACATTCATCTTTCCATGACTTCACATTGATGTTTTCACAAGATTTTTGATGTTCTTCAGACTGTTTTTTTTTGATTGGCAAATAAGCCTTATCATCTTTTTTTGGATCATCTAAAGTATCAAAAAGATTTTGTACATTTAATGTCATTACACTAAATTCATAGGAAGATGCATGTGTAAAGATAGAAAAAAATAAAAAGAAAATAGTAAGAAAGTTATTCATTAATTGATTTTATATGTAGTTTTACATCAAATGGAAGTTTAGAAATATCAGCCTGTTCTTTACACACTTTGATAAGATGTTCCATTTTATCTTCTGGAAAATTTACAACTTTTCTTATTTTTAAATTGATATGCCCTAGAACTGTTTCAAAAATAGCAGCAAGTTCATCGTTTTTATTTTGAAGAATTCCAACAAAATGCATAAGTTTTTTATTTGATTTATAAAGCTGAAATGACGGATAGATTACTTCACCCTCTTTAAATTCCTTGAGGTATCTTATGTTGTCTTCAAGAGTAAAAGTAGAAAAACCTTTCTGCATATAAGCATCATCAAAACCGAGCTCATTAATATAAAATGATGTATAGGTACTATCAAATACTTTGTAATAATAATTTACGTTCATATGACCGTTATGATCACACATATCATCAGTTACAATTATTGAATCAGGATTATAAGGAAGAGATCGCATCTGCATAGTATAAGCAAAAAAAAAGCTCAGTAAACTGAGCTTTTTTAATATATTTTAAAGGTTTAGAAACTTGATCCAAATGCTAAACCATAAGTTCTTGGATCTGTATATGTACCAAACTGTGCACCACCTTGAAGTGCAGATGCTGGAGACCATAAACCTATAAATTGATCATCATTTAGGTTTTTAATATAAGCTTTTAAGAACCAATCACCATCATTAGGGTTATAAGTAAAACTTAAATCCCACATTTTAGTTTCAGGCATCCTGGACCTAGCTGAGTTAAAAGGATCACCTTCTCTTTCGCTAGTATATTTATATGATAACCTTGCAGATAAATAACCATTATCCATCATAAAGTCATTGTTAATACCAACTGAGTATGATGTGTCTGGCATTCCAATTAGTGAATTTCCTTTAATATTTAATCTGTTTGGAGCTACAGGGCATGAATCACCAGTTAAAGGACTAAACCCAACAGTAGTTGCACATAATGATCCTGCTGATTTAAATACTGGAACAATAGTACCGTCAGCCAATACACCGTAACCGTATCTCATTGCGCCTAATGGATCAGCTGGTAGAGCATCAAGCCCAGTTCCAAGCGCAGCGGGTCCACATAGACCTGTTGCTGTGGCACAACCCACGCCAGGTATGAATGCAGTTGGGTCTACATCAAGCAATGCAGCAAGTCCAAGAGGGTTTAGTGGATCCGGTAATGTTTGATCACCAACAATCTCACTTTCAAATAATCCCCATGTTAAATCGATGCTTGCAGTTTCAGAAATAAATGCAATGAAGTTACCTTCTAGACCTCTTACCTCTGTATCAACGTTATTGTTAACTGCTCCTGCATCTTCAATAGTTGGAATTAGCAAGCCATCAATAGTTTGTTGAAACAAAGTTGCGTTGAAAAGCATTTTTCCACCAAATAAAAGACTTTTTATACCTAACTCTATGTTAGTAGTTTCTTCTGGATCATAAGGATCAGGTTCAGCTCCCATTGAAGGGTTACTACCACCTGCAGTGACAGCAGTGGCAATATTACCATAGACCATAACTCCCTCATTAATATCATGAGATATAGCTACCTTATATGCAAAAGCATTATCTTCTACAAGCACTGATGTTGGAAAGTACTTATAAATATTGGAAGCATACTGTGCATCAGTGTAGTTTTCACAATCTTGCACCCAAAGACATGTCATAGGGTTATCCATAACGGTATCTTCGTTGTATCTAAAACCTACAGTTAATTGTGTATCTTCTGAAAGGTCGTAATAGATTTCACCAAGTGCTGCATTTGCTTTAGTTCTAACATGATTATCATTTATATAACCTGATAGATTTATTGGAACATGAAATGGAAATACGCTATTTAATGCTAATAAGGTTCCTAAACAAACAGGATTCAAAGTACTTGCAGGAGGTCCAGCTGCAGCTGGTGGTATACCTACAAAATTACCGGTTGGTGTTCCGCCAAGTGCACAAGCGCTACTTCCAGATAGTCCTCCAAGAATTAATGTTTGATAAAAATCTAATCCGCCATATGCGTCAAACATTCCATTGCCAATTAATTTTGAATAAGGATGAAGTGAGAAATCACCTGCCATTCCCCATGAAGCAGTTTGCACTTGGAATCTGTTATGACTTCTGCTGTCATAACTGTAAAGTCCCACTGTAAAATTAAGTGGACCATCAAAATTAGAAACTAAATTTATTTCAAACTGATTTGAATTAAAGTCAGCGTTTGCAAACTCATAAGTATGATCACGATCAGTTTCTTCAATGAAACCATACACTGCATTTCCACCATAATTTGTACCACCATAAGTCCTATCAAAAACTATTGAAGTTGGAAAACCTGGAAGTCCTGCTAAAGGACCTGGAAAAGTTCTAGCATCTATTGGATGACTATAATCATTATCCTGCATTGCCATGTAAAGTCTTGTTTGATGTGATGCTTTTACTTTTAGAAGGATGTTTTCAGTTAAATCATGCTCTAATTCTAATTGAGTAAAGCTATATCTTGATTCATGAGTTGGCACTCTTGATAAATGAGCTTTTCTAAAATCATCATAAATTGGAACACCAGCATATGAATTAACATTAGCTGTTTGCTCAAGACCTGCAAGTGCTGCAAATATAGCTGATGTACTTCCTCTTGCATCAGGAGGTGTTCCAGCTGTACCTACAGTAAATGGATTACAACCATACAGTCCGTGCTGCTCACAAAATGAAGTACCAATATTTAATCTTTTATCGTCAGCACTATAAAAATCTGTTGTGAATTTAAGCATTGTTGATTCTGAGATTAAGAAGTCGAGGGAAAATCTTCCACCATAAGCATCTCTGTCATCAAATTTTTCACCTGTTCTCATATTTGTTGCAAAGCCATCTCTTTCAAGAGTAGTAAGAGCAAGTCTTGAAAAAATTCTATCTGAGAAAGGTATGTTTATTGTTAGGTTAGATCTCACAGCATCATAATTACCGAAGTCAACCTCAAAGTTACCTTCAAGATCTGCTGTTGGTCTTTTTGTAATAACATTTACTAGACCACTAACTGCGTTTCTTCCACTTAAAGTACCTTGAGGACCTTTGGAAACCTCAATCCTTTCAATATCAAAAAATCCAGTATCCATAAATGAAGATGAGCCTGAATCATGACCATTTGTTGAAATGATGACTGAATCTAGTGTTGCTGCACCAATTCCAAAAGAACCCACACCTCTAATAGTGTAAGCTCCACCAGAGCCAATATTTTTATTAATACTTAGCCCAGGAACTAAATCTTGAAGATCATTTGCATCTCTTACCATATTTGCTTCTAATGATTCTTCTGTGAAAGCTTCAATCGAAAGAGCCAAATCTTGAACTGATTCCTCTTTTTTAGTTGCTGTAACAACTACCTCTTCGATTTCTTGAGAAATAACATTTAATGAAAGCACTAAGAAAAAGCTAGCACACACACTAAATGAGTAATTAAAAAATTTGTTCATAACATATCCCCCTAAAAAATGGTTATTTGAACTTTTAATATGAATAAACTATAGCATTAAACAGGGTCATTACAAAATATATGTACATAAAATATAAGTAATATTTATAGAAGAATATAACTAGTCACTATCCCATGGATGACATTTCATAATTCTTTTTATTGCAAGTAAAGATCCTTTAAAAACCCCATTCTCTAGTATCACTTCAATTGCATATGCAGAGCAAGTAGGATGAAATCTGCATGATGATGGAAATAATGGAGAAATAAAATATCTATAAAATTGAATAGGTAATATAAAAATCCGAGCAATCATCTAATATATAGTATTTTCTTGGATAATTTCTTTCAATGCTGTTTTGAGATCAATCTCAATAGAATCATTGCTTCCAATTCTTCGTATCGAAACAGTTTCATTGTTTTTTTCATTTTTACCAAGCGCCAAGATTATTGGTACTTTTTTGGTACTATGATCTCTCACCTTATAACTTATTTTTTCATTTCTTATATCTAATTCAGCTCTAATTCCAGCATCCTTTAGTTTATTTAGTATTTCAACTCCATAATCATCAACTTCAGAGGTTATCGTTGCTATAACCACCTGCTTTGGTGCTAACCAAAAAGGTAATTTCCCTGAATAATTCTCAATTAAAATTCCAATGAATCTCTCGAAGGAGCCAAGAACAGCTCTGTGTATCATTACTGGATTATATTTTTTACCATCTTCACCAACATAATACGCATCAAGTCTTTCGGCTAAATTAAAGTCGAGTTGGAAAGTACCGCACTGCCAATCTCTTCCAATTGCGTCAGTAAGAACAAAATCAAGTTTTGGTCCATAAAATGCTCCATCTCCTTCATCAATTCTATATGGATAACCTAAATTTTTAATAGCTGCCTCAAGTGCTTCTTCAGCTTTATCCCAAGTCTTATCAGATCCAACTCTCATTTCTGGTCTTGTCGACAATTTAATATCGAATTCTTTGAATCCTAAATCTTCATAAAGACTTGATAAAAACTCTATGAATAAACCAGTTTCTGATTCGATTTGGTCCTCAGTACAAAAAATATGGCCATCATCCTGAGTAAATGCACGAACTCTCATTAATCCATGCATAGTTCCAGATGGTTCATATCTGTGACATAAACCAAATTCAGCATATTTTAAGGGTAGATCTTTGTATGATTTTATTCCTTGATTGTAAATTTGAACATGACCAGGACAATTCATTGGCTTTAGAGCATTTACTCTTTTTTCATTAGCGTGTTCTTCGTCAATTTCAGTGATATACATATTTTCACGATATTTGTCCCAATGACCTGATGCTTCCCATAGCTTTCTATCAATAACTTGAGGAGTATTAACCTCAATATAGTCACTTGCTTGTAAACGTCTTCTTACAAAATTTCTTAAATTTCTATAAATAGTCCATCCGTCAGGATGCCAAAACACCATTCCTGGTGCTTCATCTTGAAAATGGAATAAATCCATCTCCTTACCAAGCTTTCTGTGATCTCTTTTCTCAGCTTCCTCAACTTCTAATAAATGTTTTTTAAGCTCTTGTTCGCTAGCCCATGCTGTTCCGTATATTCGAGTAAGCATTTCATTATTAGAGTCACCCTTCCAGTAAGCACCTGAGACTCTTGTCAACTTAAAAGAACCTATAAAAGATAGATTTGGTAAGTGAGGTCCTCTACATAAATCAGCAAATTGATTATCATCTTGAAAATACAGTTGAAAATCATTCTTTTGATCAGAATCCTCAATGATTAATTTTTTATAGGGCTCTTTATTATCATTAAAAACTTTTAGAGCATCTTTTCTTGAAAATAATTTTTTTGTTATATTTGATTTTGAATCAATAATTTTTTTCATTTCTTTTTCAATATCATGCAGGCTATCAATTGAGACTGTTTTGTTTGTTTTAAAATCGTAGTAAAAACCATCTTTAATTGTTGGTCCGATAGCAAGTTGTGAATCTGGGTATATAGTCTTAATGGCTCTAGCTAAAACTTGAGCTGCTAAAGTGTGTCTCATTATCTCAAGACCTTCTTCTGAGTTAATAGTAATTATTGAGACATTTGCATCCTCGTTTATAGGATCAAATAAATCTCTCTGTTCACCGTTGATATCAATTGCTACAGCATCCTTAGCAAGACCAGGACCGATATCTTTTGCCAAATCAAATCCGCAGGAACCTGCCTCGATATCTCTAATACTATTATCTGGAAGTGTTAATTTCATAAATACATTATAAGGGTGTTAAACAAATTTTAATAAATTATTGTATCAACCCATTTAAATCATATTTTTTTAAAAAGTTCCAAATATAGCTTGCAGAATCAATATCATCATTTTTATTTTGATATCTACTGCTTGGCCAGTCATGTCCATAGTTTTCCAATAATACTGATGAAACTGAGACTTGATTATTACAATTGAAATGTAAATTTATAGTACCGGACGATCCATCAAGATTATTATCTTGAATATTTGATGTAGTAAAAGACGAACACTGATTAAAATTTGCCCAGAAATCAATAGATTCAGCTACAGATTTTATAAATTGATTTCCACTTGGATCAAGAATACTGTCATTAGCTCCATGAATATGGACCACTGATTTAGATATTTCTGGTCTGCATGAATCAAATGTATCTGTGCTCATTGTTCCTCCTACTGGAGCAACAGCTGCAATCCTATTGCTTAACTTACAAGCCAGGTCATATGACATTATTGCACCCACTGAAAAACCTGAAGAATATATTCTATCAAGGTTCACATTGTAATTTGTATCTACCCAATCAATAACTTTATTAATAAAAAAAAGATCATCAGAAATATTATTATTATTGTTAAATATCCAACCAGTTGAGCTTTTGTCTTGAAAAAATTGACCTTGTGGATAAATGACATAAAATTTTTCAGAATCAGCAATTTCATTAAATCCAGTATAAGAAAAATTTCCAAGAGCAGTGCCACCTCCTCCATGAAAGCTAAATAATAATGGAACCGCAGACAATGATGAGATATTTGAAGGTTTATAAAGATATATTTCTCTAATTAAAGAGTTTTGGGTTATCTGGCAATAGTCGATATTTGATGAGTATGCTGAACAATTAAAGTTAACAAAATTACTGTCAGACACAGCTGATTCTTGAGTATTATCTAGATCAGAATAAGAGCCTCCCGAGCCTGAACAGGAAATTAAAAAAAAGATAATAAAAATCAAAAATTTCATTCTATTGGTAGATATATGACAGTATTTGTTGAGAGAATCATAATAAAAATTAAGCATGTTATTAGTGGTCCAAGATAAACACGGCCACTTATTTGAAAAAAAATTCTATTAAAATATGGGAGAATAAACATCATTGGAACTATTCCAAAAAGAAGATTCACACTTAGCCAATTCGTTGTCCAGAAAACTGTTCCTGTTAGTCCATAGGTTACATATTGAATAACAATTATCAACATCAGGCCAAGTGAATTTGCAAATCCACCAATTAATCTAGATTTCCATTCATCCTGATCTTCAAAACGCATGGATCCATTTATTCGAAGAGAATTTGAAAAAAAGAAAATAAAAAATAAAGGAAAGTACATAGCAAGAATAATAAGCAACTCAGGTTGAAAAACTCTAACACCCATAAACCAAAATCTATAGTCAATATGGAATAAAAAATATAAAGAAAAAAGAATTATGTAATAAATAGAAAAGACTGTAATTCCTAATAGAAATGTCTTCGTAAGATCAGTTTTATTAATTGCAAGGCCCCACGAATCTGGAGAGACCCCGTGATGCCTTCCAAAAAAATAATAAGAAGCAAAGAAAATTAATATGCCTACTAATCCATTGAAAGCAGCCCATAACATGACAGAGTTATTCATTCTTTGAGGAAAAAACCAGGTTAATTCTCTATTTGTTGCATCAACAAAAAATATTTTTGCAATATCAACCATAGGAATAAATGAAATGCATGCAATGGATGCGCTTATTAAAAATATGGTCCAAAAAATTAACTTGCTCTTTGTATTTTGTTTTGGAAGAGCTGCAGGTATTGGTTTAACAATTGATTTAAAAAAGTTAATTTCTAAAAGTGCTTTTGTTAAAGGTATAAGCATTATTAATGAAACTATCATATTTAATAAAGTAAAGAATTCTTTAAACTGCCAAATTTGATTATTTGGTTTAAGTGGCTTTGGGAATCCTAAAACATTACTAAAGTAACTGATTTGATTTGCTGTAGCTTCTCGATTGTATGGTTGGAATGGATGAAGAAGTTCTTCATTGAATATTACTCGAGCTGTTCTTTTATCAATTTCACCATAATATTTTCCTAATTCAACTTTAGTTATTTGCGAATCATCTGATAAAGCGCTATTAACTGTTCTTAAAGATTCAGGTGCAATTCTCATATTTGCTGAGTCCCATCCTTTTAAATCATTTCTAAATGCGCCTTCATCATATAATGCATAACTCACACCGACATTTGACTGAACATGTTTAAGTATGTCATCCCGAAGTGTCAAAACATATCCCGAAACAAATACTGAATTAAGCTTACTTTTTATATTTTGCTCTTTAGCTTGTCTTCCAAAATAACTAGCTCCTCGTATTGCAGCATTACCTCCCATTGAGTGTCCAGTAGATGCAATTTTATTTATATCAACGTAAGGAATATTTCCTGCGTGGGCGAAATCAACCAATGCAAACATTCCATATCCTTGAGTGGTTGCTGCCAATCTACTTGTTGAAGATGAGGACATCCCTTGAGCATAAGGATCAATCAACGCAACAACATACCCTCTTCTTGAAAGCTCAATTGCAATATTGGATAAAGCTTCTTTAGATCTTTGAAATCCAGGCACAACTACTATAAAAGGAGCTTTATTATCTTCAGTGGCAGATTTTGGTTTGTATAGATCATATACCAAAGTCTGTCCTTCAGGAGTTTTCAATTCTTGAAGTATGATTTTGGTGTTTCCAAGATCAGTTTGGATCAGTGATCCCAAAAAACTAGATATCAATAAAGTTAATAGGCAAACTAAAAGAGATTTATTATTTTTTAAGTAATACAACATTTATCTTAGAATAGTTTGATTATTTTAAGGCCTTCTTAGTTAAATGGATATAACAAATCCCTCCTAAGGATTAGTTGCAGGTTCGATTCCTGCAGAGGGCACCAAAAAATAAGGCTGACAAATTGCCAGCCTTATAAGCTATAAGAAAATTACTCTTTTAATGCAAAAGCCATATATGTAGTTGAACGACCACATGATGTATTTTTTCTAATCACATCCATATGTTCTGAATTTCTAGAAGTAGACCACCAAATATCTGAATTTTTTCCACTTGCTTCCTCATTTGGTGCAACTGAAGATAGATAATAATCAGTATCATCTTCTCGATCATAACCGCTGTTTGGTATTATATATCGGTAGCCAAATTCAGCGCCTGCCTCAAAAGCTTCTAATGACATTTGTCTTCTCGCTTGACGCATTTCGCCTCTATTAAACCCAGATTTATAATTACATGGCCAATATTTTACAATTCTTCTACCTTCTGGAAGTTCATCAAATGATGATGGTCCAACCCTTTGAAAAGCTGAAAAATTCACATTGCATTCCATTGGAAGTTGCTCATTATTACCTGCAGCCATAATTAATGAGAACATTTTATCTTTATATGCTCCCATCTCTTCTCTGCTGTTAGCATGCTCTACAAAGAAAAAGTCATGATCAGGCTCATTAGCGAGCATTGGAAAAAGAACTCCAACGTTTACATCATTCTCAAATGAATTTGCCAATTCGACATATTCGCCAATGTATGGTCGAGCGTCTGAAAAGGTCTTACCCTCTTTTAAATTACAGAATGAATACTGTGCATAAACACTTGTGTATCCCTCTATGTCTGGTTCCTGGGCAAAAACCGAAATACTTAATACAAGTATTGTAGAAAAAATATATTTCATTATTGATCTCCTATTAAAATATGATTATTAATAATACATTAATAACCCTCTGGTGTGTCTAATAAGAAACTATTATGTAAAAATTATGTATATTTTTTATGGAACAAGCCAAGACGTCTTGTAATCATCTTGCCAGTCATGAATTGATCTTCGATGTCCAGAACTTTTTAAATAAAGAAACTCTAATGAGTAAAAAGAAAATATCAACACTGCAAAGTTTTTATATCCCTCTTCCACATTGTGATCTTTGATGTCATGAGTTTCAGGACTATCAATTGGATTTGTCGAGCCATCTTTTACTGAATAACATTTCTTAGATCTTGCAGTAGAGCCATTCCATGCATTAAGAGTTTGGCTATCATCAATATGAACTTTAATATTCCCTTGAAGTTTAATCTGAACTTTAAGACCAGGATCGTAGCCAATCACAGTTGCAGTATTATTTTTTTGAAAAGTATCAATTTTTGCAGCTCTATTATCAGTGTGAAATCTCATAATTTTTTTCTTCAAATCAAATTCTCTCAAAACCATTACCCTTGAAACAATTTTATCTCCATCGATTGATGAAACGACTGGAGTGTGAAATTGATTTTTTGAATTATTTACTGCGTCAATGAGTATAAGATTCGATATATCTATGGTTTGCTTGAGACTATCAAAGTTTTTAGGGATATCTAAATTTACTTTACTAGATTCCATGATGTGCCCTCTTTCGAATCTTTTATCTCAACTCCAAGTTCTCTTAATTCGTCTCTGATCTCATCCGCACGAGAAAAATCTTTTTTTTCTTTGGCAATAACTCTTGCAGACAACAACTTCTCAATTTTTACTTTCAACTCTTCTGAAATAGAAACATGATTATAATTTTTGTCTTGCAAAATGCCTAAAGCAGATCCAATGATATTTAATTTTGTTTTTATCAAAACATGATTTGTGTCTTTGTCTTTTGAATAATCTTTAACAAGTTTATTCAAATCTGATATCAAAGCTGGTGAATTTAAATCATCAAGTAAACTATCAATGATACTAAAACTACTATCATCTTCAGTTGCACCAATTTCAGATAAATCAAAATATATTTTATAAAGCTTATCAAGTAATTTCTTTGATTGATGAATAATTGAATCATTCCAGTCAAGTCCTTGTCTATAATGAGTAGATAACAGCGCTAGTCGAATAACTTCACCATGATATTCAGATGCAAGATCTTTAGTGAGAATAATATTTCCTAAAGATTTTGACATTTTTTCACCATTAATTGTTACAAATCCATTATGCATCCAATACTTAGCATAAGAGTCAGGCTGATTCACGTTCGCAGATGAGCAACAGCTTTGAGCAATCTCATTTTCATGATGAGGAAAAATTAAATCTCTTCCTCCTCCATGAATATCAAATGGGAGTCCAAGAGTTTTTTTTGACATTGCAGAGCACTCTGTATGCCATCCTGGTCTTCCTACTCCCCAAGGGGAATCCCAACCTGGTTGTTCATCGGTGCTTGGCTTCCATAGAACAAAATCTGCTGGATCTTTCTTGAAAGGCGCAACTTCTACTCGACTACCTGCAATCTGCTCTTCTCTGTTTCTGTTAGAAAGCTTTCCATAATTTTTGTAAGTTGGTACATGAAAAAGCACATGCCCTTTTTTTTCATAAGCAAAATCTTTTTCGATCAATTCAGCTATGAGATCAATCATTTCAGAGATATATTCTGTGGCTTTTGGTTGAATATCAGGCTGTAAAACATTAAGTTTTGACATATCTTCATTGTAAATTTGTGTATATTTTTCAGTTATAGATGTAATCTCAACATTTTGTTCCATTGCAGCATCAATGATTTTGTCATCAATGTCTGTAATATTTGATACATATGTGACCTTAGGATAAATCATTCTTAAAGTTCTTACTAAAGTATCAAAAACAACTGCCATTCTTGCATTTCCAATATGTGCGAAGTTGTATACAGTTGGTCCGCAAGCATAAATTTTTAAATGCTTAGGATCGATAGCCTCTAATTTTTCTTTATTGCCACTTAGGGTATTAAATAAATGAAATGCTTTTTCTACGCTCATAAATTTATTCTAAATCAATTATTTTTAATTCTCTTAATGCCCTTAATAAAGCTAATAATGGCATTCCTCTTACAGTGTGTGAAGATCCATTTACATAGGAAAAAAGATTGCATCCTAGTGATTCAAATTTATATGCTCCTGCAGCATTTATAGGATTTTCAATATCAACATAATTAATAATTTCTTTTTCAGTTAAATTATGCATTTTTAATTCTACTGTCTCTGAATATTCCCATAAACACTTATTATTCTTAAAAATACAAACACCGCTATGTTGAAAATGTTTTTGGTTAGACAAAAGTTTTAAACTTTCAACGGCTTTTTCTTTAGTACCTGGTTTATGAAGTAGCATATTATTTAAGACACACATCTGATCGCCCCCAATAACTGCAAACTCAGGATTTTGTGAACTTACTGGCTCTGCTTTAGCTTTGGCAAGATGGATTACTTGTTCGCTATGTGGAAGTGATGATATTTTGCTTTTAATTGAATCCTCATCAGTTGGAGATACTTTTACATCAAATGCGATACCTGCCTCTTCTAGCATTAGTTTTCTGCTTTCTGAACCAGAAGCAAGAATTAATGGAACTTTTGGCTTAATACTGGAATACTCCAGAGACCTGATCATTTAGAATTTTTTAGGAGAATTTATTAGGTTAATGAACTCTTCTCTAGCCTTTATATCAGTTCTAAAGATTCCTAGCATCCTTGATGTAATGGTGCTTGAATGTGTTTTGTGAACACCTCTCGTACTCATACAATTATGATTTGAATCTATAACTACAGCAACACCCTTTGGTTTTAAAACTTTATCTATAGTATTAGCTATTTGAGCCGTCATTGTCTCTTGTGTTTGCAGCCTTTTACTATAACAATCCACTAACCTTGCTAATTTGCTGATTCCAACAACTCTATTACTAGGAATATATCCAACATGGGCTACACCAATTATTGGAACCATATGATGCTCACAATGTGACTCTAATCTGATATCTCTCACTATAACAGCATCATCGTAACCATCTACTTCTTCGAATGTTCGACTTAATATTTCTTCTGGATTGTCCTTATAACCTGAAAAAAACTGCTTGTAAGCCTTTACAACTCTTTTTGGAGTATCTAGCAAACCTTCCCTTTCTGGGTCATCTCCAGCCCAAAGTATTAGCGTCTTAACTGCCTCCATAGCCTCTTGCTGAAGAGAGCTCTCAGAGTTATCTTGTGATATTGTTTCTACCGCTTTTAAAACTTCATCCTTAGATGGTTTTTTTGCCATTTGTTAAGCTCCTTATGTTTATGATGCCCATTTTATATAAAAAAATTAAAATGTATATCTAGATTATACAAACTTAATAATTAATAATTAGCATATGATTAAGGTTTTAATACAGTCAGTTACTCCATTTCAACAAAATTCTTCAATAATTTATTGTTTGGATACCAAAAAGTGTGTAATAGTCGATCCAGGTGGGGATGTAGATAGTCTACTTAAAATATCACAAGAAAATAATTTAATTCCAGAAAAAATTCTTTTAACACATGGTCATATAGATCATGCTGGTGGTGCCTCAGAATTAGCAGAGATTTTAAAAGTTGAAATTCATGGTCCTCACATAAATGATAAATATTTACTAGATCAGCTAAAAGAACAAGGCGAAATGTTTGGAATGCCATCAAGAAATTGTAGTCCCAATAAATGGCTTGAAGAAGGCGACCAAATTACCATTGGCGATAATATTCTTAAAGTATATTTCTGTCCTGGTCATACGCCAGGGCATATTATTTTTTATAACGAGAACCAAAAGATAGCAATAGTTGGAGATGTTTTGTTTAATGGATCAATAGGAAGAACTGACCTGCCAGGCGGTGATTTTAATGACTTAATAGATTCTGTGAAAAATAAACTTTGGCCACTTGGTGATGATATTGAATTTTTTCCTGGCCATGGACCCATTTCGACATTTAAAAATGAAAAAGAAACTAACCCTTTTGTTTCCAATAAAGCTTTAGGTCTCTAAATTATTGCTTATCGTATCTTCCTGGTGCTAACAATTTACCAAGAGCATTTATTATCCCTCTTGGAAGATACTGTAGTGTAAAAACTAAAAATTTATAAGTAAAAGTTGGCACACATAGACTCTTTCCAGCTAGTGTTGCTTCTACAGCTTCATCTGCAATCCTTTTTGCTGAAAATACTAAAAACCTGGGAACACGATCCATCTCATCTTGAACTCCACTTGCAGTGTGAAAGCCAGTAATTGTGAAACCCGGGCATAAAGCTGTTGACGAAATGCCCTTGTGTTTGTAATTTACATTTATTGAATCACTGAATCTATTCATAAAGGTTTTAATTGGTCCATAAAGCGGTTGAATTGCAGATGGTGCTGCAAAAGCAGCAACAGAGGATACAATCATTATTTTTCCAAAGCCATTTTCAATCATTTTTGGAATAAATAATTTTGTCAACATTATTACTGATGTGCCAAGAACTCTTACAAATTTTTCTTCATCCTCCACACTGGTTTTATCAAAAGATGTTTTTATTCCATAACCAGCATTATTAACAAGTATTTCAATTTGATAATTTTTGGATTCACAAAATTCAAAGATCTCATTAGTTGAATTTTTTAAACTTAAGTCCTTAGAAATAATATCAACATGGATGTTATTTTCAGCTGAAATATCTGAAGCAATATTTTCTAGTAAATCCTTTCTTCTTGCCGTTAAAACTAGGTTGTATCCTTTTTTTGCAAAATTTCTGGCAATTTCTAAACCTATGCCTGATGAAGCTCCGGTTATTAATGCATATGAATTTTTCATAAGAATATACTATCAGTATGTTGAGTTCTAAGATAGAATTACATGCTTATTTTTGGTAATTCAAATGCATCAACTTAAAATTAAAAATTACATAACATATCTTTTATTGGGCTTATTTTTTGCAGTCTATAGTATAAGTATCTCTTCCAACGATGAGATTGATGAGACTGCATCCGATGAAAATATATCTAGTGAATCAAAAGGTGAAATGGGTGCTTCTTCAAGTTTAAGAAAATGCTTGATGAAAGCAAAAAGTACCAAAGAAAGAAAAGAATGTGAAAAAGTAAATATGCCCACAGTTGAAAAATTCATAGAGGATGAAGAATTGAGTCTTTTAGAAGGTTTTCTAAAAATATATTCAGATCAAGATCAGTCCATGTATTTTTTAAAGTTAGATGGGTCTGATCTCAATGAAAGGTTTTTATATTTTGCCTATATTATGAATGCTCCTCAAGAGAGTGCACTCACTGGCGGGCTTCCATCAGATGGTAAAGTTTTAGAGTTTCGAAAATTCAAGAAAGATAACATAGGTCTGTTTCAAATTAATACTGCATTTATAAAAGGAGATGATAATAATATTGGTAGATCTTCTATCACAAATATAACTGAGGCATTTATAGAAGTCTTTAAACCAGTTGCAAGAACCGAGGAAACAGTTCTCATAAGCTTAAATAATCTTTTGATGTCAGAAAAAATGGAATCTCTTAGTTACGTTCCTAAAGAATACAGAGAGTACATTTCAGTAAATTATGGGAGGCCTGATGAGAAAAAGACTTTCATAAATAATATATTCAATTACTCTTCAAATACTGCAGCGGAAGTGACTTTTTCTTATACAAATGTCATGCCCAATTCAGATGCATTTTCAGTTTCTGCTGTTACAGATCCTAGGTATTTATCAGTAACTGCAAGACATATTTTTATTAAAATGCCAGACGATCAATATGAAACAAGAATAAATGATCATCGAGTTGGTTATTTTGTAAACCAATCAACTGATCTTACATCATATGAGAATTTCCCGAATTTTGCTCTCATCAATAAATGGCGTCTTATAAAAAAAGATCCTGAGCTAGAAATTTCTGAACCGGTTGAGCCAATTATTTTTTGGGTAGAAAATACAACACCTGAGGAAATTGTTCCTGCGGTAATTGCTGGAATTGAGAACTGGAATATTGCCTTTAAAGAAGCGGGTTTTAAAAATGCAATTGTTGCAAAAATTCAACCCGAGGATGCTAAGTGGGACGCAGCAGATTATGATTACAATGTAATTAGATGGTCATCTGAACCTGATGGAGGCTTATTAGGTATTGGTCCAAGAGTAACAAATCCACTCACTGGAGAAATTATTTCTGCTGACGTTGTAAATAAATTACTTGCAGTTAAAGTTGGTCGAAACTATAGAAAACTTTATGGTTATACAGAAGATAATGATCCATTAATGCAGTACATAACTAATTTAACCCTTCATGAGGTTGGGCATGCTATTGGCCTTCGACACAATTTCAGAGGAAGCTATTTATATAATCCAGTGGAAATACATGATAAAAATCTTACAGGAAATTCAATTATGAACTCAGTTATGGATTATGACCCAATAAACGTTGCTCCAGAAGGAATTGAGCAGGGAATATTTTTCTCTACAGAACCAGGCATTTATGATAAGTGGGCTATTAAGTTTGGTTACACACCAGATTTGTCAGATGAAGAAAGAGAAAATTTGCTCTTAGAGTCTGTAAAGAAGGAGCTAACTTTTGGAACTGATGAAGAGGCGATGTCTTATCCAGGAAATAATATAGACCCTAGAACTAAAAGATATGACATGAGCAATGATCCCATTACCTATGCTGAAAATATTGTGAAGATTGTTGATCAAAAAATAAATGAGCTCCCAGAAATATTCTCTGACGAAGATGGCTTTAATAACTATACAAGTTCCTTTTATAGACTTTTTAGAACAAAAGGTAGATTCTTAGAAACAGTTGCCCAACAAATTGGTGGTGTTTATATCAATAAAATCTCTGCATCACAGGATGAGTATACGGTACTTGAACCCGTGCCCTATGAGAAGCAGAAACAAGCTTTTAATCTTTTAAAAGAACAAGTATTTTCTAATGGCGCCATGAGTTATGATCCAAAAATTTTAGCAAACCTTATTTATGAAAGAGGTACTTTTGCAAGATCAAGTCGAAATAATAGAAATAACGACCCAGATTTTCATGCCATTGTTTTATCTAGCCAAGAAAACATCCTAAAAAATATTCTTCATCCAGCTGTTATGAAAAGATTAATCAATAGTTCGCTATATGGAAATAAGTATATGCCTCAGGAGGTTTTAAATGACCTAAATTCAGCAATTTTTGTTGAAAATGAAATACCTGATACATTTAAAAGAAATTTACAATCTTCATATGTTGACCTTTTAGTAAAAGGTTTTGAAGAAGCTCCATATGATGATGTTTCAAAGTCAGCAATTTTCTCTGCTCTTAAAGAAATAGCCAACTTTACAAGAGAAAATAGATTTAAATCTGAACATTATGATTATTTATATTTTTTAGTTTCAAAGGTTTTTGAGGAATAAATTGGCTAATATTAATGACTATAATAAAAATATAATCCCTTTTTATAGACCTGCAAATTTTATTGTTGATAGAGCAAAAGGTTCTTTTGTTTGGGATAAAAATAATAAGAAATATATAGACTTTACTGCAGGCATTGCTGTTACAAATTTAGGACACAATAATAAAGATCTAGTAAAAGTTTTGAATGATCAAGCTAAACAGCTCTGGCATTTGTCTCCACTTTACATAAATCAACCTGCAATAGATCTTTCCAAAAAATTATGCAATAAAACATTTGCTGATAGGGTATATTTTTGTAACTCTGGTGCTGAATCTGTAGAGAGTGCAATCAAAATCGCAAGGAAGTATACATCCTCTTTTCATAAAAAAAAATCTGAAATAATTTCTTTTTCGTCTTCGTTTCATGGTAGAACCATGACAAGTATTTCTCTTGCAAAATCAAAGCATCTTACTGAGGGATTTGCACCACTGCTCAAAGGAATAAGGCAGCATAAATACAATAAAGTTGGTGATCTTAAAAAACATTTTTCTGAAAATACATCTGCGGTAATACTTGAACTTGTTCAATGGCATGATGGAATAATAAAAGCAGATAAGAAATTTTTAACTGAAATTAAGAGGTTATCAAAAAAGTATAAATCTTTGATTATTATTGACGAGGTACAATCTGGTATTGGGAGAACGGGTACATTCTTTGCATATGAACAATTTAATATAAAGCCTGATATATTATGTTTTGCAAAAGGAATAGCTAATGGTTTTCCTATTGGAGGAGTCTTAACTACTGAAAAGATTTCCAAAAAAATGTCTTACGGATCTCATGGAACAACTTTTGGCGGTGGCCCAATAGCCTGTGCAATTGGCTCAAAAGTTGTTGACCTAATTTCAAAGAAAAAGTTACTCGGTGATGTTTTCAAAAAAGAGAAGTTCTTTCTTGAAAAAATAAATGAATTTAATGAAAAATATGAATGTTTCGAAGATGTAAAATCTGCTGGATTATGGATAAGCATACATTTTAATAAGAATTTAACACCTTTTAGTGTTGATGAATTGATAGCAAAATGTCATTCAAATGGTTTAATGATATTAAAGGCTAATGAAACATCTGTAAGATTCTCTCCAAGTTTAATTATTGAGAATGACTTAATTGTTAAAGGTATGAAAATATTCCATGATACAGTTTTGTCGTTACTAAAATAAAATGCAAAAGCTACAATCACCTACACATCTTTTTATGATTGAGCCAGAAGAATTTTGCAACAACTTACAAACTTTAGATTCAAATGATTATCAGGTTTTAGATAAAGACGTAAATAAAGATGATGTTTTGAAAAAGGCTAAGCTAGAATTTGCGAACTTTAAAAATATGATTGAATCAAATGGAATTAAAGTGACCTATATGCATGGCAGTTTAGGATGTCCTGATCACATTTTTCCGAATTGGTTTGCCACATTTCAAGACAAAACTATGCAAATATTTAGTATGAAGGCTTTAAATAGAAGAGCTGAAAAAAAGCCAGAAATGATTAAGAAACTTCAAACAGAATATAAATTAACTGAAGATATGACACATTATGAAGAAAAAGGTGTTTTTCTTGAATCAACTAGTAGCATGGTCTTTGATAGAGTAAACATGATCGCCTATATTGGAAAATCGGTCAGAACAAATGCGAATCTTGCAAAAGAATGGTGTTCAAAAAATGGATTTGAGTTAATTCTTTTTGAGACAACTAATCACAAAAACAACTCTATTTATCATACAGATGTCTTAATGTTTGTAGGAACGGAAATGATTGGCCTATGCATAGATGTTATTAATGAAGATTATAAAGACATGGTATATTCGAAAGCTACAAATCATCACGAGGTTATGCTTATAACCAAAGAACAAATTTTAGATTTTTGTGGAAATGCTCTTGAAGCAAGAAATGATAATAATGAAAAGTTTTTAATAATGTCTACGAGAGCACATAGTTCGTTATCAACAGACCAACATAAATGTATTAGCAGATTCTATAAAAAAATCATTCATTCAGACATATCAACCATTGAAAGATATGGTGGTGGCTCAGCCAGATGTATGTTATCTGAATTATTCTAAGAAAACGCCTATATGAAATAGGCGTTTATTCTTATGAGATATCGTTAGCTATCTTGACTGATCCAAAGAGGCAATACTGCTATAAGAAGTCCAGAAATATAAAATAAATATGCTCCTATTGAAGCAATTGTATTTCCACCTGATGACATAGCATCAATAAAAGCTTGAGAGCCTGCTCCAATATCTATATCGCCATTTGCAACATCAAGCGATGCTAAAGCTGCTGCATGACCTTCATATGTTCCAGATATCAAACCACCAAGATTAAATCCAAATAAAAAAACACCTACCGCAAAGGCAGTGCAAAGAATTTTACCCAATAGATTTACGTTTTTTTCTAAAAGAACGCTAGAAAATCTAGCTGCGATCCATACAGCAATCACAGTTGCCAAAAATACAGTTGCGTTGGCACCTCTAGCTTGGGAAAAGACTTCCCATAAAGCAATCTCTGCCATTCCACTTTGTATTAATTCCATAATTTTTCTCCCATATTATTTATTAACAACTATTAATGATACTAAACAGATGTAATATTTGTGTGAGAATTATGTAAATTTTTTATACATTTGTATTAAGCCTCTTTTACAAAATCAGAGACCATCTTTACTCCGCCTAGAGGAAAAAAATGTACTTTTTCGATATTAAATTCTGGATTATTTAATTTATATTCTGCTAAATCTTTAATAATTTCAGTAGGCTTATATGGAAGTAAAAGTTTTGTTAAGTCTTTAGCTCGTTTTTGAATAATTCCGATAGAAGCTCCTACACCGCATTCTATAGAATATCTTAATAAGGTTTGCAGTTTCGCAGGACCTGCTATTCCGATATGAATAGGTAAATCAATTCCTGAGCTTTTTATTGAATTAGCCCAATCAATCACAGAACTAGAATCGAAACAAAATTGTGTTGTTATTGCCATAGATGCATCTGTTCGGTTACTAAATTGGTTTTTCCATGATAGAGCCTCATCAACATTCTTTGAGGAGCCATCTGGATCAATATCTTTGCTTCCTTCAGGGTGTCCTGCAATATGAAGTCTTTTAAAGTTAGCCCTATCAAATAGTTCTGATTCAATTAGATTAATTGACGAATCATATTCACCGTATGGCTTATTTGATCCCCCTGCTATGAGAAGCGCATTTTCCACACCTGCTTCATTTTGATAGCGTGTAATCCATTCGCCCAATACATTTTTATTTTTTATAATCCGAGCAGGAAAATGAGGCATTGCCAAGAAACCCTGATCTGTAATTTTCTTAGCTGTCTGTACCATATCATCAATTGGAGTTCCTTCAATATGAGCTATATAAATTAAGGTTTTATGGGGTAAATAATCTGAAAAGTTTTCAATTTTTAGTGCAGCTTTTGGTGTAACTTCAATTGAAAAATCTTTAAGAAAATTATTTAAAATATTATTTTTCATACTTTATTAAAACATAAATTTGGCGGAGAGTGAGGGATTCGAACCCTCGAACCAGTTACCCAGTTACCTCCTTAGCAGGGAGGCGCTTTCGACCACTCAGCCAACTCTCCTATATATAATTAAGAGGTGGATTATAACTCTTTAAAATATAAAGATAACTAGTTTATCTATCGAATTCAATTTGCATACCAAATGGTAAATCTTTAATAATTTCTCCGTCTTGAAATGCAATATTTCCATTTACAATAGTTAAATATATTGATGAAGGGAAGGTTTTACCAAGAAATGGTGACCAACCGCACTTGTATAGTATGTTTTCTTTAGTTACTTCATATGATTTATCAATATCAAGAACTGCTAAATCTGCATAATACCCTTCTCTTATATATCCTCTATCTTTTACCTGAAACCTTTTAGCAACGTTATGACTTGTTTTTTCAACAATTGTTTCAAGCGAGAGTATGTCTTTATGATAAAAATCCATGAGAATTTGTAACCCATGTTGAACAAGAGGAAGTCCAGCCGGCGCATCTTTATAGTTTTGCATTTTTTCTTCCCAGGTGTGAGGAGCATGATCTGTAGCAATAATATCTATCTTATCTTCCTTTAGGGATTTAATGAGAGCTTGTCTGTCAGTTTCAGTTTTTATAGACGGATTACATTTAATTTGATTTCCAAGCTCACGATAATATGAATCATTTAAAAGCATATGATGCACACAAACTTCTGCAGTAATTTTTTTTCCATCAATCATTCCTGATGTAAATAATTCCATTTCCTTTTCAGTAGTTAAATGGAAGACATGGAGATCAGCATCATATTTTTTTGCAAGGTCAACAGCCAATGAGCTAGATAAATAACAGCTATCAACATCTCTTATTAAATGGTGATGTTCAGCAGATAAATTATCGCCATATTTATCATCAAATATTTGTTCACGATCTTTCACTCTTTGGGGATCTTCACAATGAGTGACAACAATAAGTGGGGAATAATTAAATATATCATTAAGTGCATCAATACTGTCGACTAACATTTCACCAGTAGAAGCGCCCATAAAAACTTTGAGTGCTGCTGCTTGTGTAATATCAACTTTTTTTATCTCTTCGATATTAGTATTGCTTCCTCCAAGATGAAAAGAGTAATTAGATAGAGACTTTTTGCTAGCTATTTCAAATTTTTTAGTTAAGTTTTCATTGGTTGTTGTGGTCGGATTGACATTAGGCATTTCAAAGTAGCTGGTTACACCCCCTGCCAAGCCAGCTTTTGATTCAGTCGAAATGTCACCTTTATGAGTTAACCCAGGTTCTCTAAAATGCACTTGATCATCAATAAGTCCTGGTAGAACAAATCTACCATTAATGTCCATAGTTTTTTTAGATTCTGATGAAATTGAGGAAGCTACTAATTCAATTCTTCCTGACCTAATTGCAATGTCTGATTCAGTAATTTTATTTTCATTTACTACATTGCAATTTTTTAATATTAAGTCATACATTATTCTTCCAAATTAAATTCTTTATGAAGTACTTGAACAGCCTTATCAACCAAGCTTTTATCAATTACCATCGTTAGTTTTATTTCAGAGGTACAAATAATTTGAATATTCACATCGTTCTCTGATAGTGCCTTGAAAGCTTTACTAGCAACCCCAGATTGAGATCTCATACCAACACCAACAAGAGAAACTTTACCAATATTTGAGTCAACCATAACATCTTTAAAGCTAACATCTTTTTTAATATCTTCGATAATAGCGTCTACAATTGGTTTTTCATCAATCGGGACTGTGAAAGTAAAATCAGTCTTTCCATCTACGCTTACATTTTGCACAATTACATCAACATCAATGTCAGCATCACTAATTGGGCCTAGAATTTTGAAGGCAGTTCCTGGTATATCTCCAATACCATGAAGAGTATATTTAATTTGATCTTTTTGATATGCAATACCTGAAACTAAAGCATTTTCCATACTCTTTTCCTCCAATGAGATTAATGTACCACTACTCTCATTAAAACTCGATAATACTTTTACTGAAACTCTATACTTATTTGCAAATTCAACAGCCCTTGTTTGCATTACTTTAGCTCCTTGACTAGCCAGTTCTAGCATTTCTTCCATTGTTATAGAGTCTAACTTTTTTGCATTAGGAACTACCTTTGGATCTGCAGTAAAAATTCCATCAACATCCGTATAGATATCACATCTTTTAGCATTAATTTTTGAGGCAATTGCAACAGCTGTTGTGTCTGACCCCCCTCTGCCCAAGGTAGTAATATCACCACTTTCAGTTATTCCTTGAAATCCAGTAATTATTGGAATTATTCCTTCATCCAAGACATCTTTAATTTTATTTTCATCAACATCTAAGATTTTAGCTTTTGAAAATGAACTGGTTGTCTTCATTGATATTTGAGATGCTGAGTATGATCTTGC
The DNA here is from genome assembly GCA_902516285.1 of uncultured SAR86 cluster bacterium. Lineage (GTDB taxonomy): Bacteria > Pseudomonadota > Gammaproteobacteria > Magnimaribacterales > D2472 > SAR86A. The sequence continues at coordinate 26,643 of CABXXT010000001.1, forward strand.
TTGAATGCCTTTAGATTGAAGAGCTATTGTAAGCAAAGCAGAGCTCACTGTTTCACCTGTTGAAATAAGTGCATCAAATTCTCTTTTATCTGGACTTTTGCTGAAATGTTTTGCTAAATCTATTAATCTATTTGTCTCTCCGCTCATAGCTGAAACGACAACAATGACTTTATTATCTCGAGATGTTTTTTTGATAATCTCCGCTACAGCATCAATCCTTTCGACTGAGCCAACAGAGGTTCCTCCAAACTTTTGAACAATTATGTCTGACATATTTATCTATTTTGCGAGGGATTTTACTGTATTTGAAATAGATGTCACGAAGTCTTGAACATTTTCTGTCTCTCCGGCACCCTGAGCAAAATCAGACCTCCCCCCACCTGTGCCATTAATTTGTTTTGAAAGTTCAGCAATCACATCTTTTGCTGATAGAGATTCACATAAATTTTTAGTAACTCCACAAACTAAGGCAACTTTATTTTTAGAAATACTCATCAGAACGACACATACTTTTTCATTTGTATTTTTTTTGGCATCAACAAGATTCCTAAGCTCTTTTGGATTATCTATTTTTACTTGTTCGACTACTAATTTGAAATCATCAATTTCAAATGTTTCTGAAAAAACTGTAGATTTCTTAATAGTTTTGTTTTTATTTTTTTTAAGCTCTTTGTTTTCTTCAATGAGATTTTGTACCTTCTCAAGCATATCTTCAGAGGAGACATTAAGGCTGGTTTGAAGTGATAGATTAATTTGTCTTATTTTTTCAATATGGTCAATTGCTTTCATGCCTGCAACAGCTTCAATCCTTCTAATACCTGAAGCAACACTTGATTGATTGATAATTATAAAAAATCCAATATCACCGGTTCTTTTAACATGAGTTCCTCCACACAATTCAACTGAATATGAGTTATCTCCCATTGTAAGAACTCTTACATCATCATCATATTTTTCACCAAATAATGCCATTGCACCAGATTTAAGAGCATCATCAAGTCTCATTAATTCAGTTTTTACTTCTGAATTATTTAGTGCTTCTTTGTTTACAATTGCTTCTATGGCAGATATTTGATCTTTAGTTAAAGGTTTGTCATGGGAAAAATCAAAACGTAATTTATTCTCATCTACTAATGAACCTTTTTGTTGAACATGATCACCCAGAACCTCTCTAAGTGCTGCATGTGCCAGATGAGTAGAAGAATGATGAATTGCTATTGCAGCCCTTTTTTCTTTTTCAACAGTCATTTTTATAACATCACCAGTTTTAATTTTACCTTTTTTTATCAGGGCCTTGTGTATAAATACCTTACCCTGCTTTTTACAATCTAAAATATTACCAGCAGCAGTCTTAGATGCAAATTTTCCTCGATCACCAACTTGACCTCCAGATTCTGCATAAAAAGGTGTTTGATTTAATGCAATAAATATTTCTTCGTTATTTTTTGCAGTATTTATTCTTTTATTATCTTTCCACAAAACCATAACTTCTGAATTAGATTCTAACTCCTCATATCCTAAAAAATGAGTCTCATCTATACCTGAAGCAGCTGGAAGTGATGAAACAAAGCTGCTTGAGGCTTTTGATGTCTCTTTTTGTTTATCCATGCAAACATTAAAACGTTTTTCATCTACAAGTAGATTTTTTTCTCTAGCAATGTCTGCTGTCAAATCAAATGGGAATCCAAAAGTATCATGAAGTTTGAATATAATATCGCCTGAAATAGTATCACCAGTCATTTTAGAAATTGATTCTTCAAGAATATCAATTCCATTTTCTAATGTTTCAAAAAATTTACTTTCTTCATTTTTAATCACTTTAGTAATCTCGATTTGCTTATTAATTAATTCTGGGTATGCGGAACTCATTAACTTTAGAAGTTCATCTACAAGCAAATACATAAAAGGTTCTTTAGCTCCAATTTTATAACCGTGTCTAATCCCTCTTCTCATTACTCGCCTTAAAACATAACCTCGCCCTTCTTTTTCAGGAATGACTCCATCAGAAATTAAAAATACAGTTGATCTAATATGATCTGCAATTACCTTATGAGAAGGACTACCTTTTTCACCAAGAATTTTTTCAGAAGCAACAATTAAGTCTACAAATGTATCTGTTTCATAATTAGAATTTACTCCTTGCATGACAGCAGAAATCCTCTCAAGGCCCATTCCTGTATCAACTGACGGTTTTGGTAAGGGCTCCATTGTTCCAGTTTCATCTCTATTGAATTGCATAAAAACCAGATTCCATATTTCAACAAATCTGTCTCCCTCGTCTCCCTCTGCTCCTGGCGGCGAGCCTTCAATGTGATCTCCATGATCATAAAATATTTCAGAACAAGGCCCACATGGTCCTGTATCACCCATGGACCAAAAATTATCATCATCACCTAATCTAGCAATTCTACTGGGATCAATACCAATTACATTTTTCCAAATCTCCTCTGCTTCATCGTCATCTTCATAAACTGTTATCCATAATTTATCTTTATCAAGCTTTAAAACTTCGGTCAAAAATTCCCATCCATATTTAATTGCATCCTCTTTAAAATAATCTCCAAAGCTAAAGTTACCTAACATTTCAAAAAATGTATGGTGTCTTAACGTATAGCCAACATTTTCTAAATCATTATGTTTACCTCCAGCTCTTATACATCTTTGTGAGGTAGTTGCTCTAGTAAAGTTCTTTTTTTCTGTTCCAAGAAAAACATCCTTAAACTGAACCATTCCTGCATTTGTAAATAACAATGTTTCATCATTATTTGGAATAAGAGAGCTTGATAAAACAACTTCATGACCTTTAGACTTAAAAAAATCTAAAAATGACTGTCTGATATCACTTGTTTTCATTTTCTTTTAAAAGCTTCTTATACTTTTTGTAATTTTCAACATAATGATTTGATGCAATTGAAACCATGCTTTGTTCTTCTTGATTTAATGTTTTTTTGATTTTCCCTGGTACACCTAAAACCATTGAACCATCAGGAACGACCATTCCCTCAGTAACTAATGCCTTTGAACCAATGATGCAATTTTTTCCAATTTTTGCTCCATTAAGAACAACAGAACCAATACCAATTAGACTTCCATCATCAATAGTACAGCCGTGGAGCATAGCCATATGCCCAACTGTTACATTTTTGCCTATTGAACACGGATATCCTGGGTCAGTATGAACAACTGACCCATCCTGAATATTAGAACCCTCTCCAAGAGAAATTGGTTCATTATCTCCTCTGAGAACAGCGTTAAACCAAATACTTGAATCTTTTGCTAATCTAACATCACCAATAATGGTCGCATTAGGAGCTATCCAAAAATTATCTCCATCAGTCTGTAATTTTTTCTCACCAATATCAATATTCATCGTAATTTCTAATTAAATCTAAATCTGTTTTAATTTGAGCATTAAAACAAATTCTTAAAAAGTCTGCTGTAATCATTGCCGTTAAACCCCAAATCTTATTATTATTATAAACCCAACTTGGGATATATACTTTCAAATCATTCCTTTTAAACTCTTTGTATTGAATATTACTCTCATCTACGAGAAAACTAATTGGTACTGTAAAAATCTCATCTATTTCATAGTTACCCTTAAAACTTTGGAGTTCTTTTAAGTAACCAACATACGGATTTACTTCTATTTTATGTCTTGATAATAAAAAATTTAAAGCTCCTAGTTTGCCAACATTTTGTATATCTAAATTAATTTCTTCCATGGATTCTCTCAAAGCAGTTTGATAGAGATCAATATCATTTTCTTCCCATTTACCTCCAGGAAAGCTTACCTCTCCAGCATGTGACTTTAACTTTGTGGATCTTTTGGTAAACAGAATTTCATACTCATCCTCTTCAATATCTTTAATTAATAAAATCAAAACTCCTGCTTTTCTATACCTTGTAGAATCATTTAGATTTATTTGTTTTAGTTTTTGCTTTATGCTGTCAAACATGTTGTTTAGTTTAACTTCATAAGTATCTATATTCGTAAATTAAGGAAAAAATTTGAAATATTGTTCTAACTGTGGAAGCTCAAATTTGGAATTTATAGTTCCAAAACATGACAACATTAAAAGATATTGCTGTCAGGACTGCGGCACAATCTTTTATACAAATCCAAATAATGTTGTTGGAGCACTTTGCATAAGAGATAAAAAGATTTTAATGGCTAAAAGAGATATCGATCCGAGAAAAGGTCTATGGACACTGCCGGCAGGCTTTATGGAAAATGCAGAAACACTTCAGGAGGGCGCATTAAGAGAAACATTTGAAGAGACAGGTTCTAAAGCCAAAATTAAAAAAGCCTATACCATGTTTAGTCTTCCACATATTAATCAAGTGCATATGTTTTTTTTGGCTGATCTTCTCGATGATAATTATGGACCAACTTTTGAGAGTTCTGAGGTTAGACTATTTGATATTGAAGAAATTTTATGGGATGAAATAGCATTTCCAACTGTTAAGAAGACACTTGAATACTATATTGAAGACTCAAAAAAAGGTGAATTTATTTTTCGGGAAGAAGGTATTAAGTTCTGGTAATTAATTGTTTTCAGTAAATTTTCTTGCATTTACAAATATCTGCATCCATGGAGAGAACTCTGACCAATTTTTTGGATGCCAGCTCATTTGAATTTTTCTAAAAACTCTTTCCGGATGAGGCATCATTATTGTGATTCTGCCATCTGCAGCAGTCACACCGGTGATTCCCTCCTCAGATCCATTAGGATTTATAGGATATTTTTCAGTTCTATTTTCATTAGAATCAACAAAATTTATTGCTATTTGATTTTGATTCTTTAGTTCTTGAAGATTATTATTTGCAAAATTTGCTCTTCCCTCACCATGTGCTGAAGCCACAGGCAATGACCAACCAGTCATATTTTGTAATAGTATTGAGTTAGTTTGTTTAATCTTTACCTGGACCAGTCTTGCCTCAAATTGATCAGAGAAATTTCTTTCAAAGCTCGGCCAGTATAAAGCGCCAGGTATTATAGATTTTAAGTTCGATAACATTTGGCATCCATTGCATACGCCTAGGGTAAATGTTTTTTGATTATCAAAGAATTTTTCGAATTGATCTTTTACGTTATTGTTATATAGAATAGTTTTAGACCATCCACCTCCAGCACCTAAAACATCTCCATAAGAAAAACCACCACAAACAGCCATTCCTTGAAAATTATCTAAAAGAACATTTCCCTCAAGAAGGTCTTGCATGTGAACATCAACTGGATCAAATCCAGCTAGGCTGAAAGCAGCAGCCATTTCATTTTGACCATTCACTCCTTGTTCTCTGAGAACAGCAACTTTTGGTTTTATACTTTTTAGGTTAGGTACAAATATTTGTGACTCATCAAAAGATATATTATGCATAAGGCCAGAAAAGTTTTTATCATCGAGTAAACTTAGTTCAGAATCAGCAATCTCTTTGTTATCTCTTAAACACTGCATAGCATGAGATGTCTCACGCCAAACCTTTTCGAGCTCTAATATTGATTTTTCAAATAATTCTGTATCCCCTTTAAAGATTGAAAAATTATTATCTTGAAGACTTCCTAATTCTCTAGCAATTAAGCCTTTCACTGTAAAAGTATTTATTATCGAACTTACGCAATCTTTTTTGATTTGAATAACAAAACCGGACTCTTCTGAGAATAATTGTTCGTTTGTATTAGAAGATAAGGGTATATTCATCTTCATTCCAATTTTTTTAGTGAAGCACATTTCAAGCAAGGTAGTTATAAGTCCTCCATCAGAGATATCATGAATAGCTAATATTTGATGATTCGAAATCATTTCTTGTATAAATGTAAACATTGTCCTGAAATCATCAACATTATCTATATCTGGTGTTTCTGTATAACTTGTTTCAGTTACTTCAGAAAAAATGGAGCCTGATAATCTTGTTTTATCATTTAGTTTTATAAGTAGAAATGATGTATCCATATCAGATTCTATTTCTGGTGTTGCGCTAATTGTGACATCATCAACTGGAGCCATTGCTGAAACAACTCCAGATAAGGGACTTGCAACCTGCATTTCATTTTTACCATCTTTCCACTTAGTCTTCATTGATAGAGAGTCTTTTCCAACAGGAACTGAAATTTTTAAATCAATACATATTTTTGATAAAGCTTCTACACCTTTTCTCAAGGCTGAATCCTCTTGTATTTCTCCAGTTGGAGCCATCCAGTTCGCTGAAACTTGAACGTAATTTAATCCTTTTATAACAACTCCAGCCATGTTTGTTAGAGCTTCTGCAACAGCCATGCGCATTGAAGCTGATGGATTTGAAATTGCCAATGTTGGTTTCTCACCAATAGATATAGCTTCACCGAAATTTGATGTAAAAGATCTTAAGCTAAGAGAATAATCAGAAACAGGAACTTGATAAGGGCCAATAAATTGATCTCTTGCCACCATCCCACCCACAGACCTATCACCAATTGTTATTAGAAATGATTTCGATGCAACGGTTGGATGTTGCAAGACCTTTATAATTGATGACTCGAGATCTAATTCTTCTGCATTATCATCATCAGTTTTATATAGATAATTGCTAGTGGCTCTTATTTCCTTAATAGGCAGATCACCAAAAAGCATAGACAGTGGAACATTGACTGGAAAATTATTATTATCCTCATCATAAAGCTTTACAGTTTTTTCTTTAGTAGTTATTCCAACAATTGCGAACTCGCATCTTTCTCTATGGCAAATTTCTTCAAAAGCCTTTTGATTATCTTTATGAATTGCTAAAACATATCTTTCTTGTGATTCATTTGACCAAATCTCCATAGGTGACATCGATTTATCAGAGGTTGGAATTTTTGATAACTCAATATAAACCCCTAATTCAGAATCTTTAGCAAGCTCAGGAATTGCATTTGATAAACCTCCAGCACCTACATCATGAATAAACTCTATATAACTGTTCTCTTGATTGGAGCATTTATTAATTACCTCCTGACATCGTCTTTCCATTTCTGCATTGTCACGCTGTACAGATGCGAAATCTAAATCCTCCTCACTATCACCTGAAGAAACTGAAGATGCTGCTCCTCCTCCAAGACCAATCAACATTGCAGGTCCACCTAAAACAATTACTAAATACTCTTCATCAATTTGTAACTTGAAATTATTTTTTTCCCTAATTTCTCCAATACCACCAGCTAACATGATAGGTTTGTGATAACCATATGCATTATTTTCAATAAATTTACTTTCAAAAGATCGGAAATATCCCAATGTTGCAGGTCTACCAAACTCGTTATTAAAAGCTGCAGCACCAATAGGAGCCTCTGTCATTATTTGAAAAGGAGATGCGATTCTCGATGGTTTTTGTTCTTCCCCTTCCCAACTTCTTGGCAAGTCTGGAATTCTAAGGTTTGAAACATTGTAACCAATCAAGCCTACCTTAGGCTTGGCACCTCTTCCAGTGGCACCTTCATCTCTTATCTCTCCACCAGATCCAGTTGATGCTCCTGGATAAGGTGAAATCGCTGTAGGATGATTATGTGTTTCTACTTTTATTGTTGAATTTAAATTATCTTCAATAAATTCATATTGATTTGCTTCATTCAAATGAAGTCTTTCAACTTTTTCACCTTTAACAATAGCTGCATTATCTTTATACGCTGATATGATTCCATCAGGAGATGATTTGCTTGTCTCTTTGATTAAATCAAATAAGGTATTATTTTTTTGAGTGCCATCAACATTCCACTTTGCATTAAAGATTTTATGTCTACAATGCTCTGAATTTGCCTGAGCAAACATCATTAACTCTGCATCTGTTGGGTTTCTTTTTTCTGAAGAGAAAAAATCAAAGAGGTAATCAATTTCGTCATCACTTATTGCAAAGCCGAAAGATTGATTTGCTCTTTTAAGCTCATCTTTGCCTTTGTCCAATATATTAATTTGATTTAAAGATCTTGGCTTGTCTGGTACGAAGAGATTTTCAAAGTCTTCCTTATTCCAATATATTGACTGAGTCATTCGATCAATAAACATGGATGTATTTAGATTTTGATTACTGATTTTTAAATCAATTAAATAGCCAAAAAGTTTTTCTACTCTAAGGATATTTTTAAATCCTACATTTCTTATAATATCCTCTGTTTTTGACGACCATGGTGAAATAGTCCCCAGCCTAGGTCCAACGTAAAATGAAAAGTCTTGATTATGTTCGCTTGCTGACAATACATCTTTAATTGCATCCATATCAATTTTTGATGAATCAGTAAGGACGAAATAAATTTCATTGGAAGATATCTCGGAATTTAGGTTATTAAATTTATTGAATTCGTGATTTATTTTTTCAAGTTTCGATCTTGAAAAACTTTGTTTACCCTTAAATATAAAGCTCTTTATCTTTGACACTTCATTAAGTCTGAAATATTGTATATAACAATTATAGAGTCTTTATGTATTAAATAATTAAAAATGGGGAATATCTTTAAACTTTTTTTATGCATGCTGGTAGTTCTTGCACTATTAGGATTTTGGCAATATTTTATTAAGGTTGATTGCAACAAAATTCTAGAATCAACTTACTCAAATTCTTCTCTTAATACTTTTGAAAAAAATAAATTTAAAGATTTGTTGTCCACTAGATATCCTAACTTTGATGAAATGTTTAGTCAGGCTGCCATAGAAAATGAGATAGAAAAGAATTTACTTGCAGCTATCTCATTTCAAGAATCACAATGGGATCCAAAAGCAAAATCAAATATGGGTGTAAGAGGAATGATGATGGTTACTTTAGAAACTGCAGCACTTGTTGGTGTTGAAAAAAGACTAAATCCTGAACAAAATATAAATGGTGGAGCAAAGTATTTCTCAATGCTGCAACAAAAAAATAAAATTGGTCTTACTGAGGCAGATAAATTATCTATCACACTTGCTAGTTACAATTTAGGTCCTACTAATATTAAAAATATTGCAAATTCACTTAATAACGATGTTGAAAAAGTTACATGGAGTGAAATAAAAAATAAATTAAAAACAGTAAAAGGCTCAGATTTAAACTTGGTAGATAAAGAATCTTATTCGAGAGGCCAACAAGCTATTGATTATGTTAATAGAGTAAAAGAGTACTACTTACTGATGAGCGCTCATGATTGTGTAGCTCCTAAAGATCAATTAATTTTCTTTTAAGAGAATTAATTTTATCTCTGCATAAAGCAGCTTTTTCAAATTCCATTTTTTTAGCTAAAGCAAACATTTCGTCTTCTAGTTTGCTAAGAGTTATGTTTAGATTATCAATTGTGTCATCCTGAATTTTGAATGGAATAATTTTTTCTATGTCCTCTTTTTTCTTCTTTGTATTTCCCTTAATTACTCTTGCTCCCTCCATAATATCTTTAACTTTGGTTGAGATAGATTTAGGACTTATATTATGTTTTTTATTAAATTTTTCTTGTATTGATCTTCTTCTGTCGGTCTCGTCAATGGCTCTCTGCATGGATCCTGTAATTTTATCTGCATAAAGTATTGCTCTTCCTCTTAGGTTTCTTGCAGCTCTTCCTATAGTTTGTATTAAAGTAGTATCTGATCTTAAGAATCCTTCTTTATCAGCATCTAAAACTGCTACCAAGCTTACCTCTGGTATATCTAATCCCTCTCTCAAAAGATTTATACCTACTAAAACATCAAATTTCCCAAGTCTTAAATCTCTAATAATTTCTACTCTTTCAACAGTATCGATATCTGAGTGCATATATCTAGCTGAAATATTATTTTCATTGAGATAGTCTGTTAAATCCTCCGCCATTCTTTTAGTTAATGTTGTAATCAGTACCCTTTCCTTCATGGCTACTCTTTCATTGCATTCACCAATTACATCATCAATTTGATTTGAGGCTGGTCTTATTTCAACGTCTGGATCAGTTAAGCCAGTAGGCCTAATAATTAACTCAACAAGATTATCTTGATGTTCTTTTTCATATCGACTCGGGGTAGCAGAAACATAAATTCTTTGTGGAGCTAACATCTCCCATTCCTCAAATTTTAATGGTCTATTATCTAGTGCTGAAGGTAATCTAAAACCATATTCAACGAGAGTTTCTTTTCTAGATCTATCTCCTTTATACATAGCACCAATTTGTGGTACTGATACGTGAGACTCGTCTATAAAAACAACAGCATCTTTGGGTATATAGTCGAAAAGACATGGTGGTGATTCTCCTGGATTTCTCCCACTGAGATATCTTGAATAGTTCTCTATGCCTTGACAATAACCGAGCTCTCGCATCATTTCTATGTCATAAGTTGTTCTTTCCTGAAGACGTTGAGCCTCAACAAGTTTATTATTATCTTTTAAAAACTCTAGGCGCGATTTAAGCTCATCCTTTATATCTGGAATGCAATTGGTAACAGTTTCTTTTGGAGTAACATAATGCGTCTTTGGAAATATGGTTGCCCTTGGTATTTCATTTATAAGAACACCAGTCAGAGGATCAAACCAAGATAATTTTTCTATTTCATCCCCAAAAAATTCTATCCTTAGAGCTTCTTTATCAGAATCTGCTGGATACACATCAACTGTATCACCCCTTACTCTAAATGTTGCTCTTCTAAAATCTAAATCATTACGAGTATATTGAAGTGCAGAAAGCCTAAGAACTAAATCTCTTTGAGAAATAGTATCGCCTCTATCTAAATGAACAACCATCTTCAGATATGATTCAGGAGCACCTAGGCCGTATATAGAGGAGACAGTTGCAACTACAATAGTATCTTTACGTTCTATCAAAGCTTTGGTTGCCGATAATCGCATCTGCTCAATATGCTCATTTATTGATGCATCTTTAGCAATATAAGTATCTGAAGTTGGAACATATGCTTCAGGTTGATAATAATCATAATAAGAAACAAAATATTCAACTGAGTTGTTGGGGAAGAAATCTCTAAACTCTCCATATAATTGTGCTGCAAGAGTTTTATTGTGCGCCATTACAATTGCTGGTCTTTGCGTTTGCTCAATAACCTTTGCCATTGTGTATGTTTTTCCAGAACCGGTAACACCTAAAAGAGTTTGATGCAGTAAACCATCTTGCAAACCTGCAACTAAATTATTAATAGCTTCTGGCTGCGATCCGGCTGGTTCAAAGTCCGAAACTACCTTTAATGTTTTTGTCATTTACTTATATATAAAAAATTACTTATAATGCTCTGCTATTAGCGTTCCTCAGTAGCTCAGCGGTAGAGCAGTTGACTGTTAATCAATTGGTCGTTGGTTCGATCCCAACCTGAGGAGCCAATTTTTACATCTTTTAAAAAAAAATTCATTCAAGCATTTAATAAAAAGAATTTTTTTATTAAATTGTATAGATTATCCCTTACTTTAGTAAAGACAATTTTTGATTGTTCATCTGAAAGATTTTTGTTTGCAGGATCTTCATTCATCCAATGTATTTTTTTCACATTATTATTCAAAACTGGGCATATTTCCTCAGAACATAATGTAATAGCAATATCAAGGTTATCAATAAATTCCTTATCAATATCGTCAATGGATTTTGTAAAATGTTCTCTTATGTCTATACCAACTTGATCCATAGCCCATATAGCATTTGGATGAACCAAGTTTGATGGTTGCGAGCCTGCGCTTTTAATAACAAATTTTGATCCTAAAATTTCTCTGGCTAATCCTTCAGCCATCTGACTCCTCGCAGAATTTCCAACACATAAGAATAATATATTCATAAAACTTAATTGTAGATTTCAAAATATAAGGTTATCTTATATTTAATAACAGATATTGATAAGGTGTTAAATAAAGTAAGTTTTAAACAAATGCTTGGCGGTCTTGATGGAAATCTTGGTATAGATGATTATTCGGAACCGTTAAATATATTAGTAGACTCAATTAATAACAATAACAAACTTAATCCTCTAAGTTCTATTGCTTTTAAGAATCAGCTTAAAGATAGATTCTTAGTTAGGCAAAAATTGCATAAGTTTATAAGTCATAAAAATTTTCCTGATCCCGCTGCTCCAATTTTTGTAATTGGATTGCCAAGATCTGGCACAACTTTTCTTTTCAATCTCCTTTCACTCGATAACAATCATAGATCTCCTTTATATTGGGAAATAATGAATCCCCTTCCACTTGTAAAAAATAATAAGCAAGAGGTTTGGCGAAAAAGAAAGATCAATCTAGAGCTTAAGTTTGCAAGAGTAATTATTCCAAAACTAAAAAACATGCATCACATTAGAGCTGAAACACCAGAAGAGTGTGAACTTATTGCAACTATGAATGTAAGAAGTTTTGTTTACATATGTATGGCTAATATTCCTGAATATGTTGAGTATCTTAAAAACTGCAGTTTCACTTCTGTATTCGAATGGCATAAAAAGTTCTTTCAAATGCTTGAATGTTCTGGAAGACCCAATAGATGGCTTTTGAAAGATCCAAGCCATATTGGACATATTCCAGAAATAATAACTACATACCCAAATGCAAAGTTCATCAATATTCACAGAAGTCCAATTGAATCTATAGGATCTTTCTGTAGCCTAACGAAAAATATAAGATCAACTTTTAGCAAGTATGTAGAATCTGAAAGCATTGGTGAGACTGTATTAGATTTTTGGCAACATAGTTTAAATAAAGGTATTGAAGATCGCAAAGTACTTCCAGATAATCAAATAGCAGATATAGCTTATTCAGAGTTTATAAATAGTCCTATTAATTCAGTTAAAAATGTTTATGAGAAATTAGGTCTTGATCTTAATATTGAAACAGAAAATAAAATGAGAGATTATCTTATTAGTCAAAAAAGTATAAAAAAAGAAAAGCATACATACTCACTTGAAGAGTTTAATTTATCTGAAGAAAAAGTAAGCAAACATTTTCAGAACTACGTGTTGAACTATAAGTTTTAATGATAAGATTTCTATACATTAAGAGAAATATTTTTGAGAAACTTTAAATCCACAATTTTTATTACTTTTTCACTTGCTTTGATCTTTATGGTAACGTCATGTGCAGATAAAACAGATAATATAAAGATTGAAAAAAAAATGGAGAAAACTATGACTAACGCAACTATTAAAACAAACTTAGGTGATATCCAACTAGAACTCAATGAGGAAAAAGCACCTATAACAGTTGAAAATTTTAAGAAAATTGCAGAATCTGGATATTATGAAGGAACAATTTTCCATAGAGTTATAAATGGATTTATGGTTCAAGGAGGAGGATTGACTGCTGATATGAGTAATAAATCTAGCGGTACAAGTCCTATTCAAAATGAAGCAAATAATGGTCTTACAAACGATCGGGGAACGATTGCAATGGCCCGAACAATGGATCCTCACTCTGCAACTAGTCAATTTTTTATAAATCATAAGGATAATGCATTCCTCAATCATACTGGAGAAAATCCTCAAGGATGGGGTTATGCAGTTTTTGGGATTGTGACTGAAGGTATGGATATTGTTGATCAAATTGCAGACGTTGCAACTGGTTCATCTGGAGCTTATCAAGATGTCCCGGAAGAAGTTATAACAATTGAGTCTGTTACACTTAGTGAATGAAGCCACGCTTTATATCTGATATACATCTAAGCAAAGATAACCCTCACCTCACCAGTGCATTCAAAACATTCTTAAATGAATCTAAAGAGACCTGTACTCATTTATTCATATTAGGAGACTTGTTTGAAATTTGGATCGGCGATGATGATGATAGTTCTTTCCATCAAGAAATAAAAAAAGCTCTTATTGAATTTACTACAAGTGGTCCTGAAGCATTTCTTATGCATGGGAATAGAGATTTTTTAATAGGTGAAGGTTTTGCAAATGAAGTTGGTATTTCTATACTTCCTGACCCATATACCATAGATATTAATGGCTTAAAGACAATCCTTAGTCATGGAGATTTCTTATGCACTGACGATAATGACTATATAGATTTTAGGAACAAAGTTAGATCTAAAGAGTGGCAAAAAGATTTCTTATCCAAAAGCATTAATGAAAGGAATGAAATTGCAAATTCATTAAGATCGGAAAGTAAAAATGCTACTTCTAGAAAATCTCTTGATATCACAGATGTTAATATTGAATCTGTAAATAACTTTCTAGAAGAAAATGAACCAGATTTGTTTATTCATGGTCACACTCACAGACCGCAGGTGCACAACAGCGATTTATCTAAAAGAATAGTGCTTGGAGACTGGAATTCTCATGGATGGTATTTATCAATTGATGGTATTAATCATTCCCTAGAAAAGTTTGTTATATCCAAATAATCAAGCTTATTAAACCTATTGTCTAAAACAAATTTATACTGTATATTTATACAGTATTTAAAAAAATCCTTATGAAAGTAAATTACATCGGAAAAATTTCTGAAGAAAATCTGCCGGCAATATTTGTGCCATATTTTCTTGAATCAGTTCATGCTGGATTCCCTAGTCCAGCAAGTGACTATATTGAGAGCCCCATAGATTTAAATAAGCACCTAATAAAAAATGGTGCTGCAACATTTCTGGTTAGAGCTCAAGGACAGTCTATGGTTGGATCTGGTATAACTGATCAGGCAGTCCTTATAGTAGATAGGAGTATAAAACCTTCTCACAATAGTATTATCGTTGCTGCTATTGATGGAGAATTTGTTTGTAAGAGATTAAAGTTAAAGCCAAGAATGTGTTTAATGCCAGATAATCCAGAATACCCTCCCATTTTTATTAATCATGGTCAAGAATTAGAAATAGTTGGTACTGTTACTGCAGCAATCAACAAATTTTAAATGGCTATAGCTCTTGTAGACTGCGAAAGTTTTTATGCCTCCTGTGAAAGAGTATTTCGTCCGGACTTAAAAAATATACCTATCGTTGTGCTTTCTAATAATGATGGTTGTGTCATTGCGAGAAGTACCGAAGCAAAAAAAATGGGCATTGCGATGGGAGTTCCCTGGTTTAAAGTAAAGGATTCTTTTTTAAAGCAAAAAGGTAAAGTATTTTCATCTAACTTTACATTTTACGGGGATATGTCTGCCAGGGTTATGAACATCTTAGAAGGATTTGTACCTAAGGTGGAAATTTATAGTATTGATGAAGCATTTCTAGATTTAGATACTCTGAGACAAAACTATAATCTGTATGATTTTAGTTGTCATATGAGAATCCTTGTAAAGCAATGGACAGGAATTCCAGTAAGAATAGGTATAGCGCCTACCAAAACACTGAGTAAAATTGCAATTAATGAAATTAAAAGAATAAATGTACCAACATATGTTTTACAGTTGTCTAATAAAGATCAAATCAGATATGCTCTTGCAAATACACCTGTACATAAAGTATGGGGAGTTGGTAGAAAATTAAATGAGCACCTGAATAAAGCAAAAATTAATACAGCTCTAGATCTTGCAGAAGTGAGTCCTCAAAATATTAGAAGAAAGTTTAGTGTAGTACTAGAAAGGACGGTAAGAGAGCTCCGGGGAGAAAGGTGCCTTAGTATAGAAGATGATGTCTCATCAAAAAAACAAATTGTGGTAAGTAGAAGTTTTGGTGAAAGAGTTTCTAATCTTGAGACTTTAAAACCAATCGTGAGTAACTTTGCAGTAAGAGCTTCAGAAAAATTGAGAAAAGAAAAACAGAAGTGTTCTAAAGTATCAGTGTTTGTAAGAACCAGTCCTTTTAATAAAAATAAGCCGCAACATTCAGATTTAAAAACAATCAGTTTATTAACTCCTACAAATGATACTAGGGATATTCTAACCGCAGCAAAAAAAGCATTGGTACCAATCTTTAGGTCTGGATATGATTATGCAAAAGCTGGAATACTATTAAGTAAATTTTCGAATGAGGATTCTAAGCAATTTTCATTATTCAAAGACCCAAATGAACCAAAAGAAAATACAGAATTTATGAAATACATTGACTATATGAACGCCTTTGAGACTCAAATATATTTTGCTTCACAAAATACAAAAAAGTGGTCTCCTATGAAGCAAAATATGACATCTCCCAAATATACAACAAACTGGTATGAGTTACCTAAAGTAAATTAAATTAAATCTAGTGCGAAATTCTTTAAAGTATCTATATCTATAACATTTAAGGCTTTTTTATTAGTTTTTCTTAGATATATTTTAGGCGCAAACCCGCATTCGAATGCCTCTTTCCATCTTTCAGCACATAAACACCAAGAATCACCCTCTTTGAGGCCTGGAAAGTTAAATTCTGGTCGAGGTGTACTTAAATCATTACCTTTACTCTTTGAAAAACTTAGAAAGTCTTCAGTCATTTTCGCACAAACAACATGAAGACCTCTATCAAGTTCATCAGTTCGACAAAAGCCATCTCTGTAAAAACCAGTAATAGGATTTGAACAACATTCCTCTATGGAATCTCCATAAACATTAATCTGTTGAATCTTCATTTAACTCCTTTTTATATTTTTCGTAATCTTCCCAGTCATGAGGAGTTCCAACATTTTGAATTCCATTTTTAGCTCTAAACAAACTTTTTGTTCTAAGCTTTGTCATATCTTCTTCTTTACCAAAAATTTTATTCCAACCATCTTTGAATAATTTTGAAATATTTTTTTTATCAGACATCGTATTTATTACTTAAACTCACAGGTCATTTTTGCAACAACTTCTCCTTCAACTGCTAAATTTAATTTAGCTCTTCCTTCCATTGTTCCAGTGACAGTACATTGCTCAATACTTTCTTCAACAATCATTCTAACAATCTGTTTTAATTCAGATACTGATAATTCACTTACTGTTCTCTCAGGCTCATCATTTGCAAAAAATAGTCCAGAAAAAAACATACAAATCAATAATACAAATTTCATTTTTTAACCTCGCAGAATATATATATTTTATTAATTTTTATTATATTAATTTAAATAATTATTGGTATTATATTTTTATGAAAGAATGCAAAGTCTTATTTAATGAAAAATGTTCAATATGTAATTTTGAAGTTAAACATTATAAAAAAAGATCAAATTTAAATTTTGTTGACTGCAGTTCAATGGAAGACAAATACCTAAAAAAACTACATGTTATATTTGATGATGGTTCAGAGTTATCTGGAGTTGATGCGTTTATTCTAGTTTGGAAAAACACAAAAGGCTATGGTTGGCTAGCTAATATTGTACAGGCTAAAGGAATATATCATTTAGCTAAAATTGCTTATTTCTTTTTAGCATATCTTTTATTTTGGAGATATAAATATTTTGTTAAATGAGAATGATAATCAAAACAATTATCATTAAATAAATACCTTAAATCAGTAGTTTACAATAATATTGAATATACTATAATTTCTTTATATTTACCATTACTTAATAAAAAGGAGTGTATATTATGGAAGAACAAACCATTGATAATAACGAAGTATGCGGAATCCTGAATGAGGTTATGGAATATGAATTAGCTGGTGTTGTTAGATACACTCATTCTTCAATGATGGTTACAGGTCCCTATAGAATTCCAATTGTTGCCTTTCTAAAAGAACAAGCAGCTGAGTCCCTTCTTCATGCACAGCAAGCAGGTGAAATGATTGCTGGTCTAGATGGTCATCCAAGTCAAAGGATAGCTAAGATTGAAGAAACAAATCGTCATTCTATAAAAGATATTTTGGAAGAAAGTCTAAGTCATGAACTTCATGCCCTAAGCTTATATAAAAAATTATTAACTTGTGTTGAAAATAAATCTGTTTATTTGGAAGAGTATGCAAGAGCTCAAATTGGTGAAGAGGAACAACATTCTCTTGAGCTTAAAATAATGTTAAAAGATTTTAGTTAGCTTTCTTAAAATACCTTTCATGATGAGCTTCTGATAACTGAAGAAGCTCATTGTTAATTTCGTCTTTTATCGTTTTGGCATCATAATAATTGATACTTTTTATTCCAAATTTTTCTAAGTCAAATTCTTGCGAACCAGCTGCTCTGAACAAATCAAAAATCCAAGTTAGTGGATTCAGTGAGTGGTTAAAGTTAATTGCATTTTCATCCAGTCTTGTCTCCAACAAATTTTGATCAATTATCTCAAATCTGTCTTTTAAAATTGTTACTTTAAATTCTTCAAGACGATTATTTACAATACTCCTTTCTTCTTTTGTAAATTTTGTCCAATTTACTATTTCATATGAAAATCTTTTGCAGCCCTTGCAAACCTCGTCACCAAATGTTGTGGTGCATATGCCTAAACATGGTGTTGAAGATCTGTTTTTTCTCATTTTTTTCATAATTTATAAAAATAATAACGCATTTTTGATTATTTTTAAGCATTTAGTGGCTACCTTTTTATTAGAGGAGTAGAATATTGCCATCGGAGACCAAACGATGTTAAAAAATTACAAAAAACACGTTGAGGAGAGAGAAAAATTAGGCATTCCACCTCTTCCTCTCGATGTTGATCAAACAACTGAGCTTGTTGAGTTGTTAAAAGAGAAAAATGACGAATCAGAGCTTCTATTGTTCTTACTCAAAGAAAGAATCCCTGCTGGAGTTGATCAATCAGCATATGTTAAAGCAGCTTTTTTATCAGACATTACAAAAGGGTCTTCATCAAGCCCGTATATTAGTAAAAGTGAGGCGGTAGAAATATTGGGTACCATGTTAGGAGGATATAATATTCAACCTCTTATAGAGTGTTTGAAAATTGAAGAACTTGGCGAAGTTGCAGCAAAATCACTCAGCAATACTTTGTTAATTTTTGATGCATTTAATGAAATTTTTGAATTATCAAAAGAAAATAAATATGCCGAACAAGTAATCAATGCCTGGGCTGATGGAACATGGTTTACTGACAAAACACCATTACCAGATCAAATTAAGCTTACAGTTTTTAAAGTAACAGGTGAAATAAATACTGACGATTTGTCACCTGCTCCTGACGCTTGGTCAAGACCAGATATTCCTCTACATGCTCTAGCAATGTTCAAAATGCCAAGAACAGGCTTACAAGAACCATTGAAAGAAATAGATAAACATAAAGCAAAAGGGAATCCCCTTGTTTTCGTTGGTGATGTTGTTGGTACAGGTTCTTCAAGAAAATCAGCAACTAATTCCGTTTTATGGCATATGGGTGATGAAATCCCTTTTATTCCTAATAAAAAAGAAGGTGGTTTTTGCTTTGGAGGAAAAATAGCACCAATATTTTTTAACACTCTAGAGGACTCTGGTGCCTTTCCTATAGAGATGGATGTTTCACAGATGATTATGGGACAAGAAATTATCCTTGAACCATACAAAGGTAGAGTTATAGATGCAAATACAAAGGAAACTTTATCAGAGTTTAAATTAAAAACAGATGTCATTTTGGATGAGGTAAGAGCAAATGGAAGAATTCCACTTATTATTGGTAGACAATTGACTGATAAAAGTAGAGAAGCACTTGGTTTAGATCCAACTGATATTTTTAAAAGGCCTGACTCAAATGATAACTCTAGTAAAGGTTATACACTTGCTCAAAAAATGGTAGGAAAAGCTTGTGGAATTGATGGAGTCAGACCCGGAACATATTGTGAACCAAGAATGAGTACTGTTGGATCTCAAGATACAACAGGACCAATGACAAGAGATGAATTAAAAGAATTAGCTTGTCTTGGATTCTCTGCAGATCTTGTGATGCAATCGTTTTGTCATACAGCAGCCTACCCAAAACCAGTTGATATAGAAACTCAGCATAGTCTTCCAGACTTTATAATGAATAGAGGTGGAGTTTCACTAAGGCCAGGAGATGGAATAATCCATTCCTGGATGAATAGAATGTTATTACCAGACATGGTTGGAACTGGTGGTGATAGCCATACTAGATTTCCAATTGGTATAAGTTTTCCAGCTGGTTCTGGTTTAGTAGCTTTTGCTGCAACACTTGGAGTTATGCCACTTGATATGCCTGAATCAGTTTTGGTTAGATTTAAAGGTGAGATGCAACCTGGAATTACCCTCAGAGATCTTGTAAATGCAATTCCATATGCTGCTCTTCAAACAGGACTTTTAACAATTGATAAAGATGGCAAAAAGAATGTTTTCTCAGGAAGGTGTCTTGAAATAGAAGGTCTACCAAATTTAAAGGTTGAGCAAGCTTTTGAGCTTTCTGATGCCTCAGCTGAACGTTCTGCTTCTGGCTGTACAGTGAGGCTAAATAAGGAACCAATAGAAGAATATCTTAAATCTAACATAGTTATGTTGAGATGGATGATTTCTAGTGGTTATGGGGACGCTAAAACCCTTGAGAGAAGAGCACAAGCAATGGAAGAATGGATTAAAAACCCTCAGCTTCTTGAGCCTGATGATGATGCAGAATATGCTGAGGTAATTGAGATAGATCTTAATGAAATAAAAGAACCTTTGCTAGCATGTCCCAATGATCCAGACGATATTAAACCGCTTTCTGATGTTGCAAATACTAAGATTCAAGAAGTGTTTATTGGGTCATGTATGACAAACATTGGACATTTCAGAGCGGCTGGAACATTGCTAGAAAAATATAAATCTCTTAATTCAAGATTATGGATAGTACCGCCAACTAAAATGGATGAAGAACAGCTTATTGAAGAAGGGATTTACAATATTTTTGGCACATCAGGGGCTAGAACAGAATTACCAGGCTGTTCTCTTTGTATGGGAAACCAAGCAAGAGTTCTTGCTAACTCTACTGTTGTATCTACTTCCACTAGAAACTTTCCTAATCGATTAGGGGATGGAGCGAATGTATTTTTGGCTTCAGCAGAACTATCTGCTATCTCGGCTGTTTTAGGAAGATTGCCATCAATTGATGAGTATCACGAATACATGAATGACATTAATCCATTAGCTGACAACATATATAGATATTTGAACTTTAATGAAATTGAGTCATATGTAAAAAGTGCTGATAGCGCAGATATTCCAGCGATTAATATAGTAAACCCCTCTTAAATTAACCTCTGTTTGATTTTGACTTTTCTCTTTGCATCTTTAGCTCGTCTTTTCTTGAGATTTCAAGCTCCTCTAAATAGTTTTCTACTAGCGGAGTTATATACTCACCAGTAAAAATTGAAGTCTCGAACTCATTTATTTCTGGATTTCCAAATCTCACCGTTTCAATCAAATCCTCTAAAGTCTGATAGATTAGCCAATCTGCATCTATCTCTTTTGCCACTTCATCATTTGACCTATTTGATGCTATTAGCTCTGATGTTGCAGGCATGTCAATACCATATAAATTTTGATATTTGATAGCAGGTGCTGCAGAAGCAAAATAAACTTTTTTCGCACCAGCCTCCCTTGCCATTTCAATAATTTTTTTACTTGTAGTTCCCCTTACAATTGAATCATCAACAAGCAAAACATTTTTATCTTTAAACTCTAAATCTAAAATATTTAGCTTTCTTCTAACTGATTTTTTTCTTTCTTCCTGGTATGGCATTATAAAAGTTCTTCCAATATATCTATTTTTAACAAATCCCTCTCTATAGGGAATATTTAAATCTACTGCTAATTGATTTGCTGCGGTAGTGGAACTATCAGGAATTGGAATTACAACATCAATATCATGATCAGGATTTATTTCTTTTATTTGTTTTGCAAGCGATGACCCCATTCTCATTCTAGCTTTATATACTGAAATCTCGTCAATTTTTGAATCTGGTCTTGAGAAATAAACATATTCAAAAATGCAGGGTCTTTTTTGAGGATTCTCTGAACATTGTTGCGAAAAAAGTTTACCTTGTTTATTAATAAATATTGCTTCACCTGGTTCAATATCTCTTAGTTTTGTAAATCCCATTGAAAGAAAAAGAGAATCTTCAGATGCAATAATATATTCTTTTCTTGTTTTTCCTTCTCTGACTCCAATCGATAATGGCCTGATTCCATTGTTATCTCTGAAAGCTAAAATTCCATGGCCTGTTATCAACGCAAGAACAGCATAGGCCCCATCACACCTTATATGAGTTTTATTTACAGCTTTGAAAATATGCTCTGCAGTTGGATAAATTTCTCTTTGTTTACCCAATTCATGTGCAAAAATATTTAAAAGTACTTCAGAATCTGAATCAGTTTTTAAATGCCTCATCTCAGCATGAAATAATTCATTTCCAAGTTTTTTAGAGTTAGTTAGATTTCCATTATGTACAAGACTAATTCCATATGGTGAATTCACATACATTGGCTGAGCAAATTCTTTACCAGCTCCTCCAGCGGTAGGATATCTTACATGACCAATACCGTAATTTCCTGTAAGCTTTTCCATATGCCTTTGTTGAAAGACATCTCTGACATAACCCATGGATTTTCTGCTTTGGACTTTATCGTCTGAATCACATACAGCCATGCCGGCTGCATCCTGACCTCTATGTTGAAGCATCAATAAAGAATCGTAAATTTCAGCAGCTACGTTAGTTTCAGCTGAAATTCCAACTATTCCACACATTAAGAATCCCCATCTTTAGTGTTGTTTTCATTTGACACTGGAGGTACCTCATTTTGAAGAGGTTCTATCATCTCCAATGCTTCGTCTACCAGATTTCTATTATCTACTAAATTTCTAAAATATGCTTCTATTTCTGGAGCATAAGTCTGAATTATTGGAGTTATTTTTGAGTTTATAATTAAGTCAGTGGATTTCAAGCTTGATGGTAATAAGAGAAAAATAACAAATATTACTACCAAGCCTCTGGTAAGACCAAAAAGAACTCCTAAAAATTTATCAAAACCAGAAGCTCCTGACCATTTTATGAGCTTGCTAATAAATTTAATTAAAATCCCACCAAGAAATATAAAAATTATAAAAACAACAATGTATGAAATTATTTTTGATATTTCTTCATTGCCTATATATTCATTAATTTTTGGTGTAGCTAAGAATTCAAGGCTAATCGCCGCAACAAATGCAGCAAGCCATAGAAATAATGACAAAAATTCTTTGGTAAAGCCTCTGGATAACGATATTACTCCTGAGGCAATCAAAATAACTAAGATTGACCAATCAGTTAAATTTAACCCTAAAGCTTCCAACGAGTTATTTCTCCATTAGTTGACTTAGATAATTCCTTAATTTTGTTCATATTCACAACAATATCATCTTCTGAAATAAAAGGCCCTACATAAACTACAAATAAATCTTTTTCGTTATCAAATTTTTCTACGAATGCCGGCAGCCCTGCAATCCTAATATCCTCAACAAGTTTATCTGCGTTATTCCTTATTGATAATATATGAGCGCGATAAACAAAAAAGTCAAAATCTTTTTCCTCGTATGTTTCAAAATCTCCTGTATTTATTTTTTTTGAATCAGATATTTTTTTGTTAATTGGTTTAGCGTCTAATATATCTTCTTGGGTGACATTTGATTCAACAGTTAAGGTAGGTGATCCATTTGGATAAAAGAAATAAAGAATAAATATTATTAAAGATGAAATACCAAATAACCCAGCAAGCCTCTCAATATGCATTAATTTTTATAAATTTTTCTTAATATTCCAGTAATCTTTGATCTGAGATTTGTTCTATGCACAATCATATCTATCGCCCCATTTTTCAATAAATATTCTGATTTTTGGAAATTATCTGGAAGCTCAATTCTCAAATTTTGTTCTATAACTCTTCTGCCTGTGAAGCCACTCAAAGCATTAGGCTCTGCTATATTAATATCACCCAACATAGCAATGCTTGCAGAAACGCCGCCGTAAATAGGGTCAACTAGAACAGATATGTAAGGTAGTTTTTCTTTCTTGAACTTTTGTATAGCTGCAGATGTTTTTGCCATTTGCATAAGTGAGATCATTGATTCTTGCATTCTTGCTCCACCACTCGTTGCAAAACATATAAATGGACACTTATCTTTTATTGCTAAATTAATACCTTGTACAAACTTTTCTCCAACAACACTACCCATAGAGCCACCAAGAAATCTAAACTCAAAAGATGCAACCACAACATCTGTTGAATCTAATTCACCTTTTACAACTATTATCGCTTCTTTCTCACCTGTGGCTGCAACTGCATCTTTTACTCTAGTTGAATATTTTTTTGAATCTTTAAATTTTAGTGGATCTTTTGTAGTTAGGTTTGGTGCTATTTCAGTGTAAGAGCTACTATCTAAGAAAATATCAAGTCTTTTTCTTGCACCTATCCTAAAATGATAGTCGCATTTTGGACAAACGTATAAGGATTTTTCAAGCTCAGGCGTATATAAGACTGCTCCACAATTTTTGCAAGAGGTCCACATTCCATCAGGTACTTTACTTTTAGTCTTTAAAGTGCCTATTGAAGGTATTAATCTTGTTAACCAGTTCATGATATTGCTTGTTTTATTTCAGTAATATACTCTCTTATTCTATCAAATTCTTTTGTCACTGAGTTTTGTTCAATCATTTGCACAATAGATGACCCTATAATAATACCGTCAGAATGCTTAGATAACAGTGATGCGTCGCTTGCAGATTTAATACCAAAACCAGCAAGCGTAGGGACTGATGCATGTTTTTTTATTTCGTTAACATTATTAGAGATTTCATTCGAATCTAAGTTTGACGCTCCTGTTACGCCTCTCAAGGTTACATAATAAACAAAACCAGAGCTATTTTTTGCAATAGATTCAATCCTATCTTGTTTTGTTGTAGGTGATATAAGTGAAATAGTATTGATTGATGAACTTTTGATACCATAATCATTTAGATTGAGCTCTCCCGGAATATCGACAACCAATATTGAATCAATAGCACTATTTTTATTTTCTTCAATAATTTTTTTATGAAACATGAATGTATTAAGATAACCCATTAAAATAAGAGGTGTAGATGAATCTTTATTTCTAAAAATTTCAACCATTGAATAAATGTCTTTTAAAGAAATATTGTTCTTTAGGGCTCTGTCATGGGCTCTTTGAATTACTGGACCTTCTGCAATTGGGTCCGTAAAGGGAACGCCTATTTCAATTGCATCCACGCCAGCCTCAACAAATAAATGCATTAAATCAATGGTTGTCTCTATATCAGGATCACCAGCAACTAAGTAGGCTACAAGAGCTTTTTTATTTTGTTGTTTAAGGTTTGCTAATGTTTCTGTTAATCTATTCAAAGTTTAATTCCATCTATCTCAGCAACAGTATTAATGTCCTTGTCACCCCTTCCAGACAGATTAACAATTATGTTTGCAGATGAATCATATTCTTTCATCAAAATATCAAGATAAGCAAAAGCATGAGCTGTTTCAAGAGCAGGAATTATTCCCTCTAATTCTGATACTTCGTGAAATGCTCTTAAAGCTTCATCATCGCTAACTGCAACATATTCAGCTCTTCCTGAATCTTTAAGCCAGGAATGTTCAGGTCCAACACCAGGATAATCTAGGCCGGCAGATACAGATTTTGTTTCTTTTACTTGACCTTTTTCGTCCTGCATTAGATAGCTTAGTGCTCCATGCAATACTCCTGGAATACCATCATTTAATGGTGCTGCATGTTCACCAGTTTCAACACCCTCACCACCAGCTTCAACACCAATAAGTCTTGTTTCATTCATAGAAATAAATGGATAAAAAGCTCCCATTGCATTGGAGCCACCACCAACACAAGCAACAATCGCGTCTGGCATTGCACTAAATAATTCTTTCGATTGTGATATTAATTCCTCTCCAACAACTGAATTAAAGTCTCTGACAATCATTGGATAAGGATGAGGTCCAGTTACGCTTCCAATAATGTAATAAGTATTATCTACATTTGTTACCCAATCTCTCAAGGCTTCATTTAATGCGTCTTTCAGCGTTGCAGAACCAGAATTGACAGCATGGACGTGAGCACCCAGAAGTTTTATTCTGTAAACATTTAAAGATTGTCTCTCAACATCTTCTGAACCCATATAAATATGGCATTCTAAGCCCAATCTTGCAGCAACAGCAGCAGTTGCAACTCCATGTTGTCCAGCACCAGTTTCTGCAATAATTCTTTTTTTTCCCATGTATTTAGCTAATAGAATTTGTCCAATAGTGTTATTAATTTTATGAGCACCCGTATGATTTAAATCTTCCCTTTTAAGCCAAATTGAACCAGTTCCATAATGCTTAGTAAGTCTTTCTGCAAAATATAGTGGTGATGGTCTACCAACAAACTCTGATAAATCACTATAAAATTTTTCCTTAAATTCATTATTATCTTTTAGTTTTGTATATGTCGTCTCCAGTTGCTCAAGAGCATACATAAGGGTCTCAGGAACAAATTTTCCTCCAAAGTCTCCATAAAAACCATTTTTATCTGGCAAATTTTGTTTATTTGTTTTCATTGTTAAAAATTTTTAAAAATCTCTTTAATCAGTTTTATTTCTTTTACGCCTTCTGTGGACTCAACACCCGAATTAATATCAATGCACCATGGGTCTATACCTATAGCATTATCAACATTTTTTGAATTAATGCCACCTGATAAAATAATTTTATGCTCTTTTAATACTTTTTTTGGAATAAGCTGCCAATTAAATGATTTTCCAGTTCCTCCATGCACACCCTTTTGATAATTTTCTAACAAAATCCCTGCAGCATCTGGATACATATGAATTTTATCAAGACAATTAACATCCTTGAATCTTATAACTTTCCAAAATTCTTTTTTGAATAATTTACAGAATGTATTTGTCTCATCTCCATGGAATTGGAGAAGAGGATTTTTAAAATATGATGAAGTTTCCCTAACAAACTCCTCAGATGCATTCACATAAACACATACTGGTTTTTTATCTTTAAAATCTGTTTGATTAATCGTCCTTAAGAAATCATTATTTACATTCCTTGGACTATTTTCATAAAAAATAAATCCTAGAAAATTTGCATTACTTTCAGATGAGATTAAATAATCAAGTATTTTTTGATTATTGATTCCACATATTTTATAGAGGGGTTTGTTCATATTTTGAATCTATCAAGTAAATTTTTTACTGGACTTTGTATTTTTAATTTAGAGTCATAGCTTGGGCCTAGAAAGAATAAGCCAGATGCAGGAAGTGTTTTTCCAGCAAAAGATCTATCTTTCTTTTCAATTATTTCGCTCACTGAAAGATTGTTTTCATTTTTCGATATATCTAATATTGTTCCAACCATAATTCTTACCATATTCTGCAAAAAAGCATTTGCAGATATTGAAATAATTATAAATTTATTAAAAGTTTTCACTTCAGCCTTAAAAACTTTTTTAATAGGGTTCATTGAGTTACAACTTGAACTCCTAAAGGAACTAAAATCATGTTCTCCAATAAACATTTTTATTTGTCGGGACATTTCTTCAATATCAAGTGTATTTGAGACCCTATGTGAATATTTATCAAAAAATAATTGCTTACTTGATGAATTATAAATGACATATGAATAATTCCTATTAATTGCAGAAAATCTTGAATTAAACGAATCAGGAACATTATGAATCTCTTTAACAGATATCGTATTTGGTAGATTTGAATTAATTCCTTTTATCCAATTATTATCTTCTCTTTTGAGGTTTGTTTCAAAATCAAAAACCTGAGATAGAGCATGAACTCCTGCATCAGTTCTACCAGAATAGTTAATCGAAATGGGATTTCCTGTAATTTCCATAATAGCAATTTCAAGTTGTTCTTGAATCGTTATTGCATTCTTCTGACGCTGAAAGCCAGAAAAATCTGTGCCATCATACTCAACTGTAAAAGCTAATTTCACTCTTGATTGATTTTTGAAAGGAGATTTGATGAAAGTGATTTAATTTCTTCATCTTTTGACTCTTTAATTAGATAATTTAGTATATTTTTTGAGGCATCATAATCTTTCATTTCAAAATAAGTTACAGCTAAATCAAATTGTTGTTGATCTCTATTATTATTAATACTTAAGCCATCAGGTATTCCAAATTCAGTCTTGTCATCATCAACCGCCTCCTCAAAATCATATAGAATTTTTTTACCATTTTTATAATTGTTGTATTGAATATAAATCAAAGCTAACAAAATACCTGAAAGTACCGAAACTAATGAAATAAATAGGATATCCATGAGTTCAAAACTTCTATCATTTTGAACCTCAGCTGATTCTTTTGTTTTATTGATTAACTCTTGTGCAGTATCGTTTTCAATTCCAAGTGAAATTTCTTTAGTATTACTTTTTATTAATGTTTCAGGGTCACTTGTCTCATCAAATGTAAATTGATTAACATCCTCAGTTTTTTCCTGAATTTCTTCAGTATCAATTTGATTTTCAACTACTTTTGGAGCAGTTAATACAAGCAAAGATCTTGAGGCAGTTTTAAAACTAGATGAAAAGGAAGTATTCATATCAAAAATAGACTTTCTTGCTATTTCAAAAGATATATTTTCCATTTCTGAAATATTAGGTATTTGAATATCTATATCACTTCTAATTAAATTAATATTATTGTCAATAAAGGCAGACTTATTTCCTAAATAAATTGACCACATAATTTGATATATTGAAATATCGTTCAAACCTTGTTTGATTTCTGTTGCCAAACTCCACATGGTTGAAATATCCTCAGCTTTATAAATTTTTTGAACAACCTCAGTATTTGTAGAGACTTCGTTTATATTAGATATATCATTTTGGAATACATTATTTAATGATTGATTTGTGACGGCTCTTTCTTTCGAGGCTTGTGATCCTCTTGATTTTGAAGGTAAGAAAATAAAAATATCCTTTTTTAGCTTATCTTTTATGTTAATTTGAAAACTGAAATAATCCTCAAAATAATTACTAGACAGAACTATTTTAAATGTTTGATAATCATCAAAATTTTCAAGCAATGTGTATTTAATTAAGTTGTCATCAATAATATCTTCTGACTTATATTCATTTATAAATATTTCTGAATCTTTGACATTAGCATTTTTTATTTTTAACTCAATTACCCTTTCGTCATTAGAATTAGTATTTATTTCTGGAGAATATAAAATGATATCTGAGAGAACATTCAAAGAAATGCTTATTAAAACAAAGTAAAAATATTTCAGCACAGTTTATTATTTTCAATTAGTTGTTCAAGAATTTGTACAGCATTCAGAGCAGCCCCTTTACCGTAAACATTATCTGCAACTATCCACATAGAGACCCAACTCTCATTATTAATAATTTGTGTTCTTATTCTTCCAACAAAAACATCTTCGGTATCATCTGCGTTTTCAAGAGGAGTTGGATATTCTAACTTTGATGGGTTATCTATAATGGTTATTCCTGAAGAAACTGACAATAGATCACATATTTCTTTTTTTGTAATGGGATTGTTTGTTCTAAAAAATATTGCTTCTGAGTGACCATTAATAACAGGAACCCTTACACATGTTGCCTGAACTTCAATATTTGGATCTAAAATCTTCTTCGTTTCCCAAACAACTTTCATCTCTTCTTTTGTAAAATCATTATCAAGAAAAATATCACATTGAGGTATGGCGTTAAAAGCAATTTTCTTTGGGTATACTTTTGGCTCAGCGTTTTTGTCATGTAATTGAAGATTGAGTTCTGCTACTGCATCTTTACCAGTTCCAGATACAGCTTGGTAAGTGGCAACATTTAATATTTCTACATTATATTTTCTATGGATTGGTTCAATTGCCATTAAAAGTTGTGATACAGAACAATTTGGATTTGCAATAAGTAATGGGCCTTCAACATCATTAAGAATATATCCATTAATTTCTGGAATAATTAATGGTACGTCCTCTTCATATCTATATTCTGAAGATAAATCTATTACAAAAGAACCCATATTCACAAAATCTTTTGCATACTTTCTGGCAACATCTGAGCCAGCTGAAAAAATAATCATACTTGCCTTTGTTGAATCAAAGCTTGATATATCTTCGATAATATATTTTTTATTATTAAAAGAGATTTCTTTTCCTACAGAGGCGTGGCCAAGAGGAAAAAAATTATTAATATTTACTTTCTTTTTCTCCAATAAAGATATTATCTTATTTCCTACGACACCAGACGCTCCAACTAAAGCTAAATTAATTGAATTATTCATCTTTAATCATCTCAATTATTTTTTTTGCAACTTCTGAAGTTTTTAGATACTTTTTGTCTGTTGTTATATCAATAGTTCTATTACCAGACTCGATAAACTTTCTAATAGCCTTATCAATTTTATTTGCGGCTTCCTCCTCGTTTAGCGAATATTTTAGTGCCATTGATAGTGAAGAAATCATTGCCAAGGGGTTTGCTAAATTTCTTCCTGCTATATCTGGTGCACTACCATGACATGGTTCAAACATACCCTTGAATGAGCTATCCAATGACGCTGAAGGAAGCATGCCAATTGAGCCAGTAAGCGTAGCAGCAATATCTGAAAGAATATCTCCAAAAAGATTGCTCGAAACTATCACATCAAACTGATTAGGGTTAAGAACTAATTGCATTGCAGCATTGTCAGCAAGCTGATGCGAAAGCTCAATATCTGGATAATCTTCAGACATTTCAGTCACAATAGATCTCCAAAATTTTGATACCTCTAATACATTAGCTTTTTCAACAGAGCATAATTTTTTATTTCTTTTTTGTGCAGATTCAAATGCTATTCTAGCAATTCTCCTAATTTCTTCTTCATTATAAATCATTGTATTAAAAGCATAGTTAGGTTCTTTATCTAAAAAAATACCTCTAGGTTCACCAAAATATATTCCTCCTGTAAGTTCTCTTACAATGAGGATATCAAGATCATTTATTATTTCTTTTTTTAATGGAGATGCGTCTGATAACTCGTTAAATAAAAAGGCTGGTCTAAGATTTGCAAAAAGATTTAATTCTTTCCTTAATCTTAATAAAGCATTTTCAGGTCGATCATCCCAGTCCAGATCATCCCATTCAGGGCCTCCAACAGCACCAAATAAAATAGCATCTGACTCCTTAGCTGCATCAAGAACATTATCTGGTATTGGTGAACCTGACTCGTCATAAGCTGTTCCACCAACATTCATTGATGTTACTTTAAAATCAAGGCTATATTCATCAATTATAAAATCTAAGACCTCAACAGCAGATGCGGTTACCTCTTGACCAATGCCATCACCTGGCAAAACTAATACTTTTTTACTCATTAGCATATATCCATGGTTTTGATGACATCCTATTTTTTTCAAAGTTTAAGATTTTCTCTTTCTCTTTCAGGCTAACATCAACATCATCTAATCCATATATGATTCGATCAATTAGATGATCATCTACTTTAAAATTTAATTTATGTGTGTCATCTATGTAGATCTTTCTTTGTTGAAGATCTATAGAGAGTTCAACAATATCTTTTTTAACTAAACCAAAAAGTTCTTCAATTTCATTTTTTCTTAACTTGATTGGTAGTACCGAATTTTTAAAACAATTATTATAAAAAATGTCTCCAAATGATGATGCTATAACTGCTTTAATGCCAAAATCTCTTAAGGCCCATACAGCGTGTTCCCTTGATGAACCACATCCAAAATTATCCCTTACAAGAAGAATTTTAGATTCACTATATGGTTTGTTATTTAAAATAAAATCTTGGTTGATATGTCTATCTTCTTTTTTAACACCAAGCTTTCCATCATCCTTATATCTCCATCCATCAAACAAATAATCTTCATAGCCAAATTTTTTAATTGATTTCAAATATTCTGTTGGAATGATTTGATCTGTGTCAATGTTATCTCTATCAATATAACTTACTACTCCATCTATGATTAATCCTTCACTATTAGATGTCATGATGGCTCACCGACAGTTCCATTTATAGCTGTGTATGCTGCCATTAGTGGACTCATTAAATGGGTTCGTCCTAAATAACCTTGTCTGCCCTCAAAATTTCTATTTGATGTAGATGCACATCTTTCATACGGCTTTAATTGGTCAGGATTCATTCCTAAACACATTGAACATCCGGGATCTCTCCAGATAAAACCAGCTTCTTTGAATACTTCGTCAAGACCTTCCATTTCGGCTTGCTCTTTAACCATTCCAGAACCTGGAACTACTATTGCCTCAATAATATTATCAGCAATCGTTTTACCTTTAACTACTTTTGCAGCCTGCCTAAGATCCTCAATTCTAGAATTTGTACATGATCCAATAAAAACTTTATCAAAAGTTAAATCAGATAACTTAGATTCATTTTGTATGCCCATATAATTTCTGGCTAATTCAATATTCCTTTTGTTATCATCATTTGCACTTAAAACTGTTGGTATTTCATCATCATAATTCACAACCATTTCTGGTGAAGTACCCCATGTAACTTGTGGCTTAATTTTAGATACATCAATAACAACTTCATTATCAAATTTTGCTCCATCATCAGTGTTTAAATTTAACCAATAGTTTTCGGCTTTCTCTAAAGTTTTTTTATCTAGAAAAGATTTTTCTTTTACATAATTTATTGTAGTTTTGTCTGGAGCAATTAGTCCTACCTTCGCACCTGCTTCAATTGCCATATTACAAATAGTCATCCTGCTTTCTACAGAAATATCTTTTATGTAGCTCCCCGAAAATTCTATTGCATAACCAGTACCACCTGCTGTTCCAATTAAACCAATAAAATATAAAACAATATCTTTTGAAGAAACATTTTCGACTGGGGTTCCTTCGAACCTAACAAGCATATTTTTTAGCTTAGACACTTTTAGACACTGCGTGGCAAGAACATGCTCAACTTCTGAAGTTCCAATGCCCATAGCTAAACATCCTAACGCACCATGAGTTGAGGTATGAGAATCTCCACAAACTATTGTCATGCCTGGCAGGGTATATCCAAGCTCTGGGCCTATAACATGAACAATGCCTTGCTTTGAAGATTTAATATCAAACTGTTTGATTCCAAAAGCATTACAATTCTTATCAAGCTCAACTACTTGTATCTTTGAAATCTCATCTTTTATTTGATTAGAATTAAAATCATTCCCTCTAGTTGTTGGGACATTATGATCTGGAGTAGCAATATTTGCTCCAAGCCTCCAAGGTTTTAAATTTTTTTTTGCTAATCCCTCGAATGCCTGGGGTGATGTTACTTCGTGAAGATAATGCCTATCGATGTATAAAAGAGATTCACCCGAATCAAGTTGGGTAACGTGATGCTCTTCCCAGAGTTTGTCGTACAAAGTCTTCATTATATCTATTCTGTAAATGGTAGTTTTTGTTCAACATCAGCGCACTGTGCTCTATTAATTAATAAGTGATCTACTAAAACAATACTTACCATTGCTTCAGCAATTGGAACAGCTCTAATGCCAACACAAGGGTCATGTCTTCCTTTAACTTCTATGTCAACTTCTTCGCCATCCTTATTTATAGTTTTACCTTTTGTTTTTATGCTTGAGGTTGGTTTAATAATAAAGCTAAGATTGATATCGTCTCCATTAGATATTCCTCCAAGGATTCCTCCTGAATTATTTGAAGAATAGCCTGACGCTGTGATTTCATCTCTTGCTTCAGAACCTTTTAAGGTTAAAAGATCATCTACGTTCCCAATAGATACTGATTTGACTGCATTGATTGTCATTATTGCTTTCGCAAGATTAGCATCGAGCTTCTCAAAAACTGGGTCACCAAGGCCTACTGGACAATTTTCAACAATAACTCCTAGCTTTGCACCCACAGAATTACCCTCTTCAATTAATTTGTTAAACATAGAATCTAATTCAGAAAGTTTTGATTCGTCACAAAAAAAATATTTATTTGCAGTTTTTTTATGATTTATAGTTTCAGCTTTTATTTTACCAATCTCAGAAACAAATCCATTTACAGTTATTCCTTCTTTTTGAAGTATTTTTTTAGCAACTGCTCCAGCGGCAACCCAATTTACAGTTTCCCTAGCGCTGGATCTTCCTCCACCCCTATAATCTCGATGGCCATATTTTGCTTGATAAGTAATGTCTGCATGATTTGGTCTAAATACATCTTTAATATCTGAGTAATCTTTTGATTTTTGATCTTTGTTATAAATTATCATTCCTATTGGAGTCCCAAGCGTTTTTCCTTCAAAAACACCTGACATTATCTCAACTGCATCATCTTCTTTTCTTTGAGTAGTTACATCTGACTGTCCTGGCTTTCTCCTATCTAATTCAAGTTGAATATCTTCATTAGTAAGTTCTATTTGAGGCGGACATCCATCTAGAATTGAGCCCATAGCACTACCATGACTCTCTCCAAAAGTCGTAATTTTAAATATTTTTCCAAACGTATTGCCTGACATGGCGATAATTATAGTCCAAAATGCTAAAAAAGCTTTATTTTTAGGGTTTTTTACAACTGTTTGGTTTTTTTGGATAACAAGCTTTGGAAATCTACTACTGAGGTTTCTTCTAGTTCTTGTTGACTCATACAAAGTTCAAATATTCTTTTAGCAATATCTTCATCATAAGTAATTGCTAAATTAGACTTAAATTTATTTTCTAACACTGGTATGCCTTCATCTCTTCTTCTCATATGGCCAATGGGGTATTCAACCTCGATTTCATCTGTTGAAGTACCATCAATAAAAGAAATTTTTATTCTATTTGCGATAGATCTTTTATCAGCTTCAAGGTAATCTTTTGAATATTTTTTATCCTCATTAATAGTCATTTTTTCTCTTAATATATCTATTCTTGGATCTTCTGCAACATCATCCTCATAATCTTCTGCTATTAAATTTCCTTTAAGTAATCCAATTGCAACCATGTACTGCAAACAGTGATCTCTATCAGCAGGATTATTTAATTCTCCAACTTTTGAAATAATTCTTATTGCAGATTCATGGGTTGTAATTTCAATTAACTTTATTTCATTAATCCTATCTTTAACGACATTATGAAGTTTTACAGCAGCTTCTACTGCCGTTTGGGCATGAAACTCAGCAGGAAAACTAATCTTAAAAAGTATATTTTCCATAACGTAGGTTCCAAGTGGTTGAGGCAATACAATTTGTTTTCCATCGAATAAAACGTCTTCAAATCCCCATACTGGAGTAGAGAGAACACTTGGATATCCCATTTCTCCAGACATAGTTATCATTGCTAGTCTAACAGCTCTACTTGTAGCATCACCAGCTGCCCAACTTTTTCTTGAGCCTGCATTCGGAGCATGTCTATATGTTCTTAAGCTTTGGCCATCGACCCAAGCCTGACTTACAGCATCTTTGATTTGATCAATAGAACCACCCATTAATTTAGTTGCAATTGCAGTTGAAGCAACTTTTACTAAAACAACATGGTCTAACCCTACTTTATTAAAACTATTTTCAAGAGCTAAGACTCCTTGAATCTCATGAGCCATAATCATCGACTCTAATACAGTTCGCATTTTGAGTGGTACTTTTCCACTTGCAATGTTTTGCTGTGATATAAAATCGCAAACTGATAAGATTGCCCCTAAATTATCAGATGGATGACCCCATTCAGCAGCAAGCCAAGTATCGTTATAATCAAGCCATCTAACAATGCAACCAATATCAAATGCGCCTTTAATCGGATCAAGTTTATAATCTGTTCCAGGAACTCTTACCCCAAAAGGCACTTTGCTATCCTTTACAATTGGACCTAACATTTTTGTACAAGCTGGAAATTGAAGTGCTAATAAGCCACATCCGATAGTATCCATTAAGCAATTTCTTGCAGTATCTAATGCCAAATCAGATTCTATTTCAAAATGAGAAACATAATTAGCTATTTCAGAAATTAAGTTATCAAAATCTGGTCTGATATTCAGATCAACATTTGATGACATTTATTTAGGGCCTATCGTTGATATCAATCCAATCAGAGGATTCGACACCAGTATATTCTGCACTGGGTCTTATTATTCGGTTATTAGCCCTTTGTTCCATACAATGAGCAGTCCAGCCAGAAACTCTAGACATAACAAATATTGGAGTAAAAAGTTTTGTGGGAATTCCCATATAAAAATACGCGGGAGCATGAAAAAAATCAGCATTTGCAAACATATTTTTTTCATCTGCCATAACTTTTTCAACCTCATCTGCAACCAGATATAAAGTATTATCATCAGCAAGCTTAGATAATTGTTTTGCATATTCCTTGATTACAGCATTTCTAGGATCTCTTATTGAATAAACTGCGTGACCAAAACCCATAATTTTTTCTTTTTTGTTAAGCATTTCTAAGACGTTTGATTTAGCTTCATCTTTTGATTTCCAGTTCTCTATTAATTCCATAGCTTTTTCGTTTGCACCCCCATGAAGAGGTCCTCTCAAGGAGCCGATAGCAGCGACTACACATGAATGAATATCAGACATCGTTGAAGCACAAACTCTTGCTGTGAATGTTGATGCATTAAACTCATGTTCCGCATATAGAATAAGAGAGACATCCATAACTTTTCTGTGTAAATCTGAAGGAGTTTTACCATGCAAAATATGAAGAAAATGACCAGCCATTGATTCTTCATCATTAACTAAATTAATATCTAAACCTTCATGAGAGTATTTATACCAGTATGTGACTATTGACGGCATTGTTGCAATCATTCTATTTATTGAATTAAGTTGATTAGAGAACTCACCTTCAGGTTCCAAATTTCCAAGCATTGATGTGCCTGTTCTCATAACATCCATTGGATGAGCTGTAGCAGGGATTTTTTGAAGTACTTCCTTAAGTGCAACTGGAAGATCTCTATGACTTTTTAATAATTCTTTATAATCACTTAATTCTTGTTGATTAGGTAACTTGTCATATATTAAGAGATATGCAACCTCTTCAAATGAAGATTTTTCTGCAAGTAGTTCAATTTTATGTCCTCTATATGCCAATCCTTCGATTTGTCCAACTGTAGAAAGAGATGTTTCTCCAGCGACTTGACCTCTTAAACCTGCACCCTCTAATTTTTTTGTCATTATTTCTAGTAACTTTAATCCTTATTTGAAAATTTTATATCCAGTTTTTTTTCATGATTGTAATAATCTAAAACTTCATACAACTCTTCCCGGGTCTGCATTATATCTAACAGACGCTCTTGTGTCCCGTCTTTGATTATTGAATCATAAATTTTTTCCGCAGATGCGCTCATGGCTCTGAAGGCAGTTAAAGGATATAGGATCATATCAACACCAACCTCCTTAAGTTGGTTTTGGTTAAATAAAGGTGTTTTTCCAAACTCTGTGATATTTGCAAGAACTGGAATTGAAAGATTTTTTTTAAAGACTTCATACTCTTCAATTGAAGTTACGGCTTCTAAAAAAATACCATCAATACCTTCTTCAATGTATGCTTCACATCTTTTAATAGCTCCAGTAATTCCTTCTGAAGCAAGAGCGTCTGTTCTGGCCATAATAAAAAATGAATCATCAATTTTTGAAGACACTGCAGTTTTAAGCCTCTCCTTCATTTCATCTATTGAAACTATTTTTTTATTTGGTCTGTGGCCGCATCTTTTATCAAAAACTTGATCTTCAATATGCACCGCAGCACAACCTGCTTTATTCATCTCAAATATAGTTTTAGAAATGTTATCGGCATCCCCCCAACCTGTATCAATATCAACTAAAAGAGGAAGAGAAGTTGCATTTGTAATTCTTTTAACATCAATAAGAACATCATTCATTGATGTAATTCCAAGATCTGGTAATCCGTATGAAGCTGCAGCTACACCACTTCCAGATAAATATATAGCTTTATGATTAGCTCTTTCAGCAAGTTTTGCTGAATAAGCATTAATTGTTCCAGGTATTATAAGCGGTGAATTAAGCTCTAATGCTTTTCTAAATTTTTCTCCAGGTTGCATCTTAATAAAACTTTATTCCCCTTATAATTCTATCTTTATTATTTTTGCGTCTCCATCTATTTGTATCCCTTAAGCTGTATACACATCCACAATATTCTTGCTGATAAAATTTTTCCCTTTTTGAAATCTCTATCATTCTTGATGAACCACCTTGTTTTCTCCAATTAATATCCCAGAAACTTATATTTGAAAATCTTGATGCAGCTCTCTTACCAGATTCATTAATCTGGTTCATATCCTTCCATCTAGATATGCCTAGAGTTGTAGCAAAAATTTTAAACTTATTTTCGTAGGCAAATAATGCTGATCTTTCAAATCTCATATCAAAACATTTTGTGCATCTTTCCCCTCTTTCTGGTTCATTCTCAAGCCCTTTTATTCTTTCAAACCAATTTTCTTTATCATAATCACCATCCACGCACTCGAAACCAACTTTTTCACAAAATCTCCTATTCTCATTTTTTCTAATCTCATATTCATCTATCGGATGGATATTAGGATTATAAAAAAATACAGTAGTTTTAATTTTAGAAGCAGCCAATGCTTCAATTATTTCACCAGAGCATGGAGCACAACAACTATGAAGCAATAATTTATCTTCATTATTGGGTAATGTCATTAGAGGTCTAACATACTTACTTAATTTATGTGCTTCTGTCATCTTTTAAAATTTGAATTTAATTTTATAGCATTCTCTAAGTCATCATAGTTATGAAAAGACTGGATTTCAGGATACTTTGAGGAAATTTTATCTGGCGCATTTATAAAAAAACCTTTTTCTGCAATTTCAAACATTTGAATATCATTATGCGAATCCCCAGCAGCAAAACATCTGTATCCCATTCCTTGAAATGCTTTTATTGCTTGCTGTTTGGCTTTAGTATGTCTGAGTTTATATGAAACAATTTCATCATTCTCTACTATAAGGTTGTGACAGAGCAAAAATGGAAACCCAAGTTTTTTCATTAAAGGTTTTGCAACATCGTGAAAAGTATCGGATAGAATTACAATTTGGAAATTCTCTCTTAATCCGTTTACAAAATCTAAAGCTCCTGGAAGCAATTCAAGAGAATTTGCTGCTTTTTGAACATGTGAAAGTTTTATCTTTTTATCTTTCATCACCTTTAATCTCATATCTAAAAGATCTTCATAAATAGGAATATCTCTTGTAGTCATACCGAGCTCTTCAACCCCAGTATCTTCAGCAACTCTTTCCCATATTTCAGGGGTAAGAGTACCTTCCATATCTAAACAAACTATTTCCATAATTAATTATTCTTTATCCCGTATGGTACGTGTCCTGAAGTAGTATTTTTTAAAGCACTCATAATATGCTTTTTTTGATCATCAAAGAAGATGTCCGCGTCAAAAGATTCTAAAAATTTGTTTTTAGATAAGCCGCCCAGAAAAAGAGATTCATCAATTCTTACCCCCCATTCTCTTAAAGTTTTAATAACCCTTCTATCTGATGGCGCTGACCTTGCAGTAATAAGAGCTGTTCTAATTGGACATTCGTTGATTTCAAAATCATTTTGAATATTATTTAATTGAACTAAAAATGATTTAAACGGACCTTCTTTAAGTGGTGTGGTGGAGTTAACCTCATTTTTGATAAATGCCTTTAAGCCATCTTTTTGAAAAATTTTTTCTGATTCATCTGAAAAGATTACTGCGTCTCCATCAAAAGCTATTTTTAACTGATCAGAGCTTGATTTTTTATTCTTAGTTAATTTCCTTGAGAGAATTGTAGCCGCCGCAACATTGCTTTTAATTGCAAGTTTTACATCATCGATACTGCTAGATAAAAAAAGATGTACTCCAAAATCTTTTACATATCTGTGAGGACTTTCGCCACCACAAAAAGCTGCCCTATTAATGTTGAGTTTGTGATCTTCAATAGAGTTTCTTATTCTAAGGCCAGTATCAGAGGTATTTCTAGATAATAAAATTACTTCAACTCTGTCTGCATCATTATATAGTTCATTAATTTTTAAAATTTTTTTAACAAGATAAAAAGCTTCGCCAGGTTTTAATGTTTTATTTTCATTTTCTACTTGATAACTCTGATATGACTTAAGTCCCTCATTTTTATATATTTCATGACTTTTATCTAAATCAAATAATGCTCTCGATGAGATTCCTATTATTAATTTAGATTTCCTGTTTACCATAGATCTTGAAAAAAATATAAATTACATTATACTGTATATATATTCAGTAAAATTATTATTATGAAAGTAATTACTTCACAACAACAACGAGTATTAGATTGTATTCAAATTTACATAAATAAGACAGGTTTTCCGCCAACTAGAGCAAACATTTGTAAAGAGCTTGGTTTTAAATCACCGAATTCGGCAGAAACACATTTAAGAGCTCTAGAAAAAAAAGGCTTTATAGCAATTGAAAGTGGAGCCTCAAGAGGTATATCTATCATTAATGATGAAAATTCTTATGGAAGTAAAGATAATTATCCTGTAATAGGTCTTGTTGCTGCTGGGTCCCCAACTCTTGCAGAAGAAAATATAGAAAGAACTATTAATTGTCCTAAATCATTTTTTGAGTCTAAATTTGATTATTTTCTAAAAGTTAAAGGTCTTAGCATGAAAGATGCTGGAATAATGGAAGATGATTTAATTGCAGTAAAAAAAACAACTGATGTGAGAAATGGTGATATTGTTATTGCAAGAATCGATGATGAAGTAACAGTAAAGTTTTTTAATAAAAAATCAGCTAAATTAGTTGAACTCGAACCAGCAAATGAAGATTTCGAAACTATAAAAGTTAATTTAGAACGAGATGAGTTAAGTATTGAAGGAAAAAGTATTGGGCTCTTAAGAAGGAACTAATGAACTATAGTTTGCTTTTTTGAGAATTTATCTCTTTGTTTATCAAAAAATTCATCTAAATCACTAACATTACCGCTCACACTTTCTATACCTGCTCGAATCATCTCTTTTGCTACAGTTAATTCTTGACCTTGAAGAAAATCTTTTGATTCTTGTGAAAAGCATATTTTAACAATAGGATTTTTATGATCATCTGATCTTCTTAATACAATACTTCCATCGGCTAGTTGTGCTAATTCTAAGTAGTTAGTCATTTTATCTCCATATAAATTTAGCTTAACACTCATCAAGCATTTTGCGAAGCAACTCTTGGGTGTCTTTGTACTTATCTAATATTAAATTATATTTTTTCAAGTTATTTGGTTCATCTGTAACTATTAAATTATCGTTATTAACGTTTACTAGTTTTTGTTTTGATTTTTCCATCATAACTAATAATCCATTGGGTTCGATTTCTTTTATAAAAATATTTTTTATTGTGTCGATTTTTGATAATTGTAGCCATTTTTCTGAAAAACAAAATGTTTCAATATTTGGAATACCATTTATCAGAGTAGAATTTATCTCATCAGTAAAATATGAAATGCTTTTTTCAAGACATGTTATGAAAAGAAGTTGATTTTGGTTGTCTCTGACAGACCCTCCAAAATTAATTTTATTAAGAATTTCTTTTGATAAATCTAGGTATAGGTTTGAAAGTTCTCTATTTTCCACTAATCTTTTTTATTTTGTTTCCATTCACCATCAGAAAATACTGCCGTCCATTTAGTTTTCTTTCCATCTTTTTCAGAAGCAACATAATGAATGTCATCAGTTCTGTTATATCTAATCACATACTCATTACCATCTATATCTTTTTCAGGTGCACTGAGAAGATATGTATGTTTATCTTTGTTTGGTAGAAAGCGACATGCCTCATTAATTTCAAGATTAAGTTTATTTATCTCATGAACCTTAGGTGCCCTCGTCTCTCTATTTTTTGGATATTGACTTGCAGCTAAAAATAAACCCTTCATGCTATCACGCAATAAATAATGATCTTCACATTTAACACATTTTAAATTTTTTAGTTCAATAGGCTCCATTGTGATTGGTTTGGGTTCTCCGTTTCTTTGTAAGGCTCTTGTGGCTCCACAGTTATCATTCAAACAACCAAAATATTTTCCAAACCTGCCTGTTTTAAGCTGCATTTCAGAACCACATTTATGACATTCAAGAGTTGGGCCGTCATAACCTTTTATTTTAAATTGGCCCTCTTCAATCAAATAGCCGTCACAATCTGGATTTTTTCCACATACATGAAGTTTACGATTTTCATCAATAAGATAATTATCCATGCTTGTTCCACATTTTGGACATCTTTTTTTTATTAGAAGGTTTGTAGCCTCCTCACTATCATCAACACTAATTGCTTCGTCACCAGACACTAAATTGAGTGTTTCTTTACATTTATCATCTCCAGTATTCTGATATCCAGAACATCCCAAAAAAACTCCATTTGATGAATTTCTAATAACCATATTTGTTTTACCACATCGACAGATAATGTCTGTATTTGTAGGTTGGTTACCTCTCATTCCATTTTCTTCTGAGGCAGAAACTAAATCTTTTTGGAAACTATTATAAAAATCATCCAAAACATTTCTCCAATTTAATTCACCTCTAGCGACACAATCTAAATTATTTTCAAGATTAGCGGTAAATTCATAATCCATAATGTCATCAAAACTTTCAATTAATCTTTCAGCAACAATATGACCAATTTTTTTAACAAAAAATCTTCTATTTTGAATTTCAACATACCCTCTATCTTGAATAGTAGAAATTATGTTTGCATACGTGGATGGTCTCCCTATGCCCTTCTTTTCAAGTTCTTTTACTAAAGCAGCTTCAGAGAATCTTGCTGGTGGTTTTGTAAATTTTTGATCGAGATTTACTTCATTTAATGTAAGTATTTCTCCTTCTTGTAATGGCGGTAAAATATCATCATCAGATTTTAAAGGTTGCGATATTTTTGTATATCCGTCGAAAACAATTTCTCTTCCTTTTGCTGTAAATGTATATTCACCCATATTAATTTTGGCTGAGGTCGATAAATATTCAGCATCTGGCATTTGAGATGATATATATTGTTGCCATATTAGTTGGTAAAGCCTTTTCTCCTCTTCAGTATGATTCATAAGATCGTCTGCAGTAAGGTAAGCATTTGTTGGTCTTACAGCTTCATGAGCTTCTTGAGCATTCTCAGTGCTTGAATAAATTCTGGGGGCATTAGTTAAGTATTTTTCGCCAACCCTCTCTCCAATGAAATTTCTAGCATCCTGAATAGACTCTTTGCTTAAACTTGGAGCATCAGTCCTCATGTAAGTAATATGTCCAGCCTCATAAAGCTTCTGAGCAACTCTCATTGTTCTTTTAACTGTAAAGCTTAATTTTGTACTCGCAGCCTGCTGAAGTGTAGATGTAATAAAAGGTGCTCTAGGTTTTGTTTTGACAGGTTTTTTTATAATTTCATCTATAGATATTACTGAACTTTTGATAAGATCTTGTATCCTAATGGCTTCTTCTTTCTTTAATAATGGTTGGGACTTTTTTCTATTAAGTAAAAAGGGAATACTTAAATCATCTTTATTAAGAACCATTGAAACCTCCCAAAACTCTTCTGGAATAAATTCTTGGATTAACCTTTCTCTTTCATCTAAAAGTCTCAAAGCAACAGATTGAACTCTTCCCGCAGAAAGACCTCTTGCAATTTTCTTCCACAGCAAAGGTGAAAGCTCGAACCCTATAACTTTGTCAAGAAACCTTCTTGCTCTGTAAGCTTTTACTAAATCTAAATCTATCTCTTTTGGATCCTCAAAAGAATCTATGATTGCTGACTTTGTAATTTGATTAAATCTAACTCTTGAATACTCATATTTTTCAGGTCCAAGTGCCTCTTTAAGATGCCATGCTATTGCTTCACCCTCTCGATCAAGGTCAGTTGCAAGATATATATGGTCGACTCCTTTTGCAGATTTTTTTAAAGACTTTATTACTTTTTCTTTCTCAGGAATTATTTGCCAATCAGCCTTCCAGCCATTGTCTGGATCAATACCCATTCTTCTAATTAGTCTGTTTCTATCATTAATAGTTTTAAGTCTGATTTTCTCTTCAGGTGATAAATCTTTC
Organism: uncultured SAR86 cluster bacterium; assembly: GCA_902516285.1. Lineage (GTDB taxonomy): Bacteria > Pseudomonadota > Gammaproteobacteria > Magnimaribacterales > D2472 > SAR86A. Next base: position 70,340 of record CABXXT010000001.1, read on the forward strand.
GGAATTGATGCTCTTTTAGTATTTGGCGAAGCTTTTTTTGGAAGATCTCTTATGTGTCCAACACTTGATTCAACAATATATTCTGATCCAAGATATTTTGAAATAGTCTTAGCTTTTGCTGGTGATTCTACTATTACTAAAGATTTAGCCATTATTAATATTTTTGTTCCTTTTTTATGAATATCATTAATTGGGTAGTATTTGCAAGATAAATTTTTAAATTATTTTATTTGGTTCAATTTATCAATAATTAATTTTAATTCGCTGATTTCATCAATTTCATTCCAAGTAAACTTAATATTCTTTTCTGTAAAAATTATTTCATTGATACTTTCTGAGACTTTTTCAATTTGCAAATTAATATTTACAAATTTATCAGAGTACTTAAATTTGACAGGAGAATACAACAATAATTTGCCTTTGTCTCTAACATAGTGTGCTTCTTTCAATTCTGATTTATTTTTAATCTGATAGTAGACTTCATCTTTATTGTAATTTTTAAAGTCATTTGATCCATAAAGTGCAGAGGTAATGTTTGCACCAAGCTTCCTAGCTTCCATTCTCAATTTAGATATTTTTTGCGATTTTTTTGATGGTATTGCTAGTGAGACTGAACCAATTAAAAAAAGTAATGCCAAAAAAAAGACAAGATACTCAATCATTTCAAATACTCAAAATTTCTTGAATAATTTTTGGTCCTTTTATTACAAAACCAGTATATATTTGAACTAATCCAGCCCCAGCATTAACTTTTGCATTAAAATCTTGTTTTGAGATTACTCCTCCAACACCAATTATTGGAATGCTTTTTGACAGAGAGCTTATATATGATATTTTTTCAGTGCTCCTTTTCATTAATGGTGCTCCTGAAACTCCACCTTCAATTGTTTTAAAATTATCTTGCATTAGATTTGATTTATCGATGGATGTATTAGTTGCAATAATTCCAGTTATAGATGAGTCATTAATTAACTTTAAAATATTTCTTACACTTTCGTTATTTTCATCAGGAGATATTTTGATAAAAATTGGTTTAGAAATATTTAAATCTTTAGATTTTGTATTAATCTTTTCAAGAAGCTCTTTTAAATAATCTTCTTTATGCAAATCCCTTAAATTTGGAGTATTTGGAGAAGAAATATTGATCGTTACATAGTCTGCATGCTCATGAACTTTCTCCAAGCAAATTAAATAATCTTTAATTCTCTTTTCACCTACTGATTGTTTATTAGCTCCTATGTTTACACCAACAACTCCATCATATTTTCTTTTCTTTAAATTTTTGACAAGATAATCAACTCCTTTATTGTTAAACCCCAAGCTATTTATAATAGAGTTTTCTTTAAAATTTCTATGAACCCTGGGTTTATTATTACCTTGTTGAGAGACTGGGGTAACGGTTCCTACTTCCAAAAAACCAAAACCCAAGCTACCTAAGCAATCTATAAAATCGCCATTTTTGTCCAACCCGGCTGCTGTACCAAGCCTGTTTTTAAATTTGATATTTGCAAATGTAATGATTTCATCTTTTGATATTTTTTTAAAAAAAATATTAAGTAAATTAATTTTATATAAAAAATTTAGAGAGTTTAATGAAATAGAATGTGCTGCTTCTGGTGGAAAAATTTTTATAACTTTAAGAAAAAAATTCAAATAATATCCTTAATTATTTCTTTGATCTTTTGGTTTATTGCTTTATCTTTCAATGCAAGCGCAATGGTAGCATGAACAAATCCTTCTTTACTACCACAATCAAATTTCTGACCATCATATATATATCCAAATACTTCTTCATCTTCGATTTGAAGTTTTATTGCGTTAGTTAATTGAATTTCATTAGATGAATCACATTTTACTTTTTTTAAATACTTAAATATTGATGGTGTAAAAACGTATCTTCCTAGTACTGCAATATCTGACGGTGCATTTTTTGCTAATGGTTTTTCAACCATATCACTTATTTGAATTATTTTATTATTTATTATTCCTGGTTTAATCACACCATATTTATGAATATTGGCTTTATCTACTTTATTTAATCCTATGACCGTGCTGTCTGTTTTTTTATTGAGCGTTATTATTTGATTTAAACATGCTTTTTTTGATAAAAATAAATCATCCGGTAGCATAACCACAAACGATTCATTCTTTATGTATTTTTCAGCTTGCAATACTGCATCACCTAGACCTTTTTGGGATTTTTGATTAACATATTTAAAGGTTATTTTTTCGAATATCTTGGGATTAAGTTTTTCTACAAAATTATTCTTACCAGATTTGATGAGTCTAGATTCGATTTTTTTGTTCTTTTTAAAATGTTTTTCTATTGAATTTTTTTCATTGCTAGTTATGAATATAATTTCATTAATGCCTTCTTTAATTGCCTCCTCCACAGCATATTGAACAAGGGGTTTATCTATGATGGGTAGCATTTCTTTTGGGGTTGCTTTTGAAGCTGGAAGAAATCTAGTTCCAAGTCCTGCAACAGGCAATACTGCTTTTTTAATCATCATTTACCTATTAAGCTTAAATTTATAAATTTATATATTATAGCAAAAGCAATTCCTGAAACTAATCCACCAAGATGAGCAAAATTTGCTACTGAACCAAATCCAAATAGATCCAAAAGCCCTAAAAAGCCAAGCACCATCCAAATAATCATAAAAAGATATAAAGCAGGAGGAATTTCATATCTCTGATAAACTGAATCCATTTCGTTAATCATACAGTATCCTATTAGACCATAAATGACTCCTGAGAGTCCTCCAAATAAATTTGAACTTACCCAGTAAAACTGAAGAAAATTACTTGAAATTGAAGAGAATAAAACAAGTGTTATAAATATTAATTTTCCATCAATTTTTTCAATTTGCTGACCAAGTATGTAAATCCACAAGGAATTAAAAGCAAGGTGAGCAATAGAAAAATGCAGAAACATCGGAGTTACTAAACGCCACCACTGATTTTGATTAAAAAATGTTTCATTAAATGTTGATATTGAAACATACCCAAGATTTGAAATATTTATTTTTGTGTATGTGAATGGCTCAATTATTGAAATAACTGAGCCGAAGTTAGAAATAACACTCAAGAGTGCCGCTAGAGTTATAATTGGAATATATATAGTACTAAATATTTTCAATTTAATTGTTTGAAATATTTAGACTCCAGCCAAGCTTTTCTCTACAAGCTTCAAAAAAATCATTACTTTTTGGATGAACCAATTTCAGCGTTTTTTCCATTTTTGAAATTGAAATATCTTCTTTATAAGAGAGATTTATGTCTGCTTGACCATCAACACAAATTTTTGCTTCATCTGATGGTCCCTCAAATAATTTGATGTCAACCTTTTCGTCAGATGAAATTACAAAAGGTCTTGAAGATAAACTTTGAGGAAGCATTGGAAGAATTGTCCAAACGTCTAAACTTGGATGTATTATTGGTCCTCCAGCAGAGAGTGCATATGCTGTCGATCCAGTTGGAGTTGCCACTATAAGCCCATCAGATCTTTGTTCGTAAACAATTTTATCATTCACGCTTAATCTATATCTCATCAATTGAGCGTATGAGCCTGAGTGAATTACAATTTCGTTTAAACCAAATAAATGGTTTTTACCAAATGTTGCAGAAACAAGATTCCTTTCTTCTATTATGTATTCATTATTAAAAATTTCATTTATTGCATGTTCAAAGTTATCAACTGCGATATCGGTTAAAAAACCAACATTGCCCATATTGACTCCAAGAATAGGAATTTCGTGATCCAAATATTGTCTTGCTGAGTTTAGCAAGGTTCCATCTCCACCAAAAACAATTATGAGATCGACTTTATTCACGAAAGATTGCTTATCTATTTTTAGAATTGAATCGTTCTCATAATCCTGAGATTCTTCAATAAATAAATCCACCTTCTTCTCAGATAGATACGTAATCATTAAATCAAAACTTTTAATATCAATATTTTGATTATTTTTCTTCTTTATGAAGATGCCAATATTTTTAAACATGTCGAAAATTATACTCTTTGTATTGATTTTATATAAAAAAGCCTCTTATTTTATACTGTAAAAAAACTCGAAAAAATAAAATAAGTGCATATAATATTCGAGAAAACATTAAAATCCATAAAAATTATGAGTAATTTAGATAAATTTAGAGAAGAAACTAAGAGTTGGCTAGATAAGAATTGTCCTCCTTCCATGAGATCTGGTGCAGATCCAACTATTCCTGTTGATGAAGTTTGGGGAGGTAGAAAAGCCTCTTACAAGAATCCTGAGTCTAAATTATGGCTTGAAAGAATGGGTGCTAAGGGTTGGACTATGCCTACGGTATCTAAAGAGTACGGTGGTGGTGGTTTATCCAAAGATGAAGTCAAAATACTTAATGAAGAGATGTTCTTTATAGGTGCAAAACAACCATTATTGAGCTTTGGAATATGGATGCTTGCTCCTGTTTTACTAGAGTACGGAACTGAAGCTCAGAAAAAAGAGCACATCCCTAAAATAATCAAAGGTGAAATCAGATGGTGCCAAGGTTATTCTGAACCAGGTTCAGGTTCTGACTTAGCTAGTTTAGCAACAAAGGCTGAGGATGTAGGTGAATCGTTCATGGTTAATGGCCAAAAAGTATGGACATCATATGCTGACAAAGCAGATTGGATTTTTGCTTTGGTTAGAACAGGTCCAAAAGAACCAAAGCATGATGGTATAAGTTTTTTACTAATAGATATGGAAACCAAAGGTGTTTCTACAAAACCAATTACCTTAATATCAGGCAAATCACCATTTTGTGAAACCTTTTTTGATAATGTTGAAGTTCCTAAAGATAATTTAATAGGAGAGTTAAATGCTGGATGGACAATTGCAAAAAAACTGCTTCAGCATGAGAGAGCTTTTATCTCTAATTTTGGTCTTGCTGCTGGTATGGGTAGCAAAAGAGATATTGTTTCAATAGCCAAAAAGCACTTAGGTGAAGATGCCGGAAGGATTGGAAACAACTTTTTTAGATCAGAAATTGCTTCTCATAAAATAAAAGAACACGCTTTTGGATTGACTTTAAAAAGAGCGGGTGACGAAGGCGGCAAAGCAAGTGCTACAGCTTCAATGTTTAAACTTTATGGAACAGAACACAACAAAAAAAGACATGAACTTATGGTAGCTGCATCGGGTGTTGATGGTATTGCATGGGATGGTGATGAGTTTGACAAAGAAGATAAAAACCTCACAAGGGCTTGGCTAAGAACTAAAGGTAATTCACTCGAGGGTGGAAGTTCTGAAGTTCAGCTCAATGTAATTTCAAAGAGAGTATTAGGCCTACCAACTCAATAATTTCTTATGAAGTTAACTCTTAACGAAGAAGAACAGTTTCTTAAAGATACTGCTAAAAATTTTGCACAAGAAAGATGTCCAGTTACTCATTTTAGATCCTTAAGAGATTCTAATGACCCACAACTATGGGATAAAGCAATATGGAATGAAATGTCTAAACTTGGATGGCCAGGTATTTTAATACCAGAAGAATATGGTGGCTCAAATTTTGGTATATCAGGTATTAGTGTAATACTTCAAGAGTGTGCAAAAACTCTCACACCCTCGCCTCTATTTGCAACTGGTGTAATTGGAGCATACTCGATAGCAAATTTTGGAAACGAAAATCAAAAAGAGGAATATCTTCCAAAAATTGTAAGTGGTGAAATGACAACAGCTTTTGCTATTGATGAATCAAGCCATCATAATCCTGCGGATACAGAAATGACTGCAGAATTTAAAAAAGATAAAGTAATTCTTAATGGAAAAAAAATATTTGTTGTAGATGGAGCAAGTGCAGACTTATTAATCGTACTGGCAAGAACATCTGGCAATAAAGGCGAAACAAGCGGCCTTACTTTGTTTTTTGTAAATTCAAATTCCTCTGGTGTAGAAAAAATTAAACTTGATATGGCAGATTCTAGAAACTATGCAAACATAGTTTTTTCAGATGTCGAAATCAATAAAGAAGATATATTAGGAGATATTGAGACAGGTGGAGAAACAGCTGAAAACATTCTAGATATTGCTAGAATTGCATTATCGGCTGAAATGTTAGGCAACTCTGAAGCAGCTTTTGAAACTACATTGGATTATTTGAAACAAAGAAAACAGTTTGGTGTCTTGATTGGTTCTTTTCAAGCACTTCAACATAGAGCTGCACAAATGTTTTGTGAACTAGAATTGACAAAATCTTCAGTGATGGCGGCAATGAGAGCTGCTGACGAGAATTCAAACGAACTTCAAAGACTCTCAAGTCTTGCTAAAACTGTTGCGGGAGAAACTTTACATCTTGTGTCAAATGAAGCAGTTCAAATGCATGGTGGTATTGGAGTTACTGATGAATATGATATTGGTTTCTTTCTTAAAAGAGGAAGAGTAGCTGAACAGATATATGGAGGTATTAAATTTCATACTGAAAGATATGCAAATTTGTCAGGTTTTTAATTTCATAAAATGAAGAATTTTTTATCGAACTTAAAGGGTGTTATCCATTTCATATTTATAATAATCGAACTCACTATTGGTTTTTCTACAATAACAATAGCTAATCTTCCTAGGCCATTTGTGTCTCAAAAACTCAAAATTTCTTTAGCAAGAATGTCTAATCATATTAGCGATTGGACGATATTGGGTTTCAAAGTCATCATGAACTTTTTTCATAACAATAAGATGGAAGTTATTTACGAGGATACCTTTGACAGAAATGACTGGTGTTTGGGACTTGCTAACCATCAATCATGGGCAGATATTCTCTTAATACTTTCTGCATCAAATTATATGATGCCAAATATTAGATTTTTTATGAAGAAAGAGCTCTCCTGGATACCATTTATATATTTAGCTAATAAAAATTTAAATATGCCCTTTGTTAATAGGCATTCAAAGAAACAGATCATTAAAAATCCAAACCTGAGGTTGCAGGACTATGAAAATACAATTAAATCATGCAAAAGATTAAAAAGAGCTCCATCAACAATTTTTAGTTATGCAGAGGGAACAAGATTTACATCAGAAAAACATAAAGAACAAAATTCTTCATATAAGAACCTTCTTGAACCAAAAATAGGAGGTCTAGCAACTGCATTATCAGCATTACCAGAATCAAAATATTTGATTGACTTTACTCTGGTTTATAAAACTGATCAAAGATCTGCTTGGGCGTTCTTGAAAGGAGATATGGCAGATGTGAAAATCCTGGTAAAAAAATTTAAAATCCCTGAAAGTCTCAAAAATAAGAGTTATTTAGATGACAATGAATATAGGATTGAATTTAAAAATTGGATTGAGGATATTTGGAGTCAAAAAGATAAGAGTATTGAATCTTTAAAATTCTAATTTTGAATTCGATATAGCCCATCCATTAGAATCAACATATATCCAATACCCAGGAACAATATTAATTTCCTTTATTTTAAAAGGTACATTAATTTGTCCTGCCCCGACTGTCTTATCTGTTTTCTTTGGGAAAGAATTTTTCGCATACAAACCAATTTGAATATCCTTTATAACTTCAACATCTCTAATATACCCATCAACAACTATTCCACTCCATTGGTTTTCATAAGCAATCTGAGCAATTTGATCTCCAACCATTGAACATAAATCTTTGCCTGTATGACTTATAAAGAGAACTTTTCCTTTTCCATTATTTTTTACAATATCTTTAACAACGCTATTAGAATGTTCACATTGAGCAGTTTGAATTTCACCATAAAATTTTTCTATCCCGCCATAAGAATTATAAAATGAATCACCTATTTGAATTTTTTCGTAAAACTCATCACAAATATCAGGAACGGTAAATTTCATAACATTCACTATTCTAATTCATTCTAAATTTAAAGTAAGTAATATAAAATATATACAATTAGTTATGGGAGAAAAAAATGAAGTCGCAAATTTGTAAACTTTTAGATATTGAATTCCCTATGATTGCGTTTAGCCATTGTAGAGACGTCGTTGCAGCAGTTTCTAAGGCAGGAGGAATGGGTGTTTTAGGTGCGGTTGGTCTTTCTCCAGAGAAACTTGAAATCGAACTAAAATGGATAGATGAACATGTTGATGGAAAGCCGTATGGTGTTGATGTACTGGTACCAAATTCATATGTTGGCAAGGGAGAAAATCTTTCAACAAGTGACTTAAGAGAAATGATACCTCAAGAGCATAGAGAATTTCGTGCAGATATTCTTGAGCAACATAATATTGAAGCATCTGACCTTCGTGGTGGTGACGAGTCAGAAAAAACGGAAGAGAATTCCAATCAAGTTTTGGGTGCTGGTCTTGATGGGGCGAAAGAAGTTCTTGAGGTTGCTTTTTCCCATCCCATAAAACTTGTAGCAAATGCACTTGGGGTTCCTCCTAAATGGATGTTAGATATGGGTAAAGAGCATAATGTTCCTGTCGCTGCTCTTGTTGGAGCAAAACAACATGCTGTAAAGCAAGCTGAAGCAGGAGTTGATATTATAGTAGTTTCAGGCACTGAAGGCGGTGGGCACTGCGGAAGTGTTTCTACGATGGTTCTTGTTCCTGAGGTTAGAAGAGCTTTGAAGTCTTATGGTGATATTCCTATTCTTGCAGCTGGTGGCATTTGCACAGGTGAACAAATGGCTGGAGTAATGGCAATGGGAGCAGACGGAGTATGGTGTGCTTCAGTATTTCTTCCAACAACTGAGGCAGAAACTTCAGACAATATCAAAGAAAAGCTTGTAGCAGCATCTTCAAGTCATACTGTCAGATCAAAAAGTAGGACTGGAAAACACTCCAGACAACTCTCATCTCCTTGGGTAGAGGCATGGGAAGACAAAGATGCACCAGAACCCCTTCCTATGCCATTACAAACAATGGTAAGCGAACCTGCTCTGAAAAAAGTTGCAGACCAAGCTGCTATTGGACATGAAGGAGCAAAACAACTTGAAACATACTGGGTTGGACAAGGTATTGGGTTAGTAAATGAGTCGATTACTGCTGGACAAACCGTTCAAAAGTTTAAAGAAGAATTCGTTGATTCTTATGAAAGAATAAATAAATTTTTATCAGATTAAATAAAATTTGTTGCTAAAAATCTTTAAAAATATAATTATTTTATTTATTGGTGTTCTACTAATAATAATCAGTTATGCGCTCTTGAATTATTTCAAACCATTCGAAAGAATTAATATAAGCATGTCTTTATATGATGATGTTCAAACCATGATCATTGATGATCAAAAATTTAGAGATTTAAATAAAAATAATATTTTAGATGTCTATGAGGATCATAGGTTGGATGCTGAAACTAGAAGTGAAGATCTTTTGAATCTAATGACAATTGATGAAAAGATTGGTCAAATGTTTCATCCTCCTTTTATCCTTAAACCAGATTTTTTTATGATGCTTTACGAGATTGCTATCAGAGGAAATAAACTAACAGAGACACAGATAGTTGATGATAACATTACTCATTTTAATCTTTATGGGAATCCAAGTCCTTTTGAATTAGGCGTAAAAATAAACCACTTACAAAAAATTGCTTCAAAAACTAGATTAGGTATACCAATAACAATAAGTTCTGACCCAATTCATGAAGTTCCAAAAGGTGGAGGTGTAGCTTCATTTTCAGTTGATGGATTTTCTAAATGGCCTTCTCAATTAGGTTTTGCTGCATCAAAAGATACTAATATGGTTAAAAAATTTGCTGAAATTGTAAGAGAAGAATATCTAGCGGTTGGAATCAGAACTGCGCTTCATCCAATGTCAGATTTAGCTACAGACCCAAGATGGGCAAGAAACTTTGGTACTTTTGGTTCTAACGCAAAATTATCAAGCGATATGACAATTGCTTATATGAATGGGTTTCAAGGTAATAAAATAAATAACAAAAGTGTTTTGACAATGGTAAAACACTTCCCTGGAGGTGGTCCTCAAGAAAATGGTTTAGATGCTCATCTATATAGCGGACGAAATCAAATATATCCCGGTAACAATTTTGATTATCATTTAAAACCTTTTGAAGACGCAATTAAAAATAATTTAAAGGTCATAATGCCCTATTATGGCATTCCTGTTGGACAAACTAATGAGGATGTAGCTATGGCATATAACAAATACATTCTTACTGATTTATTGAGAAATGAGCTTGGTTACAATGGAGTTATTTGTTCTGACTGGGGCATTATCACTGGCAGACATTGGGGTGTGGATAATCTTTCTATAAAAAAAAGATATGAAAAATCATTAGCTGCTGGAATTGATCAATATGGTGGCGAAACAGACACCTCTTTCATTAAAAGTTTGTTCAATGAGAATAGAATTTCTGAAAAAAGAATTAACGAATCAGTAAAAAGAATATTAATGAATAAATTTAAATTAGGTTTATTTGATGATCCATATATAGATGAGGCTGAAATTCAAAATACTGTGAATACTGAATCAAATATTGAGGCAGGAATTGAGGCACAAAGAAAGTCTATTGTTTTGTTAAAAAATAATGGAGTGTTGCCTTTAAAAAAAGATACAAAAATATTCATTGACGGTCTTGATAAAGAAATTGGAAGTGAGTTTGGAACATTGGTAGAAAGCATTGAAGATGCTGATGTTGTTATTATGTATATTCACACTGTTTTTAATGGTAATCAAGAATCGGGTTTGAATAGAATTTTTGATAATTTTCTTAGCACTTTATTCCCAGATGGAAATTTAGATTTAAATAATGAGATAGTGAATAAGGTCAAAAACTTTTCAAAAGAAAAAGATTTAATAGTCGTTGTTGATTTAAATAGGCCAGTTATTTTGGAAAGTATTAAAGATAAAACTTCAGGTCTTATAGGAACCTTTGGAGTTCAAGATAGAGTAATGTATGAGGGTCTTTTTGGAATTTTTAATCCCTCTGGAAGATTACCCTTTGAAATACCCTCTTCGATGGAATCTGTTTTAAATCAAAAAGAAGACTTACCAGACGATACAACGAATCCAACATATAAATACGGATATGGAATAAGTTACTAAATTGCTTCGTTTCTTGGTTTAAATTCAAGCACAGTGGCATTAATACAATATCTTGGTAACCCATTTGGACCATCATCAAAAACGTGCCCCAAGTGAATATCTGAAGAAATTGATCGAATCTCTGTTCTACTCATGCCATAACTATTATCTGGAAGTTCATAGACAGAACCCTCAACAGGCTTTGTAAATGAAAGCCATCCAGTTCTTGAAACAAACCTATCTCTAGTATCAAATAGGGGCATACCGCTTAATTTATCAATAAAAACTCCATCAGGTGTGTTTTTAAAGATCTCGTACTCTTTACAAAAACGTGCATCTGTTCCTTTGTTAAATGCAACGTTAAATGCTTCAGAATCTCCCAATTTAAATTTACCTAATAATTCATAAAAGTCTTTAGGATCAATGTATCCTTGATGTGCGAAAACTTCTTTTCCATTTTTCAAAAAAATTATTGATGGTGTGGCCCATGTAGGGGAAAAAACTTGAAGACCATGCAGTTGATCTGATGTTCTGTATGAAATAGGTATGCTGCCTTTATATTCATCAGTTACATTTAATTTTAATTTTTCACAATAAGGACAATAATTTTGTGAATCTAAAACTAATATTTGTTTTCCTTTCCGCAAAGGCTCATTATTTAACAAAGTTTTATTAGCATCATTAAAAACTATACCTGTTGATAAATCTGGGCAGTAGCCATTAGGATTTTTCTTTAGATAGTCCTGATGATAATCTTCAGCAAAATAAAAATTATCCAAAGGTTCTATTTTAGTCCTTACTTTTCCATATCCTGCATTTATTAAAAGCTCTTGATATTCTTCCGTAATTTCTATTGCAAGTTGTCTTTGCTTTTCATTAGAAAAAAGAATGGTGGATCGATATTGGGTTCCTATATCATTACCCTGCCTATTTAATTGTGTTGGATCGTGTGTTTCAAAAAAATGTTTTAAAATTTTCTCAAGATTTATAGCATTACTGTTATATGTAATTTTAACAACTTCAGCAAAATTATTATCATTATATTTATTTTTTAACTGAATTATTGATCTGTAATTTGGCTTAATGCCATAACCATTAGCATATCCTGATTGTGCATCTATAACACCATCAAGGGACTCATACCCTTTTTCAGCACCCCAGAAACAACCTGAACCAAGATATATAGTATCAATGTGAGTTGTCTTATTAGCTTCTAAACTTGGAGATATAAATACAAAAAATAATAAAAGAAAATTCTTGATTTTAACTATTGGTTTCATATTTAAAGCTTTTACTTTTTATAAATGCGGGTCTTGAAAATAAATTATCAGACCATTTTTTAATGTTTGGTTTAAATGCTTGCTCTATTCCAAGAGCCTCAGCAAGATTTATGGCATAACTTACACATATATCTGCAAGAGTAAAGCGATTTGAACACAAGTACTCTTTATTATTTAAGGATGTTTCCAGCAGTTTCAACCTGGATACAAACCATCTGCTGTACCCATCAATTGCAGCATCCGCTACTCCAGGTTCTTGGAACTTGTACCTCAGTACGACGGTTTGAGGAAAAGTTAAAGTAGCATCAGAGTGATATAACCAATTTAAATAAAGTGGGTAATCATCTTCATCTGGCAAAACTTGTAAATCAGATGGGCCATATTTCTCAACAAGGTATTGAGAAATTGCTACTGACTCAGTCATTTTTATATTTCCATCTATCATATACGGAACAGTTCCAAGTATATTTACGTCTAAATATTCTTTCATAAAGACTCTTGGAGGAAATGGCATCATTATCAATTCATAATCTAAACCCATTTCTTCTGCTGTCCAAATAGGTCTCATAGCTCTAGAATTCTCAGTACCGTAAATTTTTATCATATTAAAATTTATTTATTTCCAACATTTTACATCTTATTAATGGTAATATTAATGATATTATATTACCATAAATATCTATATTAAATTTAAATTATGAAAAAAGAGAATATTGCACCAAAAATTAAAACTAATTTAGACACTAAATCAGATCAATATCAAAAAAATAAAGATATGATGCTCGAAAAGCTTTCATTTTTAGATGGTCTTTTAGATTTAGCAGAAATAGGTGGTGGCATGCACCATCATGAGCGTTTAGCGAAAAGAGGAAAAATGCCAGTAAGGCAAAGAGTCCTAAATGTTCTTGATCAAGATAGTCCATTTCTAGAAATTCAACCTTTCGCAGCATACGGAACAACCAACTATCATGTGGGAGGTGGTTGTGTATCAGGAGTTGGAATAATTTCAGGTGTAGAGTGCGTAATATTTGCAAATGATCCAACTGTAAAAGCAGGTGCAATGACAGTATATGTTGGTGAAAAATGGAAACGAGCAAAAGAGATTGCAAGAGAGAATAAAATCCCATTTATAAGTTTTGTTGAATCTGCTGGTGGCGATCTCAGTGTAGGGAATAGTAGTGGTGACTCTCCTCCAATTGCTCCTAGTATTCAGCAAGGTCATTTTGCCTCAACTGGTAGATTTTTTTATGAAATGACAGAATTATCAAAATTGAGAATACCTGTAATATCAGTAGTTTTTGGTTCATCAACCGCTGGAGGTGCATATCAACCTGGAATGTCAGACTACAATATTTTTATAAAAGATCAATCAAAGGCCTTTCTAGCAGGGCCACCACTTGTCAAAATGGCTACTGGAGAAGAATCTGATGATGAAACATTAGGAGGTGCTCAAATGCATTCAGAGGTTTCTGGTCTTTCAGATTATTTAGCAGAAGATGAGATGGATGCACTAAGAATTTGTAGAGAAGTCGTATCTCATTTGAACTGGTCAAAAAAGGGTCCAAAGCCGAAAATAAAGTCTATAGGGCCTGTATATGATAAAGATGAATTACTTGGTATTTTAAGTGAAGATCTTAAATCTGCTGTAGACATAAAAGAAATAGTAGCAAGGTTTGTTGATGAATCTAGATTTGAAGAATTTAAGCCTCTATATGGATCTTCTTTAGTTTGTGGCTGGGCCTCTGTTCATGGATATCAAATAGGTATTATTGGAAATAATGGTCCTATTTATCCAGAGTCAGCTGAAAAAGGTGCCAGTTTTATTCAACTTTGTAACAAAAGAAATATACCACTTATATTTCTGCATAATGTTACCGGTTTTCTTGTTGGTAAGGATTTTGAAAGGCAAGGTATTATTAAAAAAGGTTCTCAGCTTATAAATGCTGTATCTAATTCAATGGTCCCTCATATTACATTTATTGTAGGAGCTTCATATGGTGCAGGGACTTATGCCATGTCAGGTAAGGCTTTTAATAACAGATTTACTTTTTTGTGGCCTACAGCAAAGATTGCAGTAATGGGGCCTGAGCAAATGGCTGGAGTTATGTCCATTGTAAGAAAAGCCAAAGCTAAAAGAGATGGCAAGAAATTTGATGAGAAGGCAGATGAGCAACTAAAAGCTATGGTAATTGAATATCTTGAAAATTTATCTCATGGTCTTGTTGCAAGCAGTATGCTTACAGATGATGGAATTATTGATCCAAGAGATACTCGAGATGTAATTGGATTTTGCCTATCAATAGTTTGCAATAATGTTATTGAAGGAGCAAAAGAATATGGGGTATTCAGATTATGATCTTTAATTCATTATTAATAGCAAACAGAGGTGAAATTGCCTGTAGAATTATTAAAACTGCAAAAGAAATGGGTATAAGATCTATTGCTGTATATGTTGATGCAGACAGAGATGCCCTTTTTGTTAATCAGGCTGATGAATCAATTAGATTAGAGGATGGAGGATATCTTGATGGAAATCAGATAATAATGGCTGCAAAGATGTCTGGCGCACAAGCCATTCATCCAGGTTATGGATTTTTATCAGAAAATGCTTCTTTTGCGAGGAAGGTAAAGAAAGAAAAAATAATATGGGTTGGTCCATCTCCAAATGTTATTTCTGTAATGGGAGATAAATTAAAAGCAAAAGAGTTAGCAATTCAAGCAGATGTCCCTACTCTTCCTATGACATCTAAGCCAAATGAAGCTAAACAAATAGGCTATCCACTTCTCATTAAGGCTGCTGCTGGTGGTGGTGGAAAAGGAATGAGAATTGTTAATAAGGAAAGGGATCTTAAGGAGTCCATTCAAAGCGCTCAAAGAGAAGCTAAAACTGGATTTAATGATGAGAGAATTTTTATCGAGAGATACGTAGAAAAATCAAGACACGTAGAAATTCAAATATTAGGAGACTCATTAGGAAATATAATTCATTTAGGAGAAAGAGAATGCTCAATTCAACGGAGACATCAAAAAATAATAGAGGAATCTCCATCTCCAAGAATTTCTGAAGAAGTAAGAGATAAAATGGGTAAAGCAGCAGTAAAGCTTGCTAAAAAAATTAAATATGAATCAGCTGGCACTGTAGAATTTCTGTTTGATGATCAGACAGAGGAATTTTGGTTTTTAGAAGTCAACACAAGGCTTCAAGTTGAACATCCTGTTACTGAGGAAGTTACAGGGATAGACCTTGTTAATGAACAACTTAAGATAGCTAGAGGTGAACCTCTTGAGTATTCTCAAGAAGACGTTGAGTGGCATGGTTCATCAATTGAAGCAAGATTATATGCAGAGGATCCTGATAATGATTTCCTTCCCGAGATTGGAACTCTCATTGCATTTGAAAAAAATGTCTCTGCTGAAGCTAGATGGGATACTGGAGTTAAAACTGGTACAGTCGTTGGGACTGATTTTGATCCAATGCTTGCAAAAGTAATTTCATATGCTCCAAATAGAACCGATGCAGCAAGTAAATTAGCTAAAGCGCTCCAATCTGCTCATATTGGAGGCGTGAAAACCAACAGAGACTTTCTAATTAATTGTCTCCAGTCGAAAGAGTTCATTGATGGAGATACTACATCAGACTTTATTGAAAAAGTGAATCCAAGTAGAAAGCTTGAAATTAATGAGTCACAAATAGAACATGTAACAGCTATTGCAGCTATGTGGATTCAAGAACAAAATAGAAACAATTCTAATGTTGCTAACTTTATGCCATCTGGCTGGACTAATGGCAGGCTTCCAAATCAAAAGATTGCTTATGAATTTGATAATAAAGAATTTATTGTTGAATATAAAAAAGATAGAGACGGGAAATTTATTTTTGCTTCAAGCAAAGATGCATTTATATATGCTTGCGATAAAGTTGGAATAGATATGATTTTTGAAGGTAAAAGAAATTATTCCCGAGTTACAGCTACAGAAGATAAGATTTTAGTTCATATGCCTTTTGGTGATGTAATGCTCGGGTTGAAACCAAGATTTAAAATCCCTGGTATAGAAACTACTATTGGTGGTCTTACTGCACCAATGCCAGGAAAAGTTATTGATCTTAAAGTAAAAAAAGGAAAAAATGTCAAAGCTGGAGATACCTTAGTTATTTTAGAAGCAATGAAAATGGAACATTCTATAAAAGCATCTGAAGACGGCAAAGTAACGGAATTGTATATTTCAATTAATGATCAGGTAGAAAATGGCGCTTTATTAATGGTCGTTAAGTAATTTTTGAATGCATAATATCGAATATAAAATAAATACTTTCGAAAATAAAAATCCAAAATTATTTACAAAAAGGCATCATGAAATTGCAGAAGCTCTTGAAAGGCTTTTAGAAAAGGGTGTGCCAGAACTTACAATGTCTCAGATTGCAAAGAAACTAAAAATTTCTTTAAGAACTTTATACGAAATAGCGCCAAGTAGAGACAAGCTAATATTAATGACAATGGATAATATCCTTAAAAAATTGGGCAAATTTGCTATGGATTCCGTATCTGATATTGATTCACCAATAAAAAAATTAGAAAAATATCTTTTCATAGTTAATCAAGCCGTTGGTCCAAAATTTGATACATTTTTAAAAGATATGGAAAAAATTAATGGATCAAAGAAAATGGCAGACTATCATGAAAATTTCATTAAAAATATCATTAAAAGGCTACTTCTAGAAGCTATCCAAAAGAATGAAATAAAAAAAATTGATGTTAAAGCTTTTTCTATTCTTTTAGGAGGTATTGGAAGGGAATTTTTTAAAGAGAAGAATAAGAATTCAATTGACTTAACACCAGAAAAATCTGCTAATTCAATAACAAGCATTATTTTAAATGGTATCAAACTGCAAACTTATGAATAAAGAATTTATAAAAATTGCAAACTGTAGTGGGTTTTATGGTGATAAGTTATCGGCCGCAAAAGATCTTGTTGAGGGTGGTCCTATTGACGTTTTAACTGGAGATTACCTCGCAGAATTGACAATGGCGATTCTTTTTAGTCAAAAAATGCAAAGAGGTGAGGATAAAGGATATGTTGGTACCTTCTTAAAACAAATTAATGACATAGCAAAGTCCTGTAAAGAAAAAAATATTAAAATTGTAAGTAATGCTGGTGGCTTAAATCCAAAATCAATGGCTGATGAAATTGAAAAAATTTTAAGGGATCAGTCGGTAGATATGAAGGTAGCTTATATTGATGGTGATGATTTAATGTCAAGAATCCCTGATCTGACTGAATCTGGTGAAACATTTAAAAATATTGATAAGAATGTGAAACTTGATGATTGTGGTCATTCGCCATTGACGGCTAATGCTTATCTTGGGGCATGGGGTATAAAAGAAGCATTAGATAATGGCGCTGATATTGTTGTATGCCCAAGGGTCACTGACGCTGCAGTAGTGATTGGCCCAGCTGCATGGAAATTTAATTGGGCCAGAGACAATTACGATGCATTGGCAGGTGCTTTAGCTGCTGGTCATATTATTGAATGTGGGTGTCAAGCCACAGGTGGAAATTATGCTTTCTTCAAAGAGGTTAAAAGCTTTGATAATGTTGGCTATCCAATTACTGAAATTTATGAAGATGGAAGTTTTTACATCACAAAACATCAAAATACCGGAGGTCTTGTATCTAAAGGGACAGTTACTGCTCAGCTTTTGTACGAAATAAGTTCTCCTGCATATGTAAATCCAGATGTAATAGCTCATTTCGATACTTTAAAAATTGAAGAAATTGAAGAGGATAAAGTATTTGTGTCAGGCTGCAGAGGTAGCTCTCCACCAAAAAAACACAAAGTCTGTATTAATCTTGCAAGTGGTTTCAGAAATGGAATGGAAGTTATTCTGACAGGTTTAGATATTGAAGATAAGGCTAAAGTATTTACTGATGCATTGTTTAATTCAGTAGGAGGAAAAGATCATTTTGATGAAGTTTCAATTCAATTACATAGAACAGACAAAGAAAATCCATTAACCAATGAAGAAGCAATGGCTTCACTTTTAATTTCAGTAAAATCTAAAGATCAAAATTTAGTTGGAAGACTGTTCAGTGCAAAAATAATTGAATTGGCTCTAGCTAACATCCCTGGTTTCTTTGCACAGGGTGGTGTTAAATCTAGTGGTCCAGTTGTCCTTTATTGGCCTGCTCTTGTAGATAGTAAGTATATTAAAGAAAAGGTGCATATTGATGGGAAAGAGATAGAGGTTTTACCAACAAGCCAATTAGAATTAGATGAAATTTATTATCAGAAAGACCCAGTTAAAGTTAAAAAAATTAAGATAGAAGACGAAAGAGATATATATTTTGGTGATATATATGGAACAAGGTCTGGTGATAAAGGTGGTTGTGCAAATCTTGGAATTTGGGCGAAAAACTCTAATGCATTTGGGTTTCTTCATAATTTTTTAACAGTAGAAAAACTTAAAGAACTTCTACCAGACTTGAAAGACTTCAAAATCGAAAGGTATGAACTATCAAACATAAATTCATTAAATTTTTATATACACGACATACTGCAAGATGGTGTATCCTCTAATGACAGAAAAGATGCTCAGGCAAAATCTTTAGGTGAGTATCTAAGGGCAAAAAAAATTAAAGTTCCACAAAGTATTATTGGAGAATTGTAAGAGATGACTAAATTATCTTTAGAAGGTTTAAAATTTTCAGCAACTGAACTAGAAATTAAAAATAATATTATGAGAATTACACTCAATAGGCCTGAGAAAAAAAATGCTTTGAACAACGTTATGATGAACGAAATTAATTATGCATTAGCATATGCAAAACAGGAAAAAACTATAAGAGTCGTGGTATTTGCAGCTAAGGGAGATATCTTTTGTGCTGGTGCAGATTTATCTAGAACTAAATCTGAATCAAACGTACCAAAGCTAGACAATGCTGATGATATTAGTCTATCCATAAGACATTTATACAAACCAGTCATTTGTAAAATTCAAGGTCCTGTTCTTGCGGGTGCACTTTTGATTGTTTCAAATTCTACCCATGCAATTGCTGTAAATGAAGCAACATTTTCAGCTCCCGAGATTCATAGAGGATTATGGCCCTTTATGGTAATGGCAGGTTTATTTAGAATAATGCCAAAAAGAGCAGGATTAGATTTTATAATGAGAGGTAAGCCAATTGATTCAAAAAAAGCTCAGGAATGGGGTTTGATAAATGAATCTGTAAAAAAGGAAGAACTTAACCAAAAAGTTGATAAACTTGCCGATGAACTTGCAAGTTTGGCACCTGAAACAATGCAATTTGGACTTGAAGCATATGAAAAACAGGATTCAAAAAGCTTTGATGAAGCACTTCCATATTTAAAAGAGCAAATAACTAAATGCTTTGAAGGTAAAAATGCAAAAGAAGGAATAACTGCATTTCTTGAAAAAAGAAAGCCAAATTGGGATTAGATTGGAGATTATATGGATTTAAATTTTGGAACAGAATACAAAGATTTTACGAATGAAGTAAAAGATTTTTGTAAAAAATATTCAGGAATTCATTTCTCTGATTCATCTAAAGTACCTTTATCTGGATCATATAAGTCTGGTGAAATGCAAATGAAAAGATCGGAATGGCAAAAGATCTTAATAGAAAAAGGCTATTTTGCAAGATCAATTCCAAAAGAATATGGTGGTTATGGTGGCGAAAGTGACATTATAAAAAGTAGAATAATTGCCGAAGAGTTTGCGAAAGCAAAAATTCCTCCACCAATGGGTGGTCAAGGTATAGATATGCTTGTACCTACTCTCCTTGAACTAGGAACAGAAAAACAAAAAGAAAAATATGTTAAACCCACCCTGCTTGGTGAAATTATATGGTGTCAAGGATATTCAGAACCAAATGCTGGCAGTGATCTTGCAAGTCTTCAGACTAAAGGAGAATTAATTAAAGGGAATTGGATAATTAATGGTCAAAAAATTTGGACGAGTACTGCTCAATACTCGCAAATGATGTTTTGCTTAGTAAGAACCGAACCTGAAGCAACAAAACATGCTGGTATAAGTTATTTGTTAATTCCAATGGATACTCCTGGAATTGAAATTAGGCCATTAGTAGACATGACTCTTAATGCTGGATTCAATGAAGTATTTTTTACAGATGTAACAATCCCAGAGGAAAACATTGTTGGAAAAAGAGGAGAAGGATGGTCGGTTGCAAATGCAACATTAAGCCATGAGAGAGGCTCGCTGTCTGATCCTAATGCAATGATGAATAGATTAAATTCACTTATAGAAAGAATGAAGCAAGAAACTATAAATGGTGAAAAAGTAATTGATAATCCAATTTACAGGGACAAACTAATGAAAATTCAAGGTAAGGTTATTGCATTTCAATCTAATTCACTTCGCGTTTTGTCTGCGAAACTTAATAAAAATCAAGATGTAAAAATTGCTGGAATGATTCAAAAGCTTGTTGGCACAGAACTAAGACACGAGCTTGAGGGTTTTGCAATAGATATTATGGGTGAATTGGGAACACTATATGAGAATAGTCCTAATTTGAGGGATGGTGGCTCATGGCAAGTTGCATATATGTATTTTCTTGGATTGATAATTGGTGGTGGAACCAGCCAAATACAAAAAAATATTATTTCTGAAAGAGGTCTTGGTATGCCAAAAGAGCCTAAAGTTCAACAAGGATCATAGTATGTACTTTGGTTTATCAGATGATCAGATTTTTTTTCAAGATAATGTAAAAAAGTTTCTTGAAGATAATGCTCCTTTGGATGTTATAAAAAAAATTGCTAGTAATGAAGATAAATTAAGCAAAGATGATTTACACAGAGGCATAATAAATTTAGGAATAAATAATTTGTTAGTTCCTGAAATAAATGGTGGCCTTGGGTTAAATTTGCTATTTGCGTCTGCGGTTGCACAAAGTTTGGGAGAAGGAATAGCTACTGTACCATTTATTGGTTCTTATGTTATGGCGCCAATTTCACTCTGTTATGGTGCAAGTGACGAACAAAAAAAAGTTTATCTAGAATTAATGGCGGAAAATAAAATTAATTTTTGTGTTGGCTTCTCAGAATTCTTTGGATCAAGAGATGATTCAGAAATCACGATATCAGACAACTTAATAAATGGTAAAACTACATTTGTAATTGATAATGACTATGCCACACATGCAATGATATCTGATAAAAATGGTCAAATTGGAGTTGTTTCTTTAGACTCATCTGGGATAAAAATTATTGACTTATTAACAGTTGATAAGACTAGAACATTCAAAGAAATGCATTTTAAAGACACAGAAATAGATATTCTTTATGAGAGCACAAATTCAAAGGAAGCTATTCATAAAGCAATGAATGCTGGACGAATAGTCGCTGCAGCAGATTCACTGGGTGCATCGCAGGCGATGATTGATAAAGCAGTGGCGTATTCAAAAGAAAGAAAACAATTTAATAGGGTTATTGGTTCTTTTCAGGCAGTAAAACACATGTGTGCAGAAATAGTTTCTGAATTAGAGCCATGTTATTCATTAATTTGGCATGCAGCTCATTCTTTTGATACTAATGAAAAAAGTCAGTCATTAATGGCTTGTCATGCAAAATCTCATACTTCAGATATTTCAAAGAAAGTATCTAAAATAGCAACTGAAGTTCATGGAGGAATGGGATTTACTGATTTATTGGGCTTACACTATTGGTTCAAGAGAATTGGTTTAAATAGGCATTTGTTAGGATCTCCTGAAATTTTAAGAGAAGAAGCTGCAAAATCTCAAGGCTTATAACTTTGATAGTAAAAGCTAAAATTTTAATACTTTTTTTATTATGTACTTTTGTAATTGCAGAGGATTACGAGAACATTGAAGTTAGCGAAACAAAAAAGAAATTAAGCAATGAAATTTTTAAAAAGCTTGAAAAAGAACATTACATAAAAACAATTAATAAGGAGGATTTTAATGAAAAATATGTAAAAGCAATATTTGATAGGCTGGATAAAAATAAAAATTATTTTACAAAAAATGAAGTTAGTGAATTTATTAAAGAATCCAAAAAGGATAATGAAAATATTTTTGATATTTTCCTTGCCTACGAAATCATAAATCTTTACTTTAAAAAGTTAATTGAATTTTCTGATCTTCAAATTGCTATGATTGAACAAGATGAGTTTGATTTTAAAACTGAAGAATATTTAGACATATTTTATGAGGACAATGAATGGTTATATGACGTTTCTGAAATACAGAATCTTTGGAGGTTAGAAACTAAGAATGATCTTTTAATTGCAAAAATATCGGACTCTTCAAGCCCAGATTATAAAAAAGACCTAGTAAAAAGATATAAAAATAGGATCAGGAGAATTACTCAACAAAAGGAAGAAGATATTTTCACATTAGCAATAAATATCTTAACAAATCAATTTGATCCTCATTCATCTTATTTATCACCAAGATCTGCTGAGGATTTTGATGTAAATATGAGCTTAAAACTAAGTGGGATTGGAGCTCTATTAGGTGTTGAGGATGACTATACAAAAATAATAAATTTAGTTCCTGGAGGTCCAGCTGAGAAGTCTGGAAAAATTAATCCTGAAGACAGGATATCAAAAATAAAACAAAAAAATTCTGATAAGTTTATAGATGTTGTTGGATGGAGAATTGACGAAGTAGTTGATTTAATAAGAGGAGAGGCAGGGACTGAAGTAGAGATCGAATTTATATCATTCAAAGAAGATCTAGAT
Source organism: uncultured SAR86 cluster bacterium (assembly GCA_902516285.1). Taxonomy (GTDB): domain Bacteria; phylum Pseudomonadota; class Gammaproteobacteria; order Magnimaribacterales; family D2472; genus SAR86A. The sequence continues at coordinate 93,350 of CABXXT010000001.1, forward strand.
TCAAGAAAAATAGTAACTCTTAAGAGAGAGGAAATTAAGTTAGAAGATCGCGCAGCTAAGTCGGAAGTTATAGATTTTAATGAAAGTAAAATAGGTATTATTGACCTACCCTCTTTTTACATCGATTTTGATGAGTATCAAAAAAGAAATAAAGATTATAGAAGTAGTAGTAAAGATATTAAAAACATACTAAATGATTTTAATGATCTTGAAGTAGATGCAGTAATTCTTGACTTGAGGAATAATGGAGGCGGAGCATTAATTGAAGCTAATAAAATAATTGGTCTTTTTGTTTCCTCTGGTCCTACTGTGCAGGTAAAACAAAGTAAAGGCTATATCCAACCATATGGTGATACACGAGCAGTTCAAATATGGAAAAAACCAGTTTTAGTATTAGTAAACCGTTATTCTGCTTCAGCATCTGAAATTGTTGCAGGTGCAATTCAAGATTACAGAAGAGGAATTGTTGTAGGACAAAGAACTTTTGGAAAAGGAACTGTTCAGAGCCTAGAAAATCTTTCTCAGGGTCAACTAAAAATTACTGAATCAAAATATTACAGAATAAATGGAATGAGTACTCAAAATAGAGGAATTATTCCAGATATAGAGTTACCAGTAACTTGGGATATTGATTCTGTTGGTGAAAGCTCATATCCAACTGCCCTGGAGTGGGATCAAATAAGGCCATATAGGCATAGAAAATTTGAAATGAGTCCAGATGTTATTGAAAATGTCCTTAGTCAACATGAAATAAGATTAATTGATGAACCAAACTTAAACTATTTAAAACAAGTAAGAAAAAGATATGATCTTAATAAAAATAAAAAGGTGGTAAGCCTTGATATTGAGGAAAGAAAAATTCAAAAAGATTTAAGAAAAAGTTGGCTATTGAATATAGAAAATCAAAGACGAAGTGCAATTGGTATGAGCGTTTTTGCAAGTTATGAGGAGATGGAAGATTATAATGACAGAGATACTGACTATAATAATAATTCGATAGATCTTGAAAGTGACTATCAGTTAATTGAATCAACTAAAATTATTGATGACTTTTTAAAATTTTCCAATAAGAAATTAATTTCGGTTGTTGAATGAAAATAGTATCTTTTAATATAAATAGTATTCGTGCAAGGCCACATCAAATAGAGCATTTAAGGGATACTATTGATCCAGATATAATTGGTCTTCAAGAAACAAAAGTTAATGATCCTGATTTCCCAATAGAGATGATTAATGAAATCGGATATCACGCGGAATATTGGGGACAAAAAGGTCACTATGGTGTGGCGATTCTAAGTAAGGTAAAGCCATTAAATACTGTAAAGGGGTTTATTGATGATAGTGAGGAGGACCAAAAAAGATTTATTCAATCGACCCATAAGTTAGGATCTCAGGAAATAGTAATAATGAATGGATACTTTCCGCAAGGTGAAAATATCAATCATGAAACAAAGTTTCCTAAAAAAGTTAAGTTTTATAATGATCTTGAACAACATATTTCTGAACTAAAAAAACATTCGAAAAATCTAATTGTAATGGGTGACTTTAATGTATCTCCGGAGGATATTGATATTGGAATTGGCGAGCATAATGCAAAAAGATGGCTAAGAGATGGTAAAACTTCATTTCAGCCTCAAGAAAGAGAAATGTGGAACAAAATTAAAGATTTGGGTTTTGTAGATACATGGAGAGTTATAAATCAAAACGAATCCTCAATTTATTCTTGGTTTGACTATAGATCAAGAATGTTTGACCAAGATCCTAAAAGAGGCCTCAGAATAGATCATATTTTGCTTTCAGAAAATCTTAAAAGCACTATTAATAAAGTTGGCATAGACTATCAGGCTAGAGCAATGGAAAAACCATCTGATCATTGTCCTGTATGGCTGGAGATTAATGAGTGAAATAGAGTTCAGGACTCCAAATTCAAAAAATGAATTTTTAGAATATGACTTATTTCGTTGGAGGCTTTTAAGAAAACCTATAGGTAAAACAATTGAATCTTTAAAAGATGATTTTGAAGATTTTAGTTTTCATTTAATAGGGATTAAAGATAATCAAATTATTGCTTGTGGCAGACTTCACTTTAATACTAAAACTGAGGCTCAGATAAGGTATATGGCTGTTGAAAAAAATTTTCAAAGAAATGGGATTGGAAGAAAGATTCTAAAAATTTTAGAAAAAGAAGCAAAAAATAAAAATGCTAGAAAAATAGTCCTTAATGCCAGAGATCATGCAATTAATTTTTATAAATCAACTAAGTACAAAGTTGTAGGCAAATATAATGGTTCAGATACTGGAATTCCACATACAACAATGGAAAAAAAAATTTAGCTACCTTCTTTTTTCGAAAAAGCTTTTAAGTAAATCAGTGCTCTCCTTTTGCATCAATCCATACTCATATTCAACTCTATGATTGAGATGTCTTGCATCTAAAAAGTTGTCAATTGAAATAATGCATCCTGTTTTTGGTTCTAAAGTTGAAAAGATAACGGACTTCAATCTTGAATCAACTATAGCTTTTGCACACATATGACAGGGTTCAAGAGTTACATACATCTGACAGTTTACTAATCGATAATTTTGAATATTTTTTGAAGCATCTTTAATAGCATTGATTTCAGCATGTGAAGTAACGTCATTGTTGATAATTACATTGTTACGTCCTCTTCCAATAATTTTTCCATTATTAACAATAATTGCACCAACAGGGACTTCATTATAGTTATAGGATTCTTGAGCTAATTCAAAAGCCTCGCTCATAAAAGCTTTATCTTGTTGAGAAAACATTTTAATCAATAAAACTCTAAATGAGCTATATCAACTTGTGCACTAAAATCTTTACCATATGCAGCGATAGCTAGCGTCTCAATATTTCTAGTATTCATCTTGTTTCTAATGTAAAAATTTGATTTTTTGAAATCATTGAATGGAATTTCAATTGATGTCCAATTTTGATCAGGTTTGAAAGAGACAATGTACCTATCCCAAGGGAATCGGCACGCTGGGGTTCTTATCCAGATAAAATATTCATCCTCAGTTCCCCTTACTGTTAACCTTACGCCATTATATTTAGACAAATCGTCTTGAATCCTAACAACTGACTGAATAAAACCACCGTTGTTTTTCGTACTTACATTTCCTTCTAGTCTGTAAAACTTCTTTTCGTTTTCTTTCAGTAAATTAAAATTTACTTCCGAAATGCCTCCCATTACTTGATCAGAGATTGATCTCCAATCAGCACGAATATCATCTAAATTATCTATTATCATTGAGAAGGAAGTCGTTGAAAATAGCATCAAAAGAAAATAACATTTCTTGAACATATTTAATCTAGATTGACTTCTTTTTCTGCTTCAAACCAAGGCAAGTCAACAACAATTGAGGATATTTTTTCATAAGGTGCCTGGACGATTATCTCAGTTCCTGGTTTAGAATAGTGAATATCAACTATTGCTAAGCCAATATTTTTTTCTAATCTTGGTGAGTAAAAGCATCTTGAAAGTCGCCCAATTTTTGTATCCTTACCATCAAGCACTGGCCAAAAATTCTCTGGTACTTTTAAAATTGGTTCACCTTCAAGCTCAACACCAACAAGTTTTTCTTTTAATCCAGCTTTGTTGATTCTTTTTAAGGCCTCTTTACCTATAAAATCAATTTCCTGATCCAGGTCAATCAATCTTTCTAACCCAATCGTATAGGGGCTATGTTCTCGACCAAAATCACTTCCATAAGATAAAAGTCCACCTTCTATTGTTCTAATTGTATTCGGAGCAATTACAGCACCATTAAATTCCTTTGCGGCCTCGTATACAATTTCAAAAAGCTCATTACCTAATTTTCTATCTTGCAAATAGAGTTCATAGCTTAATTCTCCACTCCAACCAGTTCTTGCAATTACCATTGGAATTTTCTCGATAGATGTCTTTCTAGCTTTATAGTAACCAAGATCATCATGCTCTCCATTAAATAGTTTTTGAATTAATTTTCCAGATTTAGGTCCACTTATTTGTAAGGGAGATACATCAGGCTCAATTACAGTCACATCCAGTCCAGAATTTATTGCAATGCCTTGGAGCCACAAAAGCACATCTCCATCACCTGGAGAAATCCAAAATTTATTATCTTCAAGTCTCAATAAACAAGCATCATTTATTATTCCACCATCCGAATCCATCAACAAAATATATTTGCAAAAACCTATTGAGCATTTTGATAAATTTCTAGGAGTAATAAGCCTTACAAAAGCATATGCATCTGGTCCAGTAATTTCTACCTGACGTTCGGCAGCAAAATCTCCAAAAGTAACATCGTTAACCAGGCTATGATACTCTTTCTCTGGCCCAGAGAATCCGGTAGGTAAATACATTTTATTGTAGACAGTAAAGCCAGTAACTCCGTATTTTAGCGTAGAATCAAAATAAGGCGATTTCCTAATTCTTGATCCGATACCTATAAGCAGTGGCAGCTTTGATGTTGACATATTTACCTTTGTTTTTTTTGCTATTTTAATCCTAAAATATTGCTATAGTAAATGAATAATTTCGATATTTAGACTATTATCTATTAAAGGAATTAGGGGAGCATTATGGGTAAAAAAAGATTTTTTGATGACAGATTAAAATATCTATCGTTTATTCAAAATACAAGTGAAAAAAAATGTATTTCTGAAAGAATTTATCCTCATGTTGCAAGTATGCCTGAGAATAAAACTTACCTAAGAATCTTAGATGCTGGTACTGGTGACGGAACTATTAAATCAAATGTAATTAAAAGTTTTCATAGATATCATCCATATACTTCTCTGTTAATTACTGGAAAAGAAGTAAGTTATGAGGATCTTAAAAATACACTAGAAAAAATGCCTGACAGATTTGTTGAACATCCAAATCTATTAGTTACCATGACCAATGTTAAATTTTCTGAATTAGGTTCTATAGAAAGTTCAAATAAAATTGATGATAAAAAAGTTAAAAAATTTAATCTTGTTTTAAAAAGTGATAATTCATTTGATTTTAATCAACAAATCACAGGAAGCTTACTTGGGAGTTTCATTAAAAAAAATTGGGGAATTGAAATAGATTCAAAGGGAAGAACTTCATACTCTAATCCTTGTATTGTAAGAATCTATAGAGATGACCATAAAAGATACTTAGAATCTTTTATTGAAAATGATTACGAAAATAATAATTACGATTTAATTATTGCCTCTCAAGCATATAGGGCAGCTGCAAGCGTAAACTCAAAAGTAAAAAATGTTATAGGGCCTCTAATGAGGCTTCTTAATAAATCTGGAAAGCTCCTTGTAACTCATTCTTCTGGAGGTCGTACCGTGCAAAAAATTTTAAAGGTTGCATTTAAAGACAAAGAAGCTTTCCCAAATACAGCAAAAGATATTGTTGATTACTTAAAAGATAACCCTGTAGGAGAAAATAATCGATATTCATTTGTAAAACCAATTAGTTATGGTTTTAACTTTAAAAGAGCTCCAGATCAAACTGTAGCTGAGTTATTTGGTCATGGTATAGATGCTAAGTGGGCAAATATCCTTTATGTGGGGCAAATTCCTGAAAAAGATATTCAAGCTTTAGATAGTAAAACAGCTCTTATTCAGAAGGTAAAAAATGAAATAAAAAAAGCAGGTCAAATACAATTTAAGAATGAAATGTTTACAATTAAAAAATTAAGATAGTGAAAATTCTTATCATGGGCCTTCCTGGAAGTGGTAAAACATACTTAGCAGAAAGATTGCAGCCTCTGTTAAATGCTGCTTGGTATAATGCTGATATAGTTAGAAGAATGGCAAATGATTGGGACTTCTCTCCCGAAGCAAGAATAAGACAAAGTTTAAGAATGAAAAACCTTGCAGATTTTGAAAAAAAACAAGGAAGAATTGTAATATGTGATTTTGTTTGTCCAACCAAAGAAACAAAAGATAATTTTGATCCTGACATTACAATTTGGATGAATACAATAGAATCAGGTAGATATGAAGATACCAATAAAATGTTTGAAAAACCAAAAGAGGTTAATTTTGTTATTACAGAAATGAATGACAATAATCACAAGATAATTTCAAAAAAAATTCTAAATCATGTTTGATCCAAAAAAACCTACAGTTCAAATGCTAGGACGATGGCAACCATGGCATCAAGGCCATCAGGAATTATTTAAAAGATGTATAGCAAAAACAGGGCAAGTTATTATTCAAGTTCGAGATGTTGAAGGAGCCTCGGGTGGAGCTGGGCAAAATGATAATCCATTTTCATGGAAAGAAGTTTGTAAGAGTATAGAAGATGGTCTAAAAAAAGATAATTATGAGAGAGGAATAGAGTATGAAATTATGTTAGTTCCAAATATAACCAACATAACTTATGGAAGAAACGTAGGATACGTTTTTGAAGAAGAGTCGTTTGATGATGAAATATCCTCTATAAGCGCTACAAAAATAAGAGATGATTTAAGAAACAAGGGAGAGTTATAATTTCAATCAATCTTGAAAATTATACCAGCATTTTGTTCAAGTCTTTTAGCGAGCTTCAGACCAAATAAGGATGCTGGAGTGTATATGCCTCCTTCGGTATCTTTTACATCCTTAAGCAGACAAATAGTTGATTCAACAATCATTTTTGATGTTGATCCATATCCAGGATCCATATCACCAACTACAGATGCTTTCATAACCGTATCATCTAAATCTGCACAAAATAGAAGATCATAACTGCCTTTTTCTCGCTTCTCCCTATTAGGGCCTTCGCCTGGTTTTGGTCCATCTTCACCACCAATTGGATTAGACTTTGAGATAAATTCAGCAGCAGCTTTGCCCTCTTCACCATCTCCAGTTATCCACATTTCATTATATTGAAAATCTTTTCCGTATTTATGATTCATTAATTTATTAGATCTGTGAACATTTTTCGTATTTATTGGCGCCATAAAAAAAGGAGCAACCCAAACACCTAATTTTTCATCATACTTAAGTTTTGAATCGTCTTCTTGTTTAACACCTTGAAAACCTTCACATAATGCGAAAGGATTAATCAATACATTGAAAAGTTCTGGATTTGTTTTTAACGCAGTCATGGTAGCTGATAATGAGGCAGCTGTACCTCCTGAAAACTCTCCATCCATGACCCTGACCCTGCCTCTAACCGATGAAGCATATGCACCATATTTTGATTTAGCTTCTTCTTGAACAAATAGAACCCCTAAGTCAAAAGGAATACTATCAAAACCGCACGAAAATATTATTCTTGAACCAGACTTTTTAGCATCATCAGAGCATTCTGAAATAATTTTATGCATCCATCCTGGTTCACCACAGAGATCTAAATAGTCAGTTCCAGAGGATGCGCAAGTTCGTACAATTTTTTCGCCATACAACTGATAGGGCCCTACAGTAGTTAAAATTATTTTAGTTTTGTTAACCAGATTATCTATTGAAGATTGATCATTACTATCAACTTCCAAGATTTCGATTTCTTCAGGCAAATTTAATTTATTTTTAAGAGTTGATAGCTTATCTTTACTTCTTCCTGCAATAGCCCATGAAAAACCAGAACTCGGAGGATACTTATCAAAAGCATACTCGACTACCAATTTACCAGTAAATCCAGTTGCACCAAATATTACAAAATCAAATTTATTCGAACCTTCCATATTTGTTGCCTATATTTAAAATTAGAGTGTAAGATTATAGTATAAAATTTGTATATATATTTAAATACCAAATGTTAGAGTCAATAAAAGAATTTTTAAGGGTCATTGGAGAAATTAGATATATTGTTCCTTTATTAAGATATAAGTGGCCTGATCCTGATGATAACGCTTCACTGGCTCATTCTTTTGAGCAAAGTGTGGAAAAGTACAAAAATAAAGACTTTATATTTTTTGAAGATGAGACTTGGACATATTCAGAAATAAATAATACTGCAAATATACTAGCACATAAATTAATTGAAGATGGCATTTCACATGGCGATAAAGTTGTCTTATTTATGGAGAACAGGCCAAGTTATGTTTCAACAATATTGGCCCTAAACAAGATTGGTGCTATTGGTGTTTTAATAAATACTAGCCTAAAAGGTGAGCCTTTAATTCATTGTATAAATTCTTCCAACTCTAAAAAATGCATTTTTGGTGCAGAATTGTCTGGGTCTCTTGAAGGAGTTCTTAGTAGTATTAATATAACTGCAAAATCTGACATTTATTGGATACAAGATCTTCCTAATGGTAATTGTCCAGAATGGGCAACTGATATTAATAAAATTTTAGATTTATCTAAAACAGATAATTTAAGTGAAACTAATAATGTTACTGCGAAGGATATAGCTTTTTATATTTTTACTTCTGGAACAACTGGAGTTCCTAAGGCAGCATTATTTCCAAATGTAAAAATAGTTGCTTCATCAACCAATATCACAAGAGGTGGATACAGAATGAATAGTGAAGATTGTCTATATAATTGTCTTCCTCTATATCACTCTACTGGAATGATGTTAGGACTATGTGCATGTATTCATGTAGGTGCATCTACATTTATTAAAAGAAAATTTTCAGCTTCTTCTTTTTGGAAAGAAGTGAAAAAATATAACACCACCGCCTTTATATACGTTGGAGAATTATGTCGTTATCTCAGCTTGCAGGATCCTGTTGATGAAGAAAAAGATAATCCTATTACAAAAATGGTTGGAAATGGACTCCGTCCAGATTTATGGGACTGTTTTAGAAATAGATTTTGTGTAGAAAGAATATGTGAAATATATGGTGCTAGTGAGGGTAACGGTTTCTTTATGAATTTGCTAAATAAAGATCAAACTATTGGAATGACTAATAACAAAATTGAATTACTTGAATATGACATTGGAGAAAATAAATTAAAAAAAGATATAGATGGTAATTTTATAAGAGTGAAAGAAAATCAACCTGGTCTAGCATTGGTAGAAATTGGTCCAAACGCAATTTTTAATGGCTACACTGATAAAAAAGCAAGTGACGAAAAAATTTTTAGAAACGTCTTTAATGATGGTGACAGTTGGTTTAACACTGGAGATATTCTTAAAACCATGGATGTTGGTTTTGCTCTTGGAAGAAAACATTATCAATTTGTTGACAGAGTTGGAGATACTTTTAGATGGAAATCAGAAAATGTTTCTACAAATGAAGTAGCAGAAATATTAAATTTGTTCAATCAAGTTAATATGGCAAATGTTTACGGAGTCAAAATTCCTAAAAGCGAAGGAAGAGCTGGTATGGTCGCTTTTAATTGCGAACTCAAAGAGTTCAAATGGAATGACTTCTCCAAGTTTGTTGCTGAAAAGTTACCAAAATATGCTCAACCTGTTTTTATAAGAATTATCAAAGAGCTGGAAACAACAGGAACATTTAAATTAAAGAAAAATGACCTTAGAGAAGAAGCATATCATTTAGATAAAATAAATGGTGACCAGATTTATATCAAAAAGCCTGGTAATAGTTCATATGAGGTTTTAGATAAAAGTTATTATGACATCATAATGAGTGGTGAAGCTGGCTTTTGAAAATATAGTTAAGAATTAATAATACTTTCTAATCTACCTCTCGTTTTGATAGCTCTATCGTCGTTAGACAATTGCTCCCAGCTTACATATGCATCAGCCTTCATTTTTAAAATATTTTCAGATTGTTCAATACAATTATCTTCAAAAACATCCAATGTTCTTTTCACATCTTCCCTTTCATTGCAAATTAAAGCCATATCGCAACCTGCTTTAATAGATTTTAATGCCTTAACAGAACACGATTCTAGTCCTGCTCCTTTCATGGAGAGGTCATCACTGATTACTAATCCCTTATAATTAAGTCTATTCTTTAGTATTTCCTTTATCCAAAATTCTGAAAAGCTAGGTATCTCATTTGATATATTTTTAAATAAAATATGAGCGCACATTATGGCATCAAGTTTTTTTGATAAATCATTGAATGGTTTTATGTCATTATCCATCAATTCTTCAAGATTTCTGTTATCAATTGGAAGTTCAATATGGCTATCAGCAAAAATACCCCCATGCCCAGGGAAATGCTTTCCAGTTGATTTCATTCCAGCTTCATGCATTCCATCAATATATTCAGAAGCAAATCTTATAACCTCATCAGAATTGTTTGAGAAAGATCTATCACCAATAATACTGGAGGTAGATTTATCAACGTCTAGAACTGGTGCAAAATTTATATCTATACCTGTAGATAATAATTCAGAAGAAATCAACCACCCAGTATCTTTGACTAAAGATTCGTCATTATGAGCAGACACATATCCTGAAATCATTTGCATTGAAGGTATTTTAGTAAAGTCGTGGGAAAATCTTTGAACCCTGCCGCCCTCTTGATCAACAGCCACTAGCAGATTGTTTTTAATTTTTTTTATGCTGCTAACAAGATCTTTTATTTGAGATCTAGATTCAAAGTTTCTTGAAAATAGTATCACTCCACCAATATTTTTATTTTTTAAAAGTTCGATATCTTCATTTGAAAGATATTTTTTTTCAATATCAATCATTAGTCTGCCAAAAAAAGAATTCATCATTGCATTATGTTAGAAATAAATTTAACTATCTTTCCAATTTGGTTTTCTCTTTCCTAGGAATGATCCTATACCTTCTATTGCATCATGATCTAAGATATTCTCAGACATTATTTGAGATGTATATTCATATGCCTGGGATAGTTCTAATTCATGCTGTTTATAAAATGCTTTTTTTCCCGTCTCAATAGTTGAAGAAGGTTTCTTAGCTATTTTATTTGCAAGATTATCAACATTAATTTTAAGATCTTCCGATGACACAAAATCATTAATCAAGCCAATTCTTTTTGCTTCATATGCACTAATAAAGTCACCAGTTAAAAGCATTTTCATCGCATCTTTTTTATTCACATTTCTTGACAATGCAACCATAGGAGTAGAGCAGAATAGTCCTATGTTAACCCCCGGTGTCGCAAACTTAGCCTCTGAAGAAGATATTGCTAGATCACAGCTTGCAACAAGCTGACAACCCGCGGCAGTAGCAATGCCATCAACCTCTGCAATAATAGGTTTTGGACAATACACGATAAGTTGCATCAATTGAGAACATTGATCAAAAAGATTTTTAAAATATGTTTCGCCTTTATCATCATTTTGTCTAGCATTTGTGATTTCTTTCAAGTTATGACCAGAAGAAAAAATACTTCCAATGGCATCAATGATAATTACCTTAACCGTATTATCCAATGAAAGAGTTTTGATATTATTCTCTAAAGCCTCCATCATTTCTTCAGATAAAGAATTACTACTATTTTCATCATTTAAAGTGAGACGAGCTATTCCATCATAAGTATTCTTTAAAATTACGATATCATTTTTATTTTTCATAATATTATTTAATGCTAATTACCAAAATTAGTCCAATTTTATGTCATCTCCAAAACAATTTTAGGACATCTATCCATTATTACTTTCAATCCTGCTTGCTCAGCAAGGAAAGCGGCTTTTTCATCAATGACACCCAATTGCATCCATAATATCTTTGCATTAGTATTTACTGCCTCCTCAGCAACTCTAAATGCAAATTCACTAGATCTAAAAACATCAACCATATCAATTTGTTTATCAATCTCATTTAAATTTTTAAAACATTTTTTTCCAAGAATTAAATTATCTACATTTGGATTGACAGGCAAAACATCATATCCACTATCAATCAAGAATTTCATAACTTTATAACTATCTTTTTCAGGATTTTGGCTTGCACCAACAACAGCAATAGTTTTTACAGATTGGAGTAAGGCCAGTAGATAGCCATCCTCATATTCTATTTTCATATTTTTTGGTTATTTAAATATATGGTTTAATCTTATCTAATAGCTCACTTAATTCTGGTTTATTAGCTTTAATTTCATCCTCTGAAAGACCTTCAAGCTCATGAGGGAATACAAGCCATTGATCTGTTTTATGTAAATAATAATCTGGCTCTTTATCAGTTTGATTTTTACCAGGCTTAAAATAAGGCGTTGCAACTCTTATTTCTGGTGTATTCTTTTTGCAAGCTTTTTTAATGTCATTTATGACTTGACCAATTGAATGTCCTGTATCATGAACATCATCAACTATTAAAAGCTTATCTTCTGACTGAAGTTTCCTTATCACATAGTTTAATCCATATACTTGGACATTTTTGCTTCTTTGGTCAATTCCAGTGTAATAGGACGTTCTTATCGCAACATGATCAGATTCTAGACCTAGTACACTCAAAAACTCTTGAACTGCGATACCTACTGGAGCTCCACCTCTCCAAACACCAACAATATAATTTGGCTTATATCCACTTTCAAAGACTTTCCAAGCTAATTTATATGAATCTTTTAAAAGTTCACTCGACTGAATAAATAATTTTTCCATTAGCACATAATTACATTTCTAATAGAAGTTGCAACAATTTGAGATAGATTAATTATATAACTACTAAAAATCTAAACTTATGCGAGTCATTATCTGTCTTGGTGGAATAAGCTCTATACCAGTTGCGGCAATACCAAAAACATCAGTCATGCTAGAGTTGACACCATCTTCATCAGTCATATTAAGAAACATAAAATCTAGACTCCAATCATTTGCATAGTCAATTCCAATTGTGAAATTTACAATACTGTAACTATCAACGAAATCAACAGCTGGATTATTAGAAACACGTTGCTCAAATTCTCCTCTTTTTACATACTGCAGTGCGGTATTAAAAATGTTGCCTGACGGAAGATCTTTTGAATAGATTAAGCTTATATCTGCTGTTGACTCAGGAGTTTTTGCTAACTTATTACCTTTTACATTTTCCCTAAGACCATATCTAATTAGCTCTTCACCTTCAGCAGAGTATTGAAATGCATCAACATTATCAAGGACCATATAGTCTGATGTAACCTCACTATCTATGAATGCAAGATTTACGTCTAAAGTCAATGAATCTGAAAGTATACCTGTAAATTCTATTTCAACTCCTGACATTTCAGATTCTGGAATGTTTGCTACACCACCTTGATATTGATCTGGGTCAGTAGCTTGAAACTGTAAATTTTCATAAGTGTAAGAAAAAGCAGCAATATTTGCTCTTGCTTTACCATCAAGTAAATCTGTTTTTAAACCAACTTCAAAAGAGTCGATTGTTTCTGGATCAAATGTCTTAAATACCATTGCGGGTGCAACAACCGCATCAAATCTAAATATCGCGTCAAGTTCTTCTCTTGTTGCTCTTCCAAATGTTAGATTTGTACCACCGGGTTTAAAACCTCTGGTAAATGACACATAAGCCATCGTATCATCATCCATATCAAACTCTAAAGTAACTTTTCCTGTTATTTCATCAGCTGTTCCTTTTTCATTAAAAATATCTATGTTGTAAAAATTAGCAACATCTGTTTTGAAAGTGTCTTCCGTATAACGTAAACCTGAAATCAAGCGCATATCATCACTGTAGGAATAAGTTGTTTCTCCGTATATTGAAAATGATTCTCTCGAAGGAAAAGAATCTGTAACAAAATCAAATTCACCAACACTAAATACATCAAACATAGCAGGGAAGTTATAATTATGGGTGTAACAATAAGTTGACCTAGCAAATGGCTCTGCACATTCATACCTAATCTCACCATTCGCATCCCAATCTCTATAACCTCTTATATGGTTTTCAATTTCATGTTCCATGTAAAATGCACCAACTACCCAATCCAGTTTTCCATCCATAATCGGTTCATTTGAAATTAAATTAATTTCAAAAGTTGTGGTGTCAACTAATGAAGTTTCAGGCCTAAACTCTGCTTTTATGTAAGTTGTTCCACTCAAACCTGGAATGGATAACACAGGATCACCAAAATTATGTCTGTCATTATCTCTATCAACCAAAATATCATCTTTTTGTTTGCTTGCGAGAATTTTTAAGTTTGCAAAACCTAAGTCTGACTCATAAATCGCTGCATAAACGGACGAAGTTAATTCTTGATTTGATAATGTATCTTGTGAAAGTCTTCTTGGATTAACGGTTGAGTCATCAATACCCTTCATTGCAGCTCCATTTCTGTCAGTATTAAAATATTGACCAAAAATTCTAAGAGAGGTACTTTCATTTATGTCAAAAATCCAATCACTTCTTATGCTGACATTATCAGCATCATCAAGATACTGTCCGTTGGTCACATTTTTTGAGAAACCATCTCGATTAACTACCGAAACTGCTAATCTTGTTGCGATTGTATCTGATATAGGAGTGTTAGATGATGCAGAAAGCTTCATCATATTGTAATTACCCATTGTTAATTGTGTTTTTGCTGATCGTTCCTCTGTAGATGGTTTTTTGCTAATAACATTTATTGCACCACCTGTTGAATTTTGACCAAATAAAGTTCCTTGTGGTCCCCTTAATACTTCAATTCTTTCAACATCTAAAAAGTCAGTTTGGAGAGCAAATGGGGAAGCTATAAAGATTCCATCCATATGATAAGCAACGGAAGGAGCAGCAATAGCATTCTGATTGGTTTCATTACCAACGCCTCTAATTGATATGACAGTTTTGTATCCTTCATTTTTTGCGACTGTAACACCTGGGACAATTGCGCTAAGGTCAACAATTGAATTAATATTTTTAACTTCAATTTCTGAACTAGTCAATGCGGTTACTGCTTGAGAAACTCCTTGTAAACTTTCACTTCTTTTTTCAGCTGTAACAATGACCTCTTCAAAAACAGATTGATCATCTTGCCCTTGGATATTTATACTTATTGATAGAAATGCAACAAAGATTGTCTTACCAAACACATTAATAATTTTCATATTTTTTGCCCCTTAAATGTTAATGAAATATATTATTATATATGCATGCAAGTTATATGCCAAAAAATTTAAATTTATAATTTAGATCAAGTTTATTTAATAACATATACTAATTATTATGAAATCATCACTAGATAAAATTTTTAAATTATCTGAGCATAATACGGACATAAAAACCGAATTATTAGCTGGTTTTACATCATTTGTAACAATGGCATATATTATCTTTGTAAATCCTCAGATCATGTCTTTAACCGGAATGGATCTAGGAGCTATTTTTGTTGGAACATGTCTTGCTGCAGCAATGGCATGTTTTATTATGGGTTTTTACTCTAATTGGCCAGTTGGCTTAGCTCCTGGAATGGGGCTAAATGCCTTTTTCACATTTACAGTGGTTGGAGAAATGGGCTACTCGTGGGAAGTTGCACTCGGAGCAGTTTTTATTGCTGGAATTTTATTTTTTATCATGAGCATTACAAAATTAAGAAGATGGATGCTAGATAGTATTCCTTTGAGTTTAAGAATTGCAATGGGTTGTGGTGTGGGACTTTTTATAGGTTTTATTGGTCTTAAGAGTGGTGGAATTGTCGTTTCAAATGATGCGACCTTTTTAAGTCTAGGTAATTTTGATAATACAGAAACACTTTTAGCTGCTATTGGATTTCTTTTGATATCAGTCCTAGCGATAAGAAAAATTACTGGTGCCATTATTATTGGAGTTTTAGTGATAACCTTTGCTTCTCTATTTTTAAACCTTGTTGAATTTAATGGAGTGGTTTCCTATCCACCAGAATTAAGTCCTACCTTGATGAAACTTGATATTATTGGTGCCCTAGATGTTGCAATGATAAGCATCATAATGTCTTTTCTTTTTGTAAATCTTTTTGATACTGCCGGAACTTTGTTAGGTGTAGCAACCAGAGCAAAAATCATTGATCAAAATGGTAACGCTAAAAATCTTGATAAAGCACTTTTAGCAGATAGTGGTTCAAGTATCTTTGGAACTTTTTTTGGTTGCTCACCTGTAACCAGTTATGTTGAAAGTTCAGCAGGCGTAGAAGCTGGGGGAAGAACTGGTTTAACTGCAGTTACAGTTGGATTACTGTTTCTGCTAGCAATATTTTTTTCGCCCATTGCGATAATGGTTCCAGCTTATGCAACCTCAGGTGCTCTCATTTATGTTTCGATCCTAATGTTAAGTGGAATGGAAAAATTAGACTGGTCTGATTTTTCAGAACTTCTTCCAGCTTTAATAATTATAGTCATGATTCCTCTTACTTTTTCTATCGCAAATGGTATTGCCCTCGGTTTTATAGCATATGTAGTTTTAAAAATAGGAAAGGGTGATATTAACAAAATATCATCTGGAGCTTGGTTTTTAACTTTAATATTTTTATCTAAATTTATATTTCTATAAAATTAAATACTAGCTATTTTAATCAAAGAGCTTGATCTAAAACTGTCATTTATCTTTGTAATTGTTCTAATTACCTTGAGAATCATTGGTTCTCTAACTTCATACTTAAATTCTTTTTTCATTATTAATTTTTTGTACCAAATATAAACATTTGGGTGAAGACGATCAAAAGGATAACCTGCTAAATATAATCTATGAGTATATATAAACCAAGCAACATCTAAGATTGAGATATCATCGCCTAGAAGATATTCATTATTATTTAAGTTATTTTCAAAGGTATCGTATTTTTTTTTAAATTTTAATACTGAACTTTTTATGGAATCATTTGTTATTCCATTATTATTATTAAGATTTTTATAAAAACTCAAGATCTTATTTTTATGGCTATCTTCTTTATTTAGGATGGTCCCTTTGTCATCCCTTAATTTATTAATTAGTTTGTTGCTTTTTTTCCTAAGATTATTTCCAAATAGAAATCGAAAACTTATATTTCTTATGTCGACATGCAAATTATCCTCTTCTTTTAACAAATTTGGTATATCGCTTTTAAATTTGAGAGGAATAAGATTAGGTTGAGGAAACCTTTTCTCTAAATGTTGAATGATATCATTGCTTTCAATATGGACATGCCCATCATCAATTAATACTGGTACTTGAGCTCTTGGATTGATTCCAAGAAACCAATCTGAATAATTTTCATTAGAGACTAAATTGATTGACTTTGATTTCCAGCTTATATTTTTAAGATTTAAAAATATTCTTGTTTTTTGAGAGCATGCAGAGTTTTGAAAATGTAACAAATGAAGACCTTTCCAATCTAAAACCTCTTTAGTTCTAATGTCATTATTATTTAGTTTCATTTAAATAAAACAAAATTAATCTCTGGCCAACTCCATATTTCTTTTTTCAGCTTGAGACCAGTCATTTGGCAGGACCTTAGATACAACAAAAAATGCAATTATCGAAGGTATGAATACAAGTGTTACGACACTTAAAGAATAACGAATTGACTCAACATTTGTATATCCCTCTCCAAAAACATCCATCAACCATCCAGCAAATGTTGGGCCTCCTCCCATCCCAATCATATTAAGAATGAAGAAGAACAATGCTGTAGACATTGCTCTCATATTGATAGGAGCCAAAGTTTGTGCAATAGCAAAACTGGGTCCTAGATAAAAGCCAATTAAAAGTAGAAAAACTGTGCCAAACATCAAATGAAGTTCAACACTAGGCACCCACCAACTTGCGAGAGAAACAGGGATTGCTAAAGATATTGCTATTGCTGGCAATAGACCATATGCCCTTATATCTTTACTACCCCATTTATCAGCTAACTTAGCTCCAAAAAATGCTCCAGCAGCATATGTGGTTCCATTCATTATTCCCAAAATAATAACAAGCGTTTGGAAATCGAATGTGGGATCAAGAGCAATTAAGTATTTTGTTTGAAATGCTGCTTTTGCATAGGATACAAATGAAGCAAATGCTATTCCAAAGCACATTGCCCACCAAGCCGGTATTTTTAATAAACTTTTAACTGAATCAATAAAAGGTGGTTTCTCAAGTTGTGTTTCACTATCAAACTCCATCGAACCCCTAACAGGCTCCTTAAGAACAAGTTTTACAATTACAGCAAGTAAAATACCTGTTACTCCCAAAAAAATAAATATTTGTCGCCAGTCAACATCATCATTTGATGATCCCATTAAAGATGCTGTAACAAAATAAGCAGCCATAATTCCAAGCGGAATCCCCATAGAGTAAAAACCAAGAGCACTTGCCCTCTCCTCTTTTGGGAACATATCAGATATTATCGAATGTGAAGGAGGACTTCCTCCAGCCTCTCCTATCCCAACTCCCATTCTTGCAAGTCCTATTTGAATAAAATTATTTGCTAAACCTGTTAGTGCTGTAAAAGCACTCCATGTTGCTAAAGAAATAGATAAAATGTTTACCCTGCTGTATCTGTCTGCAAGCCATGCAATTGGTATAGCAACAGTTGTATAAAAAACTGCAAAGGCAAGACCAATTAATAAGCCAAGCTGTGTATTAGTTAAATCAAGATCTTCTTGAATAAATGGAGCTAATATCCCAAGGATTTGTCTATCAATAAAGTTAAACCCATAAACAATTGTTAATAGTATTAATGCAAAAGTACGGTATTTCATTTAATATAAAATTATATCAGGAATAAATTTATTCCAAGTCAATGTTCTCTCCCTATTCTATCTATTATACGCTGGTAGCGTTACAGTGTATGCCCAATAGAAAAATAAAAATTGCAGTGATAAACGAAAATACAGAAGACTAATTGAGTATTCTGGAAATAACTCTGAATTTAAAGCCATATAAATATTTGCTGGATATACTGAAATTAATAATGCTATTAATCCCCATGCAGCAAATTTTCGAAGTCTTGCAACTAGAACGCCGAATCCTCCAAGAATTTCAAAGAGACCACTTATATATACAGCCTCATGATGCAATGGGAATGATTCAGGCATGATAGATAGGTAAAATTCAGGATTAACAAAATGATCAATACCAAAATATATAAAAAAAACAGCCAATCCTAAGATGACCAATTTTTTTTTAATGCCTTTAGGTAGATTAAAAATTTTTAAAAAATTGTTCATCATTTTTAGTAAAAAAATATTATTGCTGAATTTAAATGGAATAAGCGTTCAAAAGAACAATTTTTACTTTTAAAAGAACAGCACTATTTTTTTGAGATTTTTATTAAAGCATTCCCTAAATTGGCAACGTAAAATGGTTGTGAATCATCTCCTATTATCAATCCAGTAAGTAAACCTGGCATTTCTCCAGTCAATTCGGGTGTAAGTAACTGTGTAAAGCCATTCCCCGTCTCCATAAGTCTTATGCCTTCTTCCATATTTTCAAGACCGATTTGCGTTTGCGCATCAAATACAACATAGGATTCACCATTTACTGGATTAATTGAGTAAATTTGGTTTGATAAGGGAGATGCAACCCATAACTGACCTTCGCTACTAAGCTCCATATTGTCAGGAGTTGGCATAATTACTAAGGTAGTTTGGTTTGAGAGAGAGCCAGTAGATAAATCTAAATCAAAAGCTAAAATCCTATTTTTCATCATCTCAGAGAGGTAGAGCTTACTCCTATCTTCATCTATATAAAATCCATTAGCAAAATATAGGTTTCCCAGTATTAGTTCAGGCTTGGAAATAGAGCCATCTTCAGAAATGGGAAGTCTATATAATGCACCATCCGGAATCGCTTTATCTAATGCTCCAAATAATCTCTCTTCATTTTGGTTTTCAGTTGACTGAGTAAACCAAAGAGATCCTGTTGAATCTTCTCTTGCAGTATTTGCCCCATATTTATGGGTATATATTATTTCACTAGAATTGTTTTGTATTGATGTCTTATAAATCTTTCCATTAAAAACATCAGCAGTAATAATATATTGCTTATCAGGAGTGAGATGAACTCCATTAGGACCAGATTCAACTTTAGGCGGATTATGTTCGTAATCCAATGCTTCAAAATTCCCGAAAGGAGAGACCTCTCCAGAAAGATTAATTTTGGCTAAACCGTATCTTTGATCAGCAACTATTAAAGTTCCATCTTCAAGCATTACACCATCTTCTGGTCTCGCAAGTTTTCCACCCTCTGGATATTCTGCTCCTTCAGATAAATCCCATGAGATTTTGTTGAATGAATTATCTTCAACAGAACAAGAAATAATTAAAAAAAGAAAAAAAGGTGAAAGGACTTTTTTAAAATTTAATAAAAGTTGTGAAATCATGATATCTCCTTGAAAATTGATTGTTTAATTAAATCAGGTTCTTGAGTTTCTCTTTTCATATCCACTCAATAAACTTTAAACTTTGTAACCCATCCAATTCTGAGTTCTAATTGTGGAGCCTAATATTTGTGTCATACGATATGATTTTATAGCCACTGCGAAGACAGATCAAATTTTTTCAGGCTCTTGAATTTGGCTTGCCAATATTACTGCGATTAGAGCAAAACATCCCATAATATTAAAAGCTACAAAGTAAGTATCTTGAAAACCAATTAGAATACTTGTTATCAAAACTCCAATTGGTTGAAGCGGTGAAATAATCGGAGATGATATGCCTCTGGTTTTACCAAGATTATGTGCTCCAAAAGTTTTTAGAAAACTCGCAGTCATAAGAGGCATTGCTCCTCCAAAACCCAAACCAAATATGAATGCACTTAAAAGGAATATGCTTGTCTCACTGAAATAAGTTATTCCAAAGATACCAATTGCTTGAAGGAACATCGCTATCATTGAAGGATATGCAGCTTTCATAATATCAATGAGATATCCAAATGTTATTTTTCCTAAAACTCCACCAAAGGCAGATAATGCATAAGCAAAAACATATTGTTTGACTGGTAGACCTAAAAGATTCCAAGTTTCATCTAACCCCATCTTGCTTGCATGTATTGGTAAAAAGGTAAGTACGCCCATCATGGAGAGAAATTGAAATGCAAATGCAAAAGAAATTATCCAAAAAACTTTTTTTGATAAAAGATCTTTTGCAGTCATCTCCTGAGGTAAAGATTCTTCTTCATTATCTTTTTCAATACCATCTTTAACTTGGTTGACGGTCTTTGGGTTATCAATCACAGTAAAAAAAATAAGAGGCAAAATAATGAAAAGAATTACAGAAGCAAAAATTACATAAACGTTTCTCCATCCCACTAAGTCAAGAAGAGGATCAACAACCAAAGGAAGTACAACTCCTGAAAAGGAAATACCCACCGCTGAAATACCTAACGCTCTTCCAGCATTTTTATCAAACCAATTTGAAATTAATTTAGACACAGCTAAATTTCCCATCATAATAGATCCAAGAGCAAGAATGGTTAAATAAATCGTTAGAAGCGACCAATAAGAATTTATGAAGCTTAATAAGAAAAGTCCTGCAGCATAAATTATAGCTCCGATCATCATAAAGTTTTTGACAGAGTACTTATCAAGGGCGCGACCTATAAGAATTGCCAAAATTGCAACAGGTATAAAATAGAGTGCGGTAATCATTCCAAGTTGACTTTCAGTCATGCCAAGCTCTGATATCAGATAAGGCCAGAAGATAGGGAAGCTATAAAAAAGGAAACCAATAACAGTGAATTCAACAGCAAGACCGGTAAATACCATTCTCCAACCAAAAAACTTCATCTTTTATTTATTCCCACTCTATAGAAGAGTGCCTCTGCAACCCTATATTTAAAAAGGTGTGTCACATTTGTATCATACGACGATTTAAGCATTTCTTTTCATCTCCAATAACAGAAACATACTTTCAAGCTATTTATATGACATCTAAAAATTCTTAAATGCTTATGAATCCAATTAAGTTCTTACAAAAAAAGCATCAAATTGTAGAAGCTGTCCAGTTATGGGATTTGAAAACCCAGTTTCCAAGTCATAAAGTTCAAATCCATTTTCTTTAAAAAAGTTAAAATAATGCTCAAACGTTTTGTCGCCCTCATACAATGAAACTAATGAACATTCTAATTTAACTGCATAAACCTTGCTCAGACTAAAAATCATCCCCATCAAAACCTGATCTTCATAGCCTTGAACATCAATTTTTAAAAGGCATTTATCATTTGCATTAAAATAATCATCGAAAATATTATCTACAGTAATAAGTTTTACGTTTTCAGAACCAATATAATTTGCTTCAGGAGCACATTCTTCATGAGTATCTTTCATTGACAAGATTGAGGAGCTAGCAGCGTCATTACCAGCTATGTTAATTACTGTTTCACTACATTTCTCGCCAACTGCTGTTCGCTCATGAATTGTCCAATTTGTATAGCTTTTTGCATTTTTAAGTAATTTAGTATGAGCGCTATTTGTGGGTTCAAAGCTTACAATTTTTCCAGAGTAATTATGTTCTAAAAGTGAAGTTGCGAACTGTCCTTTATTGGCGCCTATATCAAATACAAGATTTATTCCTAAACTTTCAACTGCTTTGACGTATCGTGGTCTAGATCTATCATAGAAACTCAGCTTTAGATTAAATAACTTTAAGAACCATATAACTAATTTCTTAATTAGTACTTTCATAAAAACGTATAATTATCCCCATTATTAAGACTTTGACTGAACTAAATTTACATTATTAAATGCAAACATTATAACCCTATTAATAAACTAAATGCCTTATAAATTATTTCTACTCAATAATCATATTTTGAAAACATGTTTAACAGAGTTCTTTTCAAAGTAAATATTTAATTACTTCACTATTACAACATTTGCTATACGTTTCTTTGCATATATTTATATAAATATTCTTGTGGAACCATTATTTTAGTATTTCTTATCTTCACTATGACATTAAATTATAAACAATGCTTAAGCTCAAACTTTAAATAAAAAAGATTATTCATTTACTACAAGTTTATAATCAGGATAATTTTTGTTATTAGGCATATCTAACTCATGAGGTAATTTAAAGTCGTAAGAAACATCACTGTATTTGGAAAAGGTTAGTTCTAATACTAAAGGCAAATCATCATCTTCTCTAATTGGTGAAAAATTATTGGCATGAACATGTACTAAATTTAAAGTAAATTGATTTATAAACTCTTCAATTTCTTTAAGATGTATATCGACATCATGCAATTCAATTACCATGCCAGTAATTCTATCTTCACATGCAATAATGTCATTTAAAAAACGGTATTCAGAACCTTCTATATCAATTTTAAAAAAAATATTTTTACTTTCTGTTACTTTTAACACACTCATAAATGTACAGTGTTGACTGCTTTCAGTATTTAAGCCTACAAATTTTTGGATATGATGAACGTTGGGTTGTGAGAAAAATTTATTATATTTTACAAGCACAGTAATCCAGTGCACAAAAATTTTCAAATTATCAATCCTTATTAAAGATTTAATAAGTTTTTTGAAAAAATATTTTTTGCTCACACTCGCATCATATGCATATACACATACTTTTTTACAACTTAAGAAATCTTCTTCGAAACTCCAATCATCATTTATACCTAAACCTATGAGTATTTCTGATTTTTCGATGTCGGATTGCGAAACGAGATAACCGCCATCATATTTTTTTCCAATCCTCACTAAATCCGTTGCTTGCTCTACTGAAAAAAAATTTGGTAAGTGTGCTTTCATAACTTTCTATACTTTAAACTAATGGGTATAGTTTATAAGTTTATTTGATTTTGTGAAAAGAAAATTATGCACTCCGAGCGTGTCAACATTGGTAAATGGAATCTTTTTAACTTCAGATAATTCAACTTTTCGCATTTTGTTACCTATTGTGTATCCAACATAGCCGAAGGAATAAATAAGTTCGAATGTTTCAACTAATTTTGGATTAATTATTGTGCTCTCTGGTTGATGTTCATTTACGCAAATCTCAATGAGAAAATCATTATTTGTATCTGAATTTAACAAAGAAATTGCGCCTTTGAGACATCCCAATTCTGCGCCTTCTATGTCAATCATTACAAAGCACCTCTTGTCCTCAGTTAAAGGCAAGGCAGTTGAATCGAATGATGATATTGGAACAAGAGTACTGCTTATTTGTCCAGCCCAACCCTTTACAAGGGAAGCTCCTGTGCTTGCACCATACAATGGAAGTACTCCGAGTTTGTCACTTAGGGCAATTGGGAATAATTGGAAATCAGCATCAAAGTTATTTGCTTCAATGTTGCGAAGCAAGATATTGATATTTAACTGGTTAGGTTCGAATGCGATTGTACTTATGCCTTTTTTAAGTGCTTTGCATACATAGTATCCAGTATTTGCACCAATATTAATGAATACGTCATAATTATCAATAATTTTTTCAAATATGTTAGTTTCATCAGGTTCAAATTCTCCCTCTTCCATAGCACTCATGCCATTAAAGAAGAAGCCAAGTTTTTCTCTAAAAAGCACTTCACTTCTTAAGATTTTGGCATCACGCGAATAACGATAGTAGTTTGCGACACTTGGAAATTTTTCTACTATTGGCTTTAGAAAACGAAATAAACTCATCTTTTCTTCAATATATTAATATGCATATTATCTAATCAGTGTAGCATTTCTTCTGTTATCTGGCTTATTATTACTCCCACTCAATAGTAGAATGCATCTGAAACCCTACTATTAGTAGTGTTTCAGAATAGTGTGTCACATTTGTGTCATACGAATTATTTATATGCCCTTTCATAAACTTCTCGCAAATTTCCTTACTTTTTGCATGTTCTTTTCAAAGTCAACTTTTTTCATATTAGGAAGTACTGAATAAAATCTTAAATACTTTGTCTTTAATCCTCCAGATTGAAATATTGATTTTTTCAATCTTCTGTATGGAATATTATCAAAGAAAGAAAAGTTAAAATAACTTACCATTGGTCCACCATAAGTCATTGAAACAATCCCAATTTTACCCTTCAATGCTCCTGCAACTGGATATCCATAATTGCCAAAAAACTTACTATCAGGTAGAAGCGATTTATAAGTGAAGAACCATGTTGGATGAAGGACCCAATCAATCCAGTTTTCTAGAATTACATTCATTCTTAGATTATGACAAGCACTCATTAAAAACATTACATCAGCATTTTCAAGTCTTTTTCTGTAATCCATCACTAATTGAGGGGGAGGATTAATATCACTTCTGTAAAAGGGAAGTTGTTCTTTTTCCTCAAAAAGGTTAATCAAATCAATTTCATGTCCAACTTTTTCTGCTTCTTCAATGAAAGTATCTCTTACAGCAGCATTAAATGAATCTTTGGTATTAAAGTGACCATAAACAATGCATATTTTCATTTTGTTATCTCTTCTTAATAAGAATAAAGTAATAACAGTCTATCATTTCTTTTTTATGAAAGTTAAACATGTTTACGCATTAAAATCGTTATAGGATTTAAGAATGGAATTTTATTAGTTTAAGAACCAATCTGCTTTATATCTTGATCGTGGATTATCTTTAATGTAGAAGAATCCTTCTTCAGAAAGATGAAATTCTTTATAACAATTCAATTTTCTTCCAGCAAATTCACTCTCCGCAGATTTTACTACCATAAAAAAAAATGTTTCATATTCTGGAAAATCTTTAGTACTAAATGCAAACTCGTCCCCAGTACAGTTGTAAACTTCATCACCCAGTGCTTTGAGAAAGGCAAATATTTTATTTTCACCTTCAACTAAATCAAAGACTTGTACCTCTTGGTCACGCATATATCTTTCAGTTTCATTCACTCTCACGAAATGCCATAGTCCATCCTGAATGTTTGAAAAAACAAATACTTTTCCTTTTCTTAATTCAGAATCGTTGAGTTGATCTAAAATTATTTGAGCATTGCCCTCTTTTTCAATATCACTCTGAATAAAAAGATTGTCATACTCCATCGAACTGCAAGAAAAAAAGAAGATTAAGATAGATAGAATGTATGTGTATTTCATAATACTCAGAATATTAAACTGTTAATAAAACTTTTACTTAAGTTCTGCAAAAATTCACTACCACCGTTTCTTGGATTGTTTATTTGTTCAAGGAATGCCTTCTCAGTTACTTCAAAATCTTTGAAGCATGTGAATGTGCGAATAGTGCTATCAAACCCTTGCTGAATTACAAAATAATAAGTCTCCACCTCAGGAAACATCTCTGTATTAAAAGTGTATGGTTGCTTATCACAATTACTGGACTCACCAGTTGAAACTCTCCCTAAGTTTTTGACACTATTTTGCCCATCTTTCAAATCAAAAATTTGAGTTTCTGTATGTTTTATTTTTCGCACTTCTCCATTAACTCTAATATTCATTGGAAGAGGATCCATATGATTTGAAAAAACAAATATTTTTCCTTTTTTTAATTCAGGATCAAAAAGTTCTGGAATTACTTGTCTTTGGTCAACAACAGTAGTTGCGCATGATGATATTAAAAAAAAGGTTAATATTAATCTAATGATGTTCAATTATATTTCCTGTGAAAAGTGGTCTGTAAGAATACTTTATTATCGCAAAAAATTCTTATTAGAAAAACATTAATTTCATAAATAAAAAATATACAAAAAATTTATATTTTTATTCCCACTCAATAGTAGAAAATAGTCAAAAAATCCCCATATAAATAAGTGTAAAGAAAGAAATATATTCCTTATTTCAGATTCCATTACTCACATCAACATACCTAATTTTGGGTGTGTTTTTTATGGAGAAAAATATGCAAGTATTTAAATGTGAAATTACTAATCCCAAAGGAAAGATCAATCATAATGTTCATTGCGATTGGGACGATCAAGGTAACCTACATTTTTGTGAACACGATCTTGGAGATGGTGTAAAAGAATTTTGGGGGACTGACGAATATGAATACTTTATGATGATCCCTCAAAAGCATGTTGCAAAGTTTATTCTTTGTTCTTTTTGGAAAGGGTTTACTTTTGAAGGGAGATTTACAGTTGGAGAGTTAAGAGAATTATGTGATGAATATGAAATTGAATATCAAACTGATTTCTGGATGTAAAAACTTTTTATGTAGCGAGAACAAATGTCATTAAAAAATAGGAAAGACTGAAATTTTTATTTCAAGAAATATCATAAAGGATATTGGGAATATTATAATGATGAGTTCTTAGGACACCATCTTTATTATTCTTATATTTTAAAATCAATGAAGCAACGCTATTTGTTTGATTTCCTTCTATTACAACCCTTGCATAAAATTTGGCAATTTTCTTCTGAAGTTTTTCCACCGGATGACCATGGGTCAATGTGATCAGCATCCATCGCTGAAATATCAAATTCTTTTTTACATGAATTACATTTTCCATTTTGTTTTTCATAAACTCTTTGTTTTTCTTGGGGGGTAAACGATCTAATACTAAGAAATTTCTCATTTCTTGTTAATACATATTGATATATTCCACTCATCTTGGTTATATCTTCATCTTGGATAAGAATTGAAAGTTCTTCTTCAATTTTCTGAGGATCTAGTGATGTATTTTTAAATTCATTATAAAGTTCTCCCCAAGGAACGTTCTTCATAAACTTTTTTCTCTTTACTGTAAAAATAGATTCAATCCAAGAGATCAAACTTTGGTAGTAACTCCATAAGTTATGAGCAGTGGGTTCATGCTGATGCTTTGCCATATAATCATCTATATTATTATTGCTTACCCATTTAATAGTTTTCTCTAAAAAATCTTGTCGTATTGGACTACCGGTAATATAGTCGTTACCCATATCATATGCAGGACATCCAGATTTACTGAAGTATTTTTTTGCATCAGTTACCCAAGTTCCGTGATATACAGCATTTCTCATCTCTTGTGATGTTAATTTCTCACCTGCAATATTAATTATCCTAAACCAATCTAGTTTGTCACTAGCATCACCGCTGCAAAGATAAATTAAGAGTTTGTACTCTAAAATTTCTTTTTTTTCGTTGTCTTGAAGATTTGACCAATATTTTTTTTCATATGAAAAATCACCATTAATATATTGGCATATAGAGATTGTTCTTTGCTGACCATCCATCACTTCAAAGTTACCATCATCTCTGACTGCCCAATACATTACATTTAATGGAAAGTTTTTTTTAACAGTTGAAATTACTGCTTCTCTTTGTTTTCCTGAGTAGATAAATTCTCTCTGATAAGGTGGTCTTATATCTAATTTTCCTCCGTAACCAGTAACCCCATCTTCATTATTATCTTGGTATTTATTAACTAAGTCCTCGATTGTTATTTCATGTGGTTCAATCTTCATAATCTTTTATTCCTAATAATAATCCTAGCATAGGGAACCACAACTTCGTCATTATTCATAATATATAAGTCTCCATCTACAGCACCTCTTTTTTGAACTTCCTTGCGATATTTTTTGTGTTCTGGTTTATATGGGGATACTCCTATTTCTTTACCAGAATTTGAAATACCAAGACCTATAATTTCAAATTGATCAGGGTTAAATTTATTTAAAAATGTAATTGGTACTCCCATTGCGCCTTTGTAATCAACAGGAATATCTTTAGTTTTATTAACATTGATTGCATCATAATTCTCATATTTTAAGTATTCTTCATCAGAATATTTTTTATACAAAATTAAATCTTCATGTCTTTTTTCAATATCTAGATTAGTAAACCATGTCACTCCAGAGACTCTTATCATTCCATCTTTTTTGTCACTGGCAGTTGCATAATTTTCATATGATGAATTTATAAAATGTGCAGCACCTCCTTTAAAACCATAACCCAACCACACTTTATTTTTAACAATTAATTTAAAAATTTCTTTGTAGGTGATTGCATTTTGATGTCCAATAATTAAAAAATCCTTTTTATAATTTATTAACTGTTCCACGTATTCTCTGAAAAGTGAAAAAGGAGGATTGGTAACAACAATATCACATTGTTTAAGCAAATCTATACATTCATTGGATCTAAAGTCACCATCTTCTTTGAGGTGTTGAACTCCTATTTCATCAATATCTGGAATTTTATTATTATTTTTATCTCCCTCGTAAATTAAATATATTGCTTTATCAGATTTATTTTGACTAAATAAATCAATTTCTTGATTCTTGTAACATACTGCAATTAATTTTTTTAAACCTAATTCCTCAAATTGGTAAGAAAAATAGTGAAAAAAATTACTCATTCTAGGATCATCACAATTACATAATACTGTTTTGTTTTTGAAGTGATCTTTATAATGTTTTAATTCATTTTCAATATCCTCTAATCTAGTATAAAACTCATCTTTCTTATTTTTTTTTGCACCATGAAGATTTTTATTTGAATTATTATTTTTTGCCATTAAAAAAGTATGCCATAAACATATGACTTTCAATAGTTATCTTAAAGTGTCAGATTTGTGTTTTTTAGGTCTTCGAAGTCTGCATTCCTTCATTGAAGTGACGAATTGTGTCGCACGTAAACTACTGATATAAAGTGTTTATTTCATTCCCACTCTATTGTTGCAGGAGGCTTGCTTGAAATGTCATAGACAACCCTACTAACATCTTCTATTTCATTAACTATTCTATTCGATACAAGTTCTAGAAAATCGTAAGGTAGATGCGCCCAATTAGCAGTCATAAAATCTACAGTTTCTACTGCTCTTAATCCTATTACTTCTGCATATCGTCTTTCATCTCCTACAACACCAACAGACTTAACTGGAAGAAGAACAGCAAAAGCTTGAGAGACTTGATCATACAAATCAGCCTTGATTAGTTCTTCAATAAATATACTATCTGCTTCTTGAAGAATAAGAGTTTTATCTTTTGTAACCTCTCCTAATATCCTTACACCAAGACCTGGACCTGGAAATGGATGCCTATTTATCATTTCTTCAGGTAAGCCTAATTCAATTCCCATTCTTCTTACTTCATCTTTGAACAAGTCTCTTAGTGGCTCTACTAAGTCTAATTTCATCTCTTCTGGAAGGCCTCCAACATTATGATGTGATTTAATCACTCGTGCCTCATTCGATTCCGAACCTGATGACTCAATTACATCTGGATAAATAGTTCCTTGAGCAAGATATTTAATATCTTTTAATTTTGCTGCCTCAGAATCAAAAACATCTATAAATGTTCTACCAATAATCTTTCTTTTTTGCTCAGGATCTGTTTCACCTTTTAAATGTCTTAAAAAAATATCAGCACTCTCAGATTTAATAACATTTAAATTCATATTATCTTTAAAGGTCTTCATAACAGAGTTAGCTTCTCCTTTTCTAAGTAACCCATTATTCACAAAGACGCATACGAGATTTTTATCAATAGCCTTATGAAGTAATGCCGCGGTTACAGAAGAGTCAACACCTCCTGAGAGGCCTAATAAAACTTTTTCATCTCCAACTTGTTTTTTTATGTCATCAAGCCTACTTGAAATAAGATCATCCATCTTCCAATCAGTTTTAGCATTACATATATCAAATAAAAAATTTCTAAGAATATCTTTACCGTTTTCTGTATGAGTAACTTCTGGATGGAATTGAATACCATAAATAGGCAGACTCTTGTGTTCCATGGCTGCTATAGGTGCAGTTGATGTTGAGGCAGCTAAATTAAAATCCTCTGGTAGGTCTTGAACTTGATCACCATGACTCATCCAAACATTAATATTTTTATTTAAATTATGAAATAATTTCGACTCATTTATTAGTTCAAGCTCTGCGTGTCCAAATTCTTTTTGATCTGCAGATATTACTGAGCCTCCCATTTGCTCAGCCAAAGTTTGCATTCCATAACAAATACCAAGCACAGGTATATTTAAATCAAATACTATTTTAGGTGCTCGTGGTGTATAACTTTTTGTAACTGAATTTGGTCCACCAGATAAAATAATTCCAACTGGTTTTACCTCTTTTATTTTATCCTCTGAAATATCCCATGGCAGTATCACTGAATATACATCATTTTCTCTGACTCTTCTGGCTATAAGTTGGGTATATTGTGATCCAAAGTCTAAAACAAGAATAGTATCTATTTTTTTATCAGTTACTGAGAGTTTGGTCATTTCTCTAGCTTCTTTGGTAGTTTGGAGCCTCTTTTGTAATCATAACATCATGGACATGACTCTCAGTCATACCTGCATTAGTTATTTCTATAAACTGACTATTTTTTTGCATTTCATCAATAGTTTTACATCCAATATATCCCATACTTTGCCTTAAACCACCAATAAGCTGATCAATAACTTTTATAACTAAACCTTTATAGGCTACACGTCCCTCAATACCCTCTGGAACTAATTTATCTGCATCAATATCTTCTTGCGAATATCTGTTTGCATCTTGTCTTTCTGTCATTGCTCCAATTGAACCCATTCCTCTATAAGTTTTGAAACTTCTTCCTTGAAAAAGCTCAACCTCTCCTGGAGCTTCCTCAGTTCCAGCAAACAAACCACCCAGCATCACTGAATCAGCACCAGCGGCGATAGCTTTTGCAATATCTCCTGAGAATCTAATACCTCCATCAGCAATTATTGGTATATCTTTATCCTTAAGAGCATTTTTTATATCAAGGATTGCTGATATTTGAGGAACACCAATTCCGGCAATTATTCTTGTAGTACAAATTGATCCAGGACCCATACCAACCTTCACTGCATCAGCTCCTGCATTTACTAGTTCAAAAGCACCCTCTGATGTAGCAACATTTCCAGCAATGATATCAATTTCTTTGAATTGATCTTTTATTAATTTAACTGTTTGAAGAACATTTTTTGAATGGCCATGGGCACTGTCAATTACAAAAACATCTACTCCAGCTTCAGCTAAAGCTTTAGCACGCTCAAGAGTCTCTTTCCCTGTTCCAAGAGCGGCACCTACCATCAGTCTTCCCGAAATATCTTTAGTAGCATTTGGATGTTGAGCAGCCTTTTCAATGTCCTTCATCGTAACCAATCCAGTTAATGTTCCACTGTCATCAAGTACTAAAATTTTTTCTATTCTATTTTCATACATTAATTTTTTGACTTCTTTTTGAGATGTTCCCTCTTGAACAGTTACTAAATTTTCTAAAGAGGTCATAATTGACGAAACTTTAGATTCCATATCATCTGCGTATCTAAAATCTCGACTTGTTACAATTCCCTTTAACACATCATTATCAACAACTGGCATACCTGAAATACTCAGCTCGGTAGTTAACTGTTTCAATTCTCCAATTGTTTTGTTTGAATCAATAGTCACAGGATCTCTAACTATCCCACTCTCATATTTTTTGACTGCTTTAACAAGCTGTGCTTGTTCCTCAATAGAATTATTCTTATGAATTACGCCAAGACCGCCCGCTTCTGCAAGCGCAATACCCATCTTAGATTCTGTCACAGTATCCATGGCAGCAGATATTAAAGGAGTTTTAACGGTAATGTTTTTAGTGAGCTTTGTTTCAGTTACAGCTTCACTCGGAACGAAGTCACTGTAACGTGGTAAAAGAAGTACATCATCGAATGTTAGGGCTTTTGATTTTACTTTGTCCATGTTGGATTATAGCAATTCTTATATGAAAAAAAAATCACTATGATATATAAAAAATAATATTTAAAAAATTAAACCTAAGATATAAATTATTGTTAGCCCAGCATTAAGAATTATTAAAGTTTGCTCCCTCCAAAGTATACCAACAAGAACCCAAAGCGTATTAGCAGAAATAAATGCCCAATGATGATATTCTAGCTCGGGTACAAAACTTGCTAAAGCAGCAGCTAATATAAGTATAGTTGTAGCTATCCAAGCCAAGAATTGATAAGGCTTTTCATTTTGTTCCATGATTAAAAATAATTTCTACGTATGAGAAAACAACTTATCAGTTTTAGCAGCACAAATAAAATCATTTTTGTGTAATCCTTTGATTTTGTGTGACCACCAAGAAACTGTTACCTTACCCCATTCTAGAAGAATCTCTGGATGATGATCTTCTTCTTCTGCAAGAATGGCAATTTTATTGGCAAAACTAACTGAATCTTCATAGTTAATAAATGCGAATGAGCAAACAAGCTTTTTGCTTTCAGCTTCTTCAATAATACACCATGATGGAATTTGGTTCATCAAATTATTTATTTCACTTTCAGACAATATTGGCGCATCCTCTCTGCATGCCTCACAAGAATTATTAACTAGGTTTTTATCCAAACTAAATTCCTCCTTTTGAAAGCTTTGTTGGATCAAGCAATTTTTTAAGTTTTGCCATTGGAATATCTGTTTCTTCAGAGGCTACATCAATAATTGGTCTATTTTCTTTATATGCTTTCTTTGCAATCGCTGCAGCGCTTTCATAACCAATAATTGGATTCAAGGCTGTTACTAAAATAGGGTTTTTAGAGAGGGATATTTCTAAATTTTTTACATTAACTTTGAAAGAATTAATTGCTTTCTGTGACAATACACTCATGGATCCTGCCATAAGATTAATACTCTTTAAAAGGTTATAAGCTATAACTGGAAGCATCACATTAAGCTGAAAGCTTCCAGATTGGGCGGCAATAGTAATAGATGCATCGTTCCCAATTACATCAGCAGAAGCCATTGCAACTGCCTCAGGAATAACAGGATTTACTTTTCCAGGCATGATGCTGCTTCCTGGTTGCAATTCTTTGAGTTCAATTTCAGATAAACCAGTTAATGGTCCACTATTCATCCAACGTAAATCATTAGATATTTTCATTAAAATTACTGCTAGATTTTTTAACTCTCCTGACAATTGAACAGAGCAATCTTGGGAACTAAGTTCATGATAAAAATTTTTACTTGCCACAAACTTATATTTTCCAGGATAAAGCTTAGAAATTTCTTGAGAAAAATAACGTGAAAATTGCTTATGAGCATTTATGCCGCTTCCAACAGCGGTTCCACCTTGGGGTAGGATAAGAAATTTGTTTGCAATAATGTTTATCATTTCATTAGAGGCTCTTAATTGGCTTGACCATGCAAACAACTCTTCTGAGAAGTTAATTGGCATTGCATCCATTAAATGAGTCCTACCAGTCTTAATGACTCCATCAATCGATTTTGCTTTTTTTTCGATTGTATTAATTAGATCATCTAACGCTGGAATTAATTTTTTTGTAAGATCCATGTGTGCGCTAATTTTAATAGCAGTAGGAATTACATCATTACTACTTTGGCTCATATTTACATCATCATTTGGGCTAATAGTAAGTTTGGAGTTCTTTGATGCCAAATTAGCAATTACTTCATTGGCATTCATATTTGAACTCGTACCAGAGCCTGTTTGAAAAACATCTACTGGAAATTCATGATGGTGTTTTTCTTGCCATACTTCTTTTGAAGCTTTCGAAATCGCTTTAGCTTTTTTTGTTGGTATTAATTTAAGTCTCAAATTAGCTTTTGCAGCTGCATCTTTTATCAATCCTAAAGAAGATACAAAAGATTTTGTAAAAGGAAAATCCATTTTTATTCCACTTATTGGAAAATTATTTATTGCCCTTTGAGTTTGAGCACCCCAAAGTGCTTTGTTTGGAACCTTAACCTCACCAATGCTATCTTTTTCAATTCTAAATTTCATATTCTTCCTTTTTTTGGTAAGCTATTTTAACTATTTTAACATTAATGAGTAAAAGAGAATAAAAACTATGTCAAATGTTTCACCAATTAAAATTGATATTTTTGATGGAAGACTTCCATTAAAAGAAAAAGGCCTTGTTTTTCAAGAATTTGCAAATCCTGCTGAAGAGAGAAGAAACCAATTAGAAAAATTGGCTGCAGGATTTAGATTATTTGATTACTTTGGTTTTAATGAAGGAGTAGCTGGTCATATTACTTACAGAGATCCAGAATTTAAAGATCATTTCTGGGTAAATCCTTTAGGTGTTCATTTTTCCCAAATATCAGTTTCCGACTTACTACTGGTGAATCATGATGGCAAAGTTGTTCAAGGTGATAAAGATGTAAATGTTGCTGCTTTTGCAATTCATTCAAGACTTCATAAAGCAAGGCCTGATGTAAATGCAGCCGCTCATTCACATTCAATTTATGGAAGAACATTTTCAACCCTTGGTAAGCTTTTAGATCCTATCTCACAAGATGCTTGTGCATTCTATGAAAATCAAGGTCTTTATGAAGATTTTTCTGGCGTTGTTGAAGAAGTTGATGAAGGAGATGAAATTGCGAAGGCTCTTGGAAAGAAAAAAGTTGCAATTTTACAAAATCATGGAATATTGACAACAGGTCCATCTGTAGATATAGCTCTTTGGTTTTATATGTCAATGGAAAGATGTTGCCAAGCCCAATTGATGGCTGAAGCTGCTGGAAAGCCAAAGATAATTCCGCATGAAACCGCAATAAAAACAAGAGAATTTATAGCTAACGATATTGCTGCCTGGGCGAGTTATCAACCTGCATTTGATAAAATTGTAAAAATGCAACCGGATCTTTTAGATTAGATCTCCGGTGCAATTATAGCTTTCGTTTCAAGACATTCTTCGAGCCCATGTTTTCCATGCTCTCTTCCATTCCCCGATGTTTTATAACCTCCAAAAGGAGCTGCATTTCCCCTTGCACCTCCATTAATTGTAATCTGCCCCGCACGAATTTGATTACCTACTTCAATTGCATGAGATAGTTCACCTTGAACATATCCAGCTAAGCCATACTCTGTATCATTTGCAATTTTTATTGCCTCTTCTTCATTATCGTATTTAATAATGCATAAAACAGGTCCAAATATCTCCTCTTTTGCAATTGTCATGTCATTAGTTACGTCTGCAAATACTGTCGGTTTTACATAATAGCCTTTTTCACATCCCTCAGGTTTTTCAGGTCCACCTGCAACTAATCTCGCTCCTTCTTCAATACCAATTTCTATCATCTTTACTACTTTTTCGTATTGAGTTTTATTTGAAATTGGACCCATCCTAAATTCTCCATTTGGATCTCCTACTGAAGTGTTGTTTGCTGTCTGTGTTGCTACTTCAACAGCTTTGTCATAATTTTTTGATGATACAAGCATTCTTGTTGGAGCATTACATGATTGACCAGAATTTAGAAAACAATGACCTGCGCCACCTTTAACGGATTTCTCAAGATCAGCAACATCATCTAAAATTATATTTGCAGATTTTCCACCAAGTTCCTGTTGAACTCTTTTAACAGTATTCGCTGAAGCTTGTGCAACCGCAATTCCCGCCCTAGTAGAACCTGTGAATGACATCATATCTACCTTTTCGTGCTCTGAAAGAGCAGCTCCTACAATTGGTCCATATCCGTTTACTAAATTAAAGACGCCTTTTGGAACACCAGCATCATGCATCACTTCAGCTAATAACATTGAACAATATGGAGATATTTCGCTTGGTTTTAGAACCATAGTACATCCACTTGCAATAGCAGCAGATACTTTGGTAGTTATTTGGTTCATTGGCCAGTTCCATGGAGTAATCATACCTACAACACCAATTGGCTCTTTTCTTAAAGTATAACCATCTTCTTTTTTTTCAAATTCATAGTTTTCAAGAGCTTCAAGAGTTTCTTTAAAGTTTTTAAGGCCTGTATTTGCTTGTGCTCTTTCAGAAAGCCATTGGGGAGCTCCCATTTCTTTGGTAATTACTTCAACAAAATCTTTATATCTATTTTCATACTCTTTAATGATTGCTTTAAGAAGCTCAATTCTTTCATCTTGAGTAGTAGTAGAAAATGTTTTAAATGCCTCAGCAGCTGCCTTAACTGCAATGTCAATATCATCTTTTGTACCTGCAGTAATTTGCCCAATAACTTCTTCATTGGCTGGATTAATGACATCAATTAAGTCATTACTATCAGACTTTATCCATTCACCATTTATATAGAAATTTAAATCATTACTCATATTTATCTCCTAAATAATTTGAAATTATAACTAAAATTGCAATAATGAACTACAGAGATTTTTTAGAAAAGTCCCGTAATTTCTTTATCTTTATCTAAACCAATAGCCTCAGCAGCCGGAATTCTTGGAAGGCCAGGCATTGTCATAATTTCTCCACAAACTACTACTATAAATTCAGCACCTGCAGATAATCTTACCTCTCTTATAGGAATATCATGCCCAACTGGCGCACACATCAGTAAAGGATCTGTTGAAAAACTATACTGAGTTTTAGCCATACATATTGGATAATTACCAAAGCCATCCTCTTCAAGTTTTTTAAATTGGTTTCGAACTTTCTTATCAGCAATTATTTCAGCAGCTCCATATATTTTTTTTGCAACTGTGGATGTTTTATCCCAAAGAGACATTTCATCATCATATAGAGTTTTAAATTCTGCTGAATTAGAATCTGAGACTTTCGCTACTTCCTCAGCCAGATCACTAGCACCTTCACCACCCTTTTCCCAGTGGGATGATATTTTGCATTGCACTCCAAGATTTTTACAAAAATTAATTATCTGCTCATGCTCTTTTTTTGTATCAGTTACATAATCATTAATAGCAACAACAACAGGTACTCCAAATTTCTCAATATTCTCAATATGTTTTGCAAGATTTTCACATCCTTTTAAAACTGCATCAGCATTTTCTATACTAAGTTCATCTTTTTTTACACCACCGTGCATTTTTAATGCTTTTGTAGTTGCAACCAATACAACTGCATCGGGTTTAAGACCTGATTTTCTACATTTAATATTAAAAAACTTTTCAGCTCCTAAGTCAGCACCAAAACCTGCCTCAGTTACAACATAGTCTGCTAATTTTAATGCTGTTTTTGTAGCAACAACTGAATTGCAGCCGTGAGCAATATTTGCAAAGGGTCCTCCGTGCATGAGAGCAGGATTATTTTCTAATGTTTGAACCAGATTTGGTTGAAATGCATCTTTTAACAGTGCTGTAATAGCTCCATCTGCATTAAGTTCTTTTGCTTTAACAGGTTCATTTTTCTTTGTATAGCCTATAACAATATTTCCAATTCTTGTTTGTAAGTCATCTAAATCTGATGCTAAGCAAAATACAGCCATTATTTCTGAAGCTACAGTGATATCATATCCGCTTTGTCGCGGTATTCCATTTCCAGTCCCGCCAAGACCACATGTAATATCTCTTAATGATCTGTCATTCATATCAACAACTCTTTTCCA
This sequence comes from uncultured SAR86 cluster bacterium, assembly GCA_902516285.1. Classification (GTDB taxonomy): domain Bacteria; phylum Pseudomonadota; class Gammaproteobacteria; order Magnimaribacterales; family D2472; genus SAR86A. The sequence continues at coordinate 131,185 of CABXXT010000001.1, forward strand.
AGTTATTCTTCTTGGGTCAATATTAAGTTCATTCTCCCAATGGATATGATTATCAATTAGAGCTGATAGAAGATTATGTGCTGCGCCAATAGCATGAAAATCTCCAGTAAAATGTAAATTTATATCAGTCATAGGTATAACTTGAGCATATCCCCCACCTGCAGCACCACCTTTCATGCCAAAACATGGTCCTAAACTTGGTTCTCTTAGGCAAATCATTGCTTTTTTTCCAATATGACAAAGACCATCTACTAATCCAACACTTGTAGTTGTCTTTCCTTCCCCAGCAGGAGTTGGTGAAATTGCTGTAACAAGTATTAATTTTCCGTTGTCATTATTTGAAACTGATTTAATTAAGTTATGAGAAAGCTTTGCTTTATCGTCCCCAAAACAGATTAAATTTTCTTTATTGATACTTATTGAATCAGCAATTTCAACAATATTTTTTTTGTTTGCAGAATTTGCAATTTCTAAGTCACTCAGATATTCAGACATTGTTTACCTCAAAAAATTAGGTTAAGTATACATAAGTGAATAATACTAAACTAGAAAAAAAAATAATTAATTTCTTGCACTATTGAATGCTTCAATTGCTCTTAATCTTGATTCTTTTAAATCTAATATTTGCTCAGGATAACCAAGATGAGATCGAATATTTGAAGCGGGACTATGAATTTCTTTCGCATCTAAATCTTCAAGCTCACTAATATATTTTTTTATAAATAATCCACTTTTATCAAAGTTTTTTGATTGTGTTAGCGGATTAAAAATTCTGAAATATGGTGCGGCATCCGTACCGGTTGAGCTACTCCATTGCCAACCTCCATTATTTGATGAAAAATCTCCATCCATTAGATTGCACATAAAAAATGCCTCACCAATTTTCCAGTCATGAAGCATATTTTTAGTGAAGAACATTGCTGTAACCATTCTCAGTCTATTATGCATCCAGCCCTCTGTTTTGAGCTGCTTCATTGCAGCATCAATTATTGGAAAACCAGTTTCTCCATTTTTCCATGCGTCTAACTCACTTTCATCATGCCTCCATTTGATGTTTACTGTATATTCTTGAAAGGGTTTATCTTTGCTAACTCTTGGAAAACAGAACATTATATTTTTATAAAACTCTCTCCACACAATTTCATCAATCCACTTTACTATTCCAATTTCGTTGGAATCTAATTCAAAATTATTTCTTTTTAAAGCTTCTAAAATACATCTCCTAGGAGAAATTACTCCTGATGCAAAATAAGGCGATAATCTACTTGTTCCATCTATTATTGGGTCATTTCTGTCTTTAGAATATCTTAGGACTTTTTGATCTAAGTAATCATTTAGTCTCTTATAAGCCTCCTTCTCACCAACAGGCCATAGTGACATGTCTACAGAATGAGTTTTTTTAAAACTAAAATCAAAGGTATTTACGTTAGATTTAATACCAGTATTATTTTTTGGAGTGTAATTAAATTCAATATCGAGAAGATCTATATTGAACTTTTCAATCCATTTTCTTTTAAAGGGTGTAAATACTGAATATGGTCTATCATCGCCAGTTCTCAATGTTCCAGGAGAATAGACCAAGCCATTTTCATAGTTGGAATATTTAATATTATTTTCATCCAAAACTTTCTTTAACATATCATCTCTCTTAATTTCATCAAACCCAACTTGATTGTTCCAGAAGACTTGTTGTAAGTTTCTTTCTTTTACTATTTGAAGAATTTTGTTTGGATCATCTAAAAAATTATTTGAATCAATAATGGTTAATGGAATATTAAATCTTCCTAAATCTTCTTCTAAACTTTTAAGATTTTCAATAATAAAGTGAGTTTTACAATTAGCTTCATTATGGGCCTCATTTTGATTTAATGAATGTAAATAAACACAATGAACTTCTGAAGATGATATGCAAGCATTTTTGAGAGCTTGATTATCATCAATTCTTAGATCACTTCTGAACCAAACTAAACTTTTCATAAACTACTCTGAAATATGTGAATTTGAGAAAACTATATCGACTTGAAAGTTATCCTTAAAATTATTTATTTTTGCATTACCACCAGAAGATTCAATTATTGCAGCGCCAGCAATAATATCCCATAAAAATACTCCATTTTCTTTATAAAGTTCTGCTTTGCCTGATGCTATATAACAAGATGCAATTGCAGCAGAGCCAATCATTCTTACTTTTTTCCAAGTTTGCATATCTTCAATCATTTTTTTAAGAGAATCATTTTCATAACTTGTGTTCACAGGTAATCCTGTAACTAAAACAGCCTGATTTTTATTATTAATCTTTGAAACTTCAATTTCTTTATTATTTAAAAAAGCTTCTTTGGTAATATTATTAGCCTTATATAAGTCATCATTATTAAAATCATAAATTACTCCTAATATTGGTTTCATATTGCATACAAGACCTATTGATACAGAACAGATTGGTATATCTCTACTAAAATTTGCGGTTCCGTCTAAAGGATCAATAACCCAAAAGGTGTCGCCTAAATTTTCTACAGATTTTCCACTCTCTTCAGCTAAAATAGGATATTTTGAGATAGAGCTAATTGATTGTTTTATTAAATTTTCAGCTTCAACATCTGCTTGTAACTTTGTATCTTTTGGTCTGCTTTCTATCCTTACATTTAGTTTTGATTTATTTTTTAGTAGGTATTTTCCAGCATTTAAAGCAGCCTCGACTGCATAACTCAGCTCTTGAGAATAGTCATTTTTAGTCATTAGCCAGAATAGGTTACGCGATATATTACATTATGCTTATCATCAGAAATTAGAAGTGATCCATCACTCATTACAAATGGTGAAACTGGTCTTCCCCATGCTTGTTCATTATCAAGCCATCCAGTTATAAAGTCCTCTTGTCTGACATAGTTTCCATTATTGTCAAGTTCAACAAAAATTACTTTATATCCCGATTTTTTAGTTCTATTCCAAGATCCATGCAAAGCAATAAAAATACTATTTTTATATTTGGAAGGAAATAAATTACTGTCATAAAACGTAATACCTAATGGAGCAACATGAGGCCCTAACTCGGCAATAGGATCAACAAACTCTTTATCGAGAGTTGGAATTAAATCTCCAAATTCTGGATCAATCACATCAGTAGCATGTTTATAAGGGTAACCAAAAAAATCTCCATCATTTTCGATAACGTTTAGTTCACAAGATGGTGAATCATCTCCCATCCAATCTCTTCCATTATCAGAAAAATATAATTTTTTAGTTACAGGATGCCAATCAAAACCTACACTATTTCTAACTCCTTCTGCTACAGTAACTAAATTACCATCTTCATATTTATGGATAGCAGCAAATCTTTTATCTTTTGTTTGAGGCTCAATACAAATATTACATGGCACACCAACAGGTATGTAAAGGTTTCCATCTGGTCCAAATCCTAGATATTTAAATCCATGCCAAGTTTCATTAGGCAAATCATCCATGTAAATATTTTTTTCAGGAAGTATATTTAAACTAGATGTTAACCATTTATCAATATCTTTAATAACCCAAATCTTATCAATTTCAGAAAAATATAAGTCTCCATTCTTCATTGCAACACCAGTAGGGTTTTGAAGTCCTTCTGCAATTAGGACCTTTATCTCTGCAGATCCATTACTATTTTTATCTTTAATTGCATAGATTTTGTCACCTTTCTTTGAGCCTACAATAATGTATCCACTTTCAGTTTCAGTAATTTGTCTTGGGCTATCAAGCCCATCAGCAAAAACTGATATTTTAAAGTTCTCAGGAAGATTTAAATTATCGATGTCTTGAGATAACAAAATTGTAGTAAAAAATGAAAGTATAAATATAAAAAATGAATTTTTTTTAATCATAAATGAGTAGTTATTAATAAAGAATTTCATATAATGTAACCTGCTAAATTAAATTTAAAAAAATGCCGAACACGCTAGCTATATCTATTTTACTACTTGCATTTTTCGCTTCAATAGTATTTAACGGCTTTTTTAGGAATATTGCAAAAAAAAATAAAATTTTAATAGATATTCCAGATAAAAGTAGAAAATTTCACTTTAATGAAACTGCTCTCACAGGAGGATTGGGTATATTTTGTAGCATTTTAGTAAGTGGTCTGCTTC
>CABXXT010000002.1 GCA_902516285.1 uncultured SAR86 cluster bacterium
AGAGAGGATGGTTACTCAACTCATCTTATTAGAGATGATGCTGTTAAAATAATAGAAAGGCATGATGGCAAATTTCCTTTGTTTCTGAATATTAACTTTGGAGCTCCGCATACACCAAATGAAGCACCCTATGAATCAATAGAAAAGTACTCTGAAATTTTAGATGAAAAAAGAAAGATTCATGCAGCTATGGTTTCTGAGATGGATCAAGCAATTGGCTCAATTATCCAATCATTAGAAGAGGCAAATATTATTGATAATACAATTATTTTATTTGCAAGCGATAATGGTGGTCTTATCCCGAATAACGAGATCAGACCAAACTTTTTAAATCTACCAAACAAACTTGGCATGTGTAATTGGCAAAGACCATTGGGTGTTGACGTACTAGAGTGGCTTTGTAGTAATTTTGATGGTGGTAGTAGTAATTTTCCATTACAAAAAGGAAAAATGTCCATTTCAGAGGGAGGTATACGTGTACCAGCTGTTATTTGGTGGCCAAATGAACTTGAAGGGAAAAAGAGTGAACTATTTATATCTATGATTGATGTTATGCCAACTTTGCTTGAATTAGTTGGTTATAAGAAAAATGTCGTTACTGACGGAAGATCCAAGATCGATGATCTTTTTGAAAAAGGACAAACAGAACCAACTAAATATAGTGTAATAAATGTTGTTGGAGATGCTACTGCAATAATAGATATGCCTTATAAATTAATATTATATTCCGATGAAATATATTTGTTTAATATCAAGGAAGATCCATTAGAAACAACTAATATAATTGCAGAAAATAGAAATATTGCTGATAGTTTAAAAAGAAAACTTATTGATTGGCCAAAAGGTGAAAATAGATCTCTTCCACTGACTGAAGTTCTAAAGGATCCTGATTTGTTTGGAGGTCCTGAAGATAGAATTCCTTGGATCGAAAAAGCTTTTCAAAATTCTGAGAATCAATGAAAAGTACAAAAATTTTTATACTCTGTGCTATAGGTGTTCCAATCCTTTATGCAGAGTTGTCTTTTGGTAATGTCGAGGAAATCTTTGTAAATAGCGAATCAAATATAAGAAAAGTACAAATATATTATCCAACACCTACAAAAAAAGGTATAAATTCCGAAACTAAATTTATTATCATGAATGATGGTGAAGAGCTTTTCTCAGAAGAGGATTCTTGGAACGGTATGTCCTGGAATATCGATGATAGTTTCAAGGAGCTTTATGATGAAGGTTTTAATCTTAATATAATAATTATTGCAATAGATAGCGCTAAACGTCATAAAGGCAAGATTATTGATGAGACAAGAAGATATGCTGAGTATTTCCCAAAAGAATCAATTCAGTATTTTCAGAATGGTTTAAAAAAATATATTTATAAGTCTTTTATTGATACAAAAAAATTTAATTACCCAAACTTTATTGTGAATGAAGTAATACCGTCAATAGAAACCAAATTTAATGTCGTCCTTAATAAGAATAATTTAGGTGTTATGGGCGCAAGTATGGGGGGACTATCATCAATTAATTTATGTTTAGAATATCCTGAATTATTTGGGTTTGTTGGATCTTTCTCAACTCACTGGGTTGGCATTCAAATTAGTGAATATATTGTATTGCCTGTAAAGATAGAAACTAATACAGTTGAAATTAGTGGAGATAAGGAAACCACTTTAGCTATAAGAAAATATGTCAAAGAAAATATAGAAGAAATAACAGACCAAAAATTTTATTTTGATCATGGAACTCTCGGTTTAGATTCTTTATATGGAGTCCCTCAAAAAGAAATCGATAAAATTTTTAATAATAATCAAATAAGATTTCAGACTAAAGTTTTCCCTGGTCACGAACACAAGTCACCCTTCTTTGGTGAAAGGTTTAAGTCTGGTTTGATTTATTTATTAGAAAAATAATTTAAGAATTCTTTTTCTAAATTTCCTCTTGATTGGCATACTCTATATGGATCAAGACCATACGCTGGATTGCCAACTAGAATTTCTTTAGGTTTGTTTGTAGTAAACCTCCATCTTGTTCCTGTTTCTAAGGAGATAAAATCATAAAAAATTACCAGTTTTAGTTTTGAGTTTAAAAGACTATCTATTTTTACTTTACCTGTTGCAGTTAAAGATGAGTCAAAAATTCTTTTAATATAATCCACATACCTTTCATTGTTCATTTGTCCACAATCGATAGCATCATCAATATCAATAATTTTAATATCAAAATTAATTGAATCTTGCTGATTGGATTTAAGACTATATTTTTTATTATCACCTAGTATTAATTTAATTTTCTTAAATAGCTCTTCTTGTTGGTCTTTATTAATTTCAATTTCATTTGAGATATTTACAAATTTTAATGGAGGTATGTAAGAGTTTTTTTCAGCTGGAGAGCAACCACATATCAAAAAAATAAAACAAAGATATATAAATTTTTTCATACACCTATAACTTATAGTTGTCTTTTAGAAATTCATCTATTTTGGAACCTATATATTCATTTTGATCTTTTTTAAAGCGATAATGGCCACCTTTTTCAATTGTTACCAGTATATGATTGCCTCTTAATTTTTCATGTAGAATTTCTGCTTGATTATATGGAACCCAGCTATCGTCTGTTCCGTGAATGGTGAGAATATTTGGAATAATAGTTGTATTCAGATTAACAGGTGAATAGCTATATGACATATCTGATAATGAGTCATTTGGAGATATCCATGATTTAACATAATTGGATTGAGTAAAAAATTTATTATCATCTAAATAGTCAGAAGTTTTTTGGAGATCTGTTATACCAAATAAATTTACTACTGCCTTAGGTTTTTTATTGTATTTACATACATCTGTGTTTTTTACTTCATTAAGGCCTAACATTAGAGCTAAATGCCCTCCAGCGCTTGCACCTGCAACAATAATATCATTTGAAGAAAGGTTTTCATTATCAACAATAGTCTCAATTTTTTGATATGCACATATAACATCTTCAACAGCTTGAGGAGCCGTATTCCTTCCAACCCTATAACCTATCATAAAAACATTATATTCTTGGTGATCAATAAAGTGTCTATGGAATCTTCGCACCCATCTATCAGCTCTTTTGTCTCCAACTAACCATCCACCACCATGAATCCAAATTAAAACTTTGTCTGAAGATCCTGGATAAAGATCGATAGCCTGCATTTTATCTTTGCCATATGTATATTCGATGGGCATTTTTTCAATAGAGTCAGCATGAACTAATGAAACAAAAAATATAAGAAGCAAAATTATTGAATTATGGAACAATCTAATCATTAACATTAATTTATTACTTTACAGGATAGGGTCCAATTTCTTCTGGGACAAGGTCATCTTTTAACTTATTGAAATTTTTATAATAAAGCTTAAATCCTTCATCCTCATAAAGCCATATGTTGGATACTCGTGATTTATAATTATCATTGATTTCTCCATTTGAATATTCATATCTACCCGTTAAGTAATATAGGGATAAATATACATTTTCTGATAACTTGTAGATCTTAATGAAGCTAGGCATAAGATCAGATTTTACTGTTGAATAATAGTTGACTACCGATTCAAAATCGGGCGGAGGGTCTTCGTAAAAATGATTATCTGATGATGAGCCTGTTAAAGCTCCAATCTTACTCTCATAAAAAAATATTTTTTCAAAGTCTTGGTTGTTTCTTGCATCCCAAAATTTAAAAATTGTTTTCTGAAGTTCATTCTCAGCATTAGTGGCAGAGATGTTAAGAGAAAATAAAACAAAAATAAAGAAAATACTTTTCATATTTATCAGTCTTATTTCTTTGCAGTACTAGATATGTATTCTTCAAGCTTTTGTAATTCATAACATGAATCTGGACAAAGTTTTACAAGTTTAATTAAATTTTCCTGTGCTAGATCTAGTCTATTAGTTTGCATATATAATTCCCCTTGATATTCCAATGCTCCTTTATGATCTGGGTCTATATTTAAAGCCTTCTCGTAATACATTTCAGCCTTTTCGAATTTATTCATCTTTCTGTTAGCATAGGCATACAAATTCCAACCATCAGCATCACCCGGCTCGGACTTTGTATAAGCTTTTAAGGCTTTATTTACCTTTGCATAATCCTGTTTATCAAGATATTTGATTGCTCTTTCATACAATGCACTTGGTTTCAATTTGTCATATTTAACAGCATGAACAGAACTAATAAAAAAATTTGATACAAAAAGTAATATAAAAGTTTTCATTAAAAAAAATTAAAATAATAAATTAATTAAGAAATATATTGATCCTCCAAATGCCCACTGAAAGATAGTCAAAAAGAAGATTAATAATAAATATTTTAAGGAAATTTTTAAAGTTTTAAAAGCATAAAGGCTTTTAAATTTTTCGATTTGAGAAGCAACAATCATAGATATACCTGTTGCTAGAACTATACCAACATATATTATTGTTTCTTGGGATTCCATAAGTTAATTTTAGTTATGGACTTTAATAAAAAAAACAATTATTAGTTATAAAAAGTAAATATATTTTTATACTATTTCTTTAGCTTAATATATAAAAAATAAAATAAAGCTGGAAATACTGCAACTCCTAATAAGGCCAATAAAGCCGAATTGTTGTTAATGGCTGCAGCTCCAATTGCAGTAAATATTCCTGCAACCCCAACATTGACAATACTCACCACAGCTAAAAAAAGTCGAAATGGCATTTTTGATAAGCCTGCTGAAATTGTGACAAGCTCAGCAAAGGCTGGAACAGGTCTTGAGATAATTAGTGTAATGATATTAAGCTTTGATACTGTTTCTTGAGCATTATTAAGATCTGATTTGTTGATTATTTTTTTTGCAAAAGGCCTTGCCGCAAATCTCCCAATAAAATAACCAAAGCAACTTCCTAAATTTAATCCAATCCATACTATAAATGAACCCATTGTCCATCCTAAGGATGCACCTGCCAGGGTATTTGTGAGACCATTTGGAATTGGGAAAATAACATCCAGCATTAAGGCTAATATTACAATCAGAGAAATTAAAGACTCATTATTCCCTGCCCAATCAATAGCATCAGAAGCATATCTTGATAATGAAGTTTCTAATAGAGTCAAAGGGAGAACAAGAGATGTAAATATAATAATTATGATACTTATCCATTTAAGAAAAATTGGTATTTTCATATTTATGGTTTTAATTAAATACTAACCTTTTAGTTTCCAGATTAGCTGATCAACAAATCCATCCTGTTCAGCAGATAAAGTTAAAGTATCATTACTCTCATTAAATTTATGTGATCTTATTAGTGTTGTATTAATCCATTGAGGCAAGAGACTTGTTTCTATTTCATGATAAACATTAAATTCATCAACACGGAATTTTCCTCCATAAGATATGTAACCATTTGCTGCTAAGAAATAATCTTTTAAATCTTTTAAATTTTCATCTTCAATCGATATTTTAGATTCTGATAATAATAAGTTTCTTAACTTTGCAAGTCTCATCCTATCATTTGAAGTATCTGCTCTCCCTTGCTCCATAAGTGTTGCTGTCATCCATCCTTCCTGATGGTACATAAGGTATCCTTTAACATTTCCAGAAAAAGGGAGTGTCTTATTACCATCTGGTTTCATTACACTCCATTCTTGCAAATCCCAAACTCCATAAAACTTATTTATAAATTCTTCCATTTGTTGTTTAAAAAGATTTTATTAATGTCTTAATTGTTGAAGCAATTCCAGGATTTTTGTTAAAGCTTTTTAAGCTTTGATCTGGCATGCTCCAGCTTTTTGCAGAATCAGTAAAAAAGTTTGACTCTATTGTTAACCAACTGGAATCTTCAAGAGTTCCTGCTTTTACAAATAAAATGTGTGGTAATTCTTTCAAGTAACTATAAATACCTGAGCCACAATTTTCACAAAAACCTCGCTTAACCCCTAAGCCAGATGAACCTTTAACTTGGTAGAATTTTACCTCGCCATTTATTTCAATATGTTTTTTTGGAACATAAATAATTGTGGCTTTACCAGAACCAGTTATTTTTTGACAATCTGTACAGTGACAATGATGTGCAGATATTACTTTTTCTCTATTGAGCTTGTAAGTAATTTTCCCACAATGACACTGTCCGTTTTCAGTACTTTTCATTTTAATTAATTTAACTTTGAATATATTACATAATAAACTAATGAGATTATAATTTTAGACTTATTATTTATGGAGCCGTTCAGATGATAATTAATCCAATTGCTCTTTGGTAAAGTCTTTTTACGATTTAAAAATATTTACTACTGTTACGCCAATAACTATAAAAAACAGGCCAAGAACACTTTGCCAGTTAAGCGTTTGCTTATAAAAGATGTAGCTCAATATCGCTATTGAGAAAATCCCAATTCCTGACCAAGAAGAATAAACCACTGATAATGGTAATTTCTGTGAGACTATCGCTAACAAATAAATAGACAGTATGTACGATGCTGAAAGTACAATTGTTGGAATAATCTTTGTAAAATTTTGCGAAACTGGCAGAAGCATTGTTCCTAAAACCTCAAATGTTATTGCAAAAAAGAGAATTAGGTATGTATTCACTGATTTATATGAGGTTCAATAAAAGCCTCATATCAACTCAATAACAGTCAATACTATTAATAATATAAAGCCTAAGAAAGTTAGAGACATTCCTCCAATTCTCATAATTGGATTATGCGTCATAAACGAAAATACTATTCCGTGCATAAGTCTACCAATAGTAAAAATAGTCCCACTAATATAAAGACCTATATCAGAAGCGTTGTTAATTTCTAAAATTAGCATTAAAAACAAAAATAAAGGTGCATACTCAAGTAAATTTCCATGCCCTCTTACAGCCCTATTTAGTGTTTCTTCACTGATGTCAGTTTCGTTATTTTGCATGAACTTGGTTGTTGGACTAATTCTCAGATTTATTACTCTCACAGCCAGAACAAGCATAAAAACTGAAAGTATGGTTGTGAAGATAAGAGTAATTTCGATAATCATTTAATTATGGCAGGTTTCGCATTCTATTTCTTTGCACGCTTTGTAATTTTTGTAATGAGCATAGACTACAAGTATTGATCCTAAAACTGTAATTGCTTTTTCTAGTTGTTCTTGATATGCATTATAGGGGAGCATTATTGCCACTACTAAAAGCAGTATCCCTGTTATCCCAATAATGAATGAATTTTTTGTTTTATGATTTTTGTATCCTCTATTTAGAGCAAACAAACTCACAGGAACTGCAAAAAATAATATAACATAATGAATAATCTCATTGTCCATTGTAAAAGCAAAAATTCCTGTTGAAACAATTAGAAAAGCTGGCATAAATAAACAATGAAGAACACAAAGTATTGATAGCGAGGCCGCCACTTTGTCAGAATTTATTTGAGTATTCATGGTTGGCAGAGTTTAATTCAAAAGATCTGTAACTACAAACTTTATATAGCTTGGCTATAACTCACTAGTTTATTGGCTTATATAATTTAGCCATCTCCTTTTTACCAGTTATCCCTCAAACCTCGAAGCGCCACAAAAGTCTTTTTTGCATCAAGTTTTTTAACATCTTCATTTAAACTTTTTGCGATTCCTTGACGAATATCTTTTTCATTGATTCGAAAAAAAACGTTAATTTCTCTTTCTAATCCAATGTCACTTACGAAGGTCTCTGAATCAAGTCCACTATTAAACTGTTCTAGTAAGGAAGAAGCCATATTATTGGATGGTTCTCTGTCTAAAGTAAATTTAAGATTATTTTCAATATAGTCATGGCCTGGATAAATTCTTACATTATCTTCCAAGGGAAAAATTTGGTCTGAGAATGTCTCAAACATTATTTCAGGGTCTCCACCAAAATCACATCTTCCAACTCCAGCATTAAAAAGTGTATCTCCACAGAACAATGCAGGCTCGTATTTGTCATCCCCTGAAAAGTAAAGGCAAATATGACTCATTGTATGGCCTGGAGTGTCCATAATCTTAAAGTTTATTTCACCACATTGAAGTGCATCTCCCGCGTTTAAGCCCCTATCTACATTAGGAATCGCCTCCATGGCATCAGAGTGAGAAACAAGCTCAGCGCCTGTCGATTTGATAACTGGGCCATTTCCATCTATGTGATCATAGTGGTGGTGTGTATTTGCAACAGTTTTTATTGTCCATCCCAAATCTTTTGCAGTTTTGAGGCACAATGCGTGGTCTAGTGGATCAATTGCTAAAGCTTCTTTTGTTTTTTCACATGCCAATATATACATATAATTGCGAAGCGCATTTCTTACTGGTATCTGTTTTATTAACATGCTTTTTAAACTTTCTTAAAGAATCCTCCAACATAAGTTCTCTGATCTGCGTTCCAATCTTTTAGCTTTTCTTTCATATCAGCTTTTATGTTACCAAGAACAATAAAATTCTTTATTTCAAAATGTTCTGGAAATTCTTTTACAAGATGGCTTACGGAATGATGTTCTAATCGCAGTCTTGCAGCATCACTATCTTCAAACATTTCGATTAAAGTAGCTGATTGATTATCTTCTGATAGAAACCATTCAAATCTTATAGTTCTTGGTTCAGGACAATTAAATACATATGGTGAAGAGTTTTCAGACATAAAACTTTTTACTTTTTCAATGCTCTTAATTAGCTTGAGTTCAAATATGTATGTTATTACTGAATTTGATTGATTTAGCTCACTACTCATTTTTTTCCTTATCCAATAATATTCTTTTTTGTTGGATTCCTCCAGGTCCGCTATATCCTCCCATACCTCCATCAGATCTTATTACTCTATGGCAAGGTATTTCTATTGGTTTCGGATTTTTTGCACATGCATTTGCAACTGCTCTAGATGAATTAGGATTACCAATTGCAATTGCTATTTCTTTGTAAGACTTAGTTTCTCCTCTAGGAATCTTTTGTAACTGGTGCCAGACACTTCTCTCAAAATCTGTTCCCTTCAAGATTATTATGAATTACTAAAAAAATTTAAATCCATCGTCTTGTAGTAGCTTTATATTTTACAAATTCATCTTTAAAGATCTTTTCCATTGCAACTTCCTCAGGAATAATCTGGAACTTTGTAATAAAGAAGACGAATAAAGGCAAAATAAATAGTCCACCAATTAAATTAAATTTAAAAGATAAAGACATAAGAATTATTAACATTCCCAAGTACATTGGATTTCGAGATAAACTAAAACTCTTTGCTGTTACTAAAGTAGAGGCATTTTCTATTTTGATTGGATTAATTGTTGTCTTATATTCTCTAAAAGAAGAAACAGCAGATACTAGAATTGAAATTCCAACTAATAGTAATAGTAAGCTTGTAACATTTAGGAATACACTATTAAATTCAGGGAAGAAAGACTTAGTAAAAAAAATACATAGCCCAAAAAAACAAAGTTACTAAAGGCGGTGGAATTTTATTATTCATAGCTTTTTAAACAAAAGTGTCATTCTGTCGCTTTCACCAATCTCTAGATATTTATCTTTATCTTTATCTTTTAAACGCAGACTTGGTGGCAAAGTCCATACACCTCTGGGATAGTCTTTTGTATCTTTTGGATTAGCATTTATTTCTGATTTTGATACCAAGGTAAAGCCATGCTTTTCAGCAATCTCAATTGCATGCTCTTCAGTTACATAACCACTTTTTTTCATTTTTTCCATAGATGTATCAGGATTAGCTCTATGTTCAACAACACCAAAAATCCCTCCAAGCTTAAGCACCTTATAAGTATTTGAAAATATATTGTCCATTTGTGGACCTAACCAATTATGTAAGTTTCTAAAAGTTAAAACTGCATCAATTGACCCTTCTTTTGCAAGTTCAGAACTTAAATCAACAATTTCAACATTTTTATACATTGGGTTTGTACTAATTTTTTTTTCAAATGCTGCCCTTCCTCTTTTGAAGTAGGGAATATTAGTGTCTTTATCAAAATGAGCTGCTATCAACAATCCTGGTTTGTCTATGTAATTAGCTAAAATTTCTGTATACCAACCGCCGCCAGGAGAGAGTTCAACAATTTTCATATCAGACTTTATTTCAAAAAAAGATAAAGTCTCATATGGATTTCTATAAGAATCTCTTAATATATTTTTTGTTTCGCGTTCATTACTATTAATAGCTTTTTCAAGTGTATGAGAATTTAAAATAGGTAAATAAAAAACAAGTGAGAGCAAAATTAATAAATTTTTCATTGTTTGAGCTCTCATTTGCTAATACTTTTAATTTGAGTATTCTTTGTAAAGTTCTTTGAGATCGTCAAAACACATATCTGCAACAACTTCTAGGTTGTCATCTAATATTTCATATATAGGATCAGTAGATGTGTATGGTCTTAAGCTAAAATATACCACTACGTCTTCATCGCCTCCGCCCTCAGTGTGTGCTTCTCCTGGTGTACCAGCTTTAAAAACACCAGCGGGACGAGTGCTCTGTAAATTCCCATCAGTATCATAAGTTCGAAGTTCACCCTTAACAGTGAAAGTGCTGTAATTAGAAGTATGGATATGCATAGGTATTTTTTCATTAGCTGAAAACTTAAATAATATGTCTATTATTTTTGCTTTTTCATCAACATTTAAAAAAGACATAGAAACATGCTCTGTTGGCTCACCATCAGGATCTGGTAATGGTTTCCAGTCAATTTTTGTTTCATCAAAGGTATTTATATCTAACATATATACTCACTCCATATCGGTTAGTTAAAAAATAGGGCTTAAAATTTTACTTCGAGCAGCAGTTGCACTCGCAGCAATCACAACAATCACACATAAAATAATTATAAACTAAACATCTCAAATATATTTTATTAAATATCATTTTTTGATTTTTTAATTCTCTGTCTTACAAAAACTATTATAGCTATCGTTAATCCTATAAATGCAATTATCTTGTAAAAAAATGGCAAATAGAGTCTTTTAAAAGTATTTGCTGTCATCTCTTTTGCCCACTGATAATCTTGAGGCAGCTCAATTACTCCATTTTTTTTCACATATACTTCATAATCTTTTATAAGCTCATCGAGTTTTTCAGGCATTGATTGAGCTAAGTCTAACGTTTCACCAGGATCATTAGAAAGATTATAAAGATTCCATGTATTTGATCCATTTGGTGGTCTATTTCGCACTATTTTAAAATTGCCCTTAAATAGAGCAGAGTTGCCTGTTACTTCAAGGCCAATAGATTCAGTCTCCATGTAATTTTCTGTATTCGATCCGGCTAAAGAATTTTTAAGAGATTTGCCTATAATTCTTTCATCAATTTCATTAAATACTATATCGCTAATAGTTGCAGCAACATCTGTTACAAATGTAAAGTTATGATTTTTGCCTATGCTTATGTCAGGGCCACTAATTATTAGTGGAACTCTGAGGCCTCCCTCAGACATATGAAATTTATATAAGTGGCTTGGACTTGCCATTGCTTGCGCAAATTCTGTTCCAATAAAAACATAGCTGTCCTGATCACCTAAAGTCTCATAGTCACGATCATATATAGTTGTTTCGAACCAATCTCTCCAAGCTTTATGTTCGGTTGGATCATTTCCTTCTGGTCCATTGTCTGCTGTTACTATAAAAATTGTATTTTCATAAAAGCCTTCTTCTTTCAGATAATTTATAAATCTTCCAAGATGAAAATCCATTGCGTCTAGCATACCTGCAAAAACTGCCATGCTTTTAATTAACATTTTTTTATCTTGTTGTTCTACCTCAGACCAACTTTCAAATCTTGAAAGTGAGTCAACAATATCTTTGTCAGAGGGGAAAATGCCATTTTCAACTGCACGGATTTTTCTTTGCTCCCTCAAAACTTCCCAGCCAGCCTCATATGTTTTTATATATTTATCAATGTACTTTTTAGGAGCTTGTAAAGGTATATGCTGAGCTTGAAAAGATAAATATGAAAAAAATGGTGCATCTTCTTCTCTATCCTCTTCTATAAATTTAATCATTTGATCTACAAAAAATTTACTTGAGTAAAAATCTTTTGGTAAATCTGTTTTCTCTCCATTTTTAAACCATGGTGACTCAAGGTAGTATGGTAAATAGGAATGATTACTATAATTATTGCCACCGGTAGCATCTAAAATAAATGTTTTATCAAAGCCTCGATTATATGGAAGAGCTGCAGTCTCCTCTCCACCAAAAGCCAAATGCCATTTTCCAGTCATATATGTTTTATATCCAGCAGGTTTTAGTATTTCAGCAAGAGTAAGGGCATCCTCTCTCAAATAACCCTCATATCCTGGGGTATCTCGATACTTCCATGGCATAACTTCAGGAATCATTGGAATTCCTGTATTGTGATTATCCATTCCGGTCAATAACATAGCTCTTGAGGGTGCACACTCTGGGGTAGTATGATAATTTGAAAACAGCATTCCCTCTTTGGCTAGAGCATTTATATTTGGTGTACTAATTTCACCACCATATGATTGTAGATCTGTTAAGCCAAGATCATCAATTAGAATTAGTACTATGTTAGGTCTATTTGTTGATTGAATGCCTAAAGAGAAAATACAAAAAAATATAATTGCAGATAACCGCATAATGTTATTTATATAATCATGATTCCTTATTTGGATTCCATATTACCAAGTTTTTGGTCTTGAGCCTGTTCATTACTAATTTGTATCTGGATTGCTCTTCCTTCCATTCTTTTAACCATTTATCACCATCTCTTTCTGCATCAACAAAGACTGCATTTGTAAATGCCAAAGGTAATATTATTGCAATATGAATTACTATACTTGCAACCGTATTGTAGTTAAAAAATCCCAAGTAATTTGCTGCCAAGAATCCAAAAAACACACTCCATATAGTGAATAAAACCAACATAAAGTATGTCTGCAAACTTGGATCTGGTATATATTTTAACGGGTTATATCTTACGTCCATTACTCTTCTCCAACCACTTACAAATTTCAATAAAACTCTTCTAAACAAACTAGGTTTTTTCATATTTGGTTCAATCATCTTTACTCCTGTTGAATCTTATAAATTCTTTGACTACGTGCATGCCAACGGTAATCCATGTGACAACAATTAAACTCCAAAACAGTATCTCAAGCATTTGAATTTAAAATCTTGATGTGCATAAATTATAATTTAAATTTTTAAACTTTGGATCTATAAATTATCTTTTTTTTACTTACATTCTCTCTTGTTTCATCGCCTTAATAGTATTACGAGCCAACGACCAAGATTTAAAATATCGGCTAGTGCGGCAGAAACATAGGTTAGTGCTGCTGCCCTTAGAATACTACTAACAGCTTTTTCGTTAGACTGTGATACATATTTTCCTTCTCTTAATAAAGGGAGTGCTTTAGAAAAACTTGCATCAAATTCAATCGGCAGTGTCACTGCATGAACCATCATGCGAGCGATAAAACCAGATAACCCAAGGAAAAGTAATAAAGAAAATGGCATTGGATGACGTGTAATAATACCAATCAATGGAGACAAATAGATAATGGCAACACTCCATCGAGCTACCTTATCAACAATGGGAACCATCTTTGTTCTAGTAGCCAGCCGTTTATCGCCTTGATGATCTTGAATTGCGTGTCCAACCTCATGAGCCGCAATAGCGATTGCGGTTAACGATTTAGATTCATAATGCTCTCGCAGAAGCCTGACTTTTTTTTCAATTGGATCATAATGATCTCCTAACTCAGTTATTTCGACCTTCACATCTTTTAGAGAAAATCGCTCAATTAAATGCTTTGCAAGCTCTCCACCAGTACCTGGTATTTCAGTTCTTTCTGATGAATACCTATTCATAACGAACTTCACCCACAAAGATGGTCCAAATATTACTGCCAGAACTATAAAAGCACCCACTGCTAAAATCATATTTTATCCTTCTAAAAAGATTTTTCTCTTATTCCTTATGCCCTACCATCACTAATCGAACTTAAAAAATGAATTAATTTCATTTGGCAAATGGATCATCGACATCTTTCAACTTTCCTGTACCTTTTAAATAAAAATAGTATGTTAGTACGCCAAACATTAAAACAATGAAAAGATTTCCATTTTGTTTGATAAATTGATACAAAGAAAGAAGTGTAAATAATAAACTTATTATCCAAAAATGTCTGCCATATTTTTTTAAAAATTTTTTAATCACTATTCAATAATGCTCCAATGTCGCTAATTAAGTTATTAGCTTAGGAATTATTCCAAACTGAGCTAGAATACCAAAAATAATTAACAATATAATACTAGAGAGTATTTTAAGATTCTTCTTTAGAATCCATTCTAATGAGTTTTCTATAAATATTCTTATCAAATCATCAGCTTTGCCCATCAATTTAATGGCTTTTCTAGTCCATTTATCAGTCATATCAATTAATATTAAAGAAAACACTGCAATAACTAACCACACAACACCATTTAAGATCATATCAATAATCCAACCAACTGCTACCCAGTTTATTTCCATAATTGCTAAAAATTACTTTATCAGAGATTCCTTTAGAACTCTAAATAAGTTTGTATAGAAATTCATAGATTTTATAGAGTGTCTCGACCACTGTTTGTAAAAGATTAAATTTGTGCCATTTGACTCTATGTTTATAAGTGCCTTCTTCCTATTAATTCCAGTGTTTAGAAGTTCGATAAACTTATTAGAAATGAAGTTTTCAATATTTGGGCTTTCACAAAAGAAAAAATATTTACTACGAGGAAACTCTTTTTTCTTAAATTTATAAGTTGCGATGCCAATTTTCTTTGATTCGTTAAGCTCCGCTCTATCTCCATAGTATGAGTCAAACCAGGTTTTCCTCTTAATAAAAAATTTTGGTATTTCAGTATTATTTTTATACAAAAAAATTTGTGTGTAATATATTGTTGAGTGTTCTCCAGCTGCAATTTTACTCTTTCCAGTAACTATTAACGGTTTAGTTTGATTATCGTCTTTAGGGACTAGCAAATTAAAAAATTTATTTTGATCGTTTATGGTTCCCATAGATTTAAATTTTCTAAATATGGATATTTGTTCTTGGTTAGGGTTTTCATAAAAGTCATAGTTGTGTTTTTCAGCATATTCTTTTAAATCAATTAATCTTTTCTTTTTTGTATATAAGTTATAAATAAAATAAAAAATGATAGGGAGAAAAAATACCATCAAAAATAATAAAGTTATAAATTCATCACTTAAATCCGTGAAGATATACACAATAGTTTTTGGAAACGTATAAAGTATCAACAACGGAACTGCAACAAGTAAAATGACTAGTTTCGTCTTGTTTCTTTCAATAAAATTCATGCTTAAACTTATATTATTATTAATAATTAACTACGTTAGCAAACGTATACAGGTTTTTATAAGTTATATTATGTAAAAGATTTGTATATTTTTAAGAGCAATAAATCATTGTTTGAAACTACTCGACTGTGACTGACTTGTACAAAACAGTGATTTGATTTCTTATTCATTGTTTTTTAAAAGTTGATGTCTGTAGAAAAGAATGCCGCCCCAAACCGAAAAGATAAAAACCTCAAGGGTTACCATCAAATTATAATTTTCAACAAAAAGAGGAATAATTATCATTGCCGGGATGCCAAAGAATATTTGTAATGTTAACGTAACAAAAGTTTCACTCTTGTTAAGATAGGTATCTAATTTTTCTTTCATCTTAAATCACTATTTTGTTCTACTCTTCAGTAACGGAGTAGCCATAACCGGATTCTCTTTTTTCAATATGTTCATCAATTGTGGTTTCTATCTTTTCAATTGCAACTAAATTTCCGCTCTTATAATCCTCTGCTAGACCAAATAATCGTGCGAATAGGATATTACCTCCAACACTAGAATAAACTTTAATTTTTTTCTGTTTTTCTATCTTTTCACTCCAGACCTCTCTTACTTTTTTCCAAAAGTCTGAAGTTTCATCCCAATAGGTATATCCTGCCGACCAATCGAAGTTTTCTATTCTTTGATATCTTGCTAAACCAATTTCTTTTGCAATAACTTTATTGTCTAGTGTTGCTTTATTGTTGTTTTGCTCATGAACCCATCCATTCGGGGTAATTGTGTGTATATTTGTTCCAATAACAATATCGTAATCATCTCTTATGGTCGCCTCCCTTCTTGGAAGAGGTCTTTTTGTTTCATTACTTGTCCATGATGATGAGTTTGCAAAATGTTTCCATTCCCCAAAACCCTCGTATCTTGGTGAATCATCAACTTGATAAACCGTTTGTGACCAAGTTCCCTTTCTATCACTGTAGGATAGATTTTTTCTTTCCCATGTATTTTCTCCAACAAACTCATTAATTGAATTATCTTGGTATTTCCAATCCTGTCTCCAGTGTTTAACAACAATAGGATCTGAAGTCGTCCCATCATCTTGTTCAAAAAACATAACCATTATGTGTTGCAGACTTATGAAGTCCTTTTCATCTTCAACCGCTATAACAAATTCTGTTCCCCATGACTGATAAGGTTTTGAAGGTGTGTAGTCCTCAATGAAACCCATTGTCTCCATAAAGTCAAAATTAATCTTATGTTCGCCTTGCATTGCAAGAATTGCTAACCTGTCTTTTTCAAACTTGGTCAATTCCTCATTTTGTATTTCCTTCCAGAAAGGGTTGGGAGTTTTGTCTAAATCAACATCTGGACCTGAGGAGGTACCTCCTCTTGGTGTCATCAAATCTGGATTATCTAATTGAGTCCATCCAAAAACATAATTGCTGTCAGAACTAAAACTTATTTGACTAAAGAAAATCGTTATAAAGAAAAATACTCTCATTGGAAACTATTCTACCGTCACTAAATGTTTTCGAACAGTGATTTAATTACCTTTATTTAATTAAAAAAGACATTATGAATTCTAATGTGGGTGGGTATTGAGTAGAGTTTAAATTACTGTTTAAAATTACTCCACCGTAACGGATTGTTCTTAACCCAACCTATATTCTTCACTATTTCTGCATTGTTTAAAGGTTCGCTTTCATGCTAATTATCATCCGCCATAACAAATGTAAACCTGTGGAGTACATCTTCAGTTGAAACGGCCTTCCCATTAACCACCTTAGTTTTATATTTTAATTTTAACGCGGCTCTTGAAGATGAGCTATTAAACATAGAACATGGTCTAAATACTGTTTCAGGATTTGTGGGATCTCCACAATAGCCTTCAACAACAATAACATCTTCTACCGTTCCAATTTCGGTAATTGTAAATTTAACAAGCGAATAACCTTGCGTTCCTCTCTCTTTCGCTCTCCTTGGGTAGACAGGGGTCACTTCTTCTATTAGACGTTTGGCGATTTCTAACTCTTTTTCTTTTTTCATTCTTTCTTCTTCAGTTTTTTTCACTCTAGCAATTCTTTCTTCTTCAGCCTTTTTCAATCTAGCAATTCTTTCTTCTTCAGCCTTTTTTTCTTTAGCCATTCTTGCTTTTTCTTCTGCTAGTTTCTCTGAGGCTATTCTTGCTATTTCTTCTGCTTCTTTGACTACTGTAATTGTTTCTAATAATTTAGAATTATAATCAGGATCATTTAAGACAAGTTCTCTACAAAGTCCGTATTCAAATGACTCCTTGATGCCAGCATCGGTTCCAAGATAGAAGTCTTCGCCAAGTCTTTCTCTTACTGAATTAATTTCTTTTATCCTCATAGCAGCATCCATATTTCTAGACTCTGCCATAAAATTGCAGGTTACTGTTGCCAAGTCACTCCTTTGTTTTAGCTCAGCTGCTTTGGCTTCTTCCGCTAATCTTTCTTGCTCAGCGATTTCCTCTTGTGAAGGACCGCAGGCAGATAAAAGTAAAATTGATAGAGTTGCTAAAATAAGGTTTTTATTTTTATAGATACTCATAATTAAATTCTGCCACATCTCATTATAAATGTCTCAGCGATACACATAAGAGACCGCAACAAGTCATATACACCCCTTATGACTTCCCCTAACGCGAAAAAATGAGTGAAATTTTTAGGGTTATTTTTACGGGGATTTATTTATTGTGATTTTTAAAACCCCCGCAGAATGCGAGGTTAAAATTAAGGTTGGGTTAAGACTACTCTACTGTAACGGAGTAAGGTGAACCGATCTTCCATTTACCGCTATTTCTGCAGTGTTTGTAAAGATTTAATTTTACTTGCATGAGTTGCTTATAAGTTCTAATTTCTTCAATTATAATAAAATTCTTATTCAATATTACAAACTTGTGAAAATATTAACAAAATTGAATATTAAAAAAATTTGTACCTTCTTTGGATTGGTATTTCTTACCTCTTGTTCCACTTCTGATATCCCTCCTAAAGAATTAGAAGAAAGACAAGGACTCATGGAAGAAAGACAAGGACTCATGTATGAGGCTAATTCACAAATTCCCTATAGTGGACTTATAAAGAGACACTTTAGAAACGGTCAAACAAAATTTATAGGAAATTACATTGATGGAAAAAGTGAAGGACAATGGGAGTATTACTTCAAAAACGGACAATTAGAAGCTATAGGAGACTATAAAGACGGTAAAAAAGAAGGATTTTGGAGTTTTTACAGAGAAGATGGTGGTAAGGTAAGGGTTCAGTACTACGTAGACGATCGAAATGTTTGGGTAAGCAAAACTTTAAGACCTAAAGATGTTGTTGTGAGAAATGGAATAACCTACCAAATAAATGAGAAAAATCCTTTTTATGGAACTATTAATGTTTACTGGGTAAACATGATCGGTGATGAATTGTCATTACGTGTACGTCATACCTACCTAAATGGAAGAATAAGTGGAAACATGACGTCTTACCATAGGAATGGCCAAGTAGAGAGTAAAGGATACGCTAAAGATGGAAAAAAAGAAGGACTTTGGGAGTGTTACTACAAGAATGGTCAGTTAGAATCTAAAGGAAACTATATAGACGGTAAATTAAACGGACTTATAGAGTTTTATTACGAAAATGGTCAATTAGATGTAACAGGAAACATGATAGATGATAAAAGAGAAGGATTTTGGGAGTCTTACAAAAGTGGTTTATTGTGGGGTCAAGGAAACTATAAAGATGATAAAAGAGAAGGGGTTTGGATATTTTTCGACGGAAACGGTCAATTGAACAACAAAATGACATACGTAAAAGGTAAACCACAAAGAAATTATTGGTCGCTTGGCGGCACTAAACGTTATCCCAGTTGTTGAATCTGCCACAACTCCTTATAAATGTCCTTTGAATTCACATAAAGGACCGCAACGTGTCATATCAACATCCTATGACTTCCGCTAACACAAAAAAATATGTGAAATTTTTAGGGTAGTTTTTACCTAGGTTTATTTTTGATGATTTTTAAAACCCCCGCAGAATGCAAGGTTAAAACCGATTGTCTTCCAAACTTACTCCACCGTAGCGGAGTAAGGTGAACCGATCTTTCGTTTTTCACTGTTTCTGCGGTTTTTGAAAGTGTTTAGGTTTAGTTGCATGAGTTACTCATATCTTAGCTTTTGAATGGTTTGTTAACTTTGTACTCAATCATTCCTCCCTCATAAGACAAAATTTCTAAAACTAACCCTTTGTAAAATAAAATATTGTCAGTTGTATACTGTATCTCTAGCTCTCTTTCAATTAAAACAGTTCTTAGGTCTTCTTCGCTTGTGGGAGTTTCTCCTTGGAAATATAAAAACTTTAGACTATTTCCTGATTTCCCAAGAAACTCTATTTTTTCTATTTCTCCTAATTTTTCTGAGGATTTTTCTGCATTTAAGTCAGCTTGGTTAAAAGAGGTAGAGTTGTGACATGCAAACTTTGGTTTATTTTCTTTCCCTTTAACTAAAATACTTTGCTTCCATATACCAATTGTCCCGTTAAAGTTTTTTTGTGCAACAGCTTTGACCTTTTCAATATTATTAAATTCTTTATTTTTAAAAGTTTTCGCTATTGATTCTCCTGTGTCAGCTTTTACTTTGCAATAAACACCTTTGTTTATTGTGCAAAATTTGTTGTCGCCATTCTTTTTAACAATCCAGCATTCTGATTTATACCCCTTGGTTTGTTGAAAAATAATATCTCCGGGATATGCAGATTTGATTTGTTCTATATTTGGTTCATAAAAAATATCTTCCTGATAAAAATCATCTTCAGAAAAAACAAATAAAGAAAAAATTAATGATGAAACTATTGAAAAACTTTTCATTCAAATATTCTGCCATATCTCACTATGAATGTCTTATGAATACACATAAGCGATCGCAACAAGTCATATCAACACCTCATGACTACTGCTAATACGAAAAAATAGGTGAAATTTTTAAGGTAATTTTTACCGGAATTATTTATACGTGATTTTTGAAACCCCCGCAGAATGCGAGGTTTAAACGAAAGTTGGGTTGAACTTACTCCACCGTGACTGACTTTGCTAAGTTTCTTGGCTGATCAATGTCAGTTTTTCTTATCATGGCAACTTCATAGGATAATAATTGGAGAGGAATAGTATAAATAATAGGAGTTAGTAAAAAATCACATTTAGGCATATTAATTAACTTGCCAGACTTTAATTCTAATGAAATAGATGGATCAGAAAAAACATATAAAGTCCCGCCCCTTGCTTTAACTTCTTCTAAGTTTGATACCAGCTTTTCAGCAATTTCGCTTTCTGGACATAACGCAATTACTGGCATATCTTCATCAATTAATGCAAGAGGTCCGTGTTTTAGTTCACCTGCTGGATAAGCTTCTGCATGGATATATGAAATTTCTTTCAACTTAAGAGCGCCTTCTTTGGCTATAGGATAAAAAATGCCTCTTCCTAAAAACAATGCATTGTCTTTGCTAGCAATCTCTGGCGCAATCTTAACAATTGAATCCTTTAACTTAAGAGTTTCGCTTACAATATCTGGCAGTTGTCTCAGTGCAGTGATAACTCTTCCTCTAAGCTTTGGGTTTCTTGATCTGCTTTTGGCAAGTGATAGAGCCAAAAGCATTAATGCGACTAATTGAGTGGTGAAAGCTTTAGTAGAAGCAACTCCAATTTCAGGCCCAGCATTCGTAAAAATGGAGAATTCTGATTCTCTTGCAATGGTACTTGTTGGTACATTACAGATAGTAAGTGTTGATAAGAAATCTTTTTCTTTTGCATATTTTAATGCTGCAAGTGTATCCGCTGTTTCTCCAGATTGTGAAATAGTTACAAAAAGAGTATCTTCATCGACATGCGGATTTCTGTATCTATATTCAGATGCATAGTCTGTTTGTGTTGGCAACTCTGAAATTGCTGAGAACCAGTTTGCAGCAACCCTTGCTGCGTGAAGACTAGTTCCACATGCAACAATCTGAATTCTCTTAACTTTGCTAAAGACATCCGATGAACCAATACCAAAAATATTCTCGAGAACATCATCTCCACCTACTCTTCCATCAATTGTATTTAAAACCGCGACTGGCTGTTCAAAAATTTCTTTTTCCATAAAGTGCTTATATTCCCCTTTAGATGATGCCTCGCTTGATATGTCAATCTCTGATATTTCTCGTTTTATCTGATTCTTTAAAGAATCATAAATTTGGTAACTATTTGCAGAAATATTTGCAACATCACCATCCTCTAAAAATATAAACTGGTTGGTTAGCTGGCCTATTGCCAAAGGATCTGATGCAGCAAGAAGTTCATCTTCACCCAATCCAATAAGCAGAGGTGATTTATTCCTAGCAATAACTATATTTGATTTATCATTTCTATCGATTGCTGCTATAGCATAAGCACCTTCAAGCTTTTCTATCATTAAGTACATAGCATCAAGCATTGAGTTGTTTGTAGTTAAAAAATAATCTAACAAATGAGCAATGAGCTCAGAGTCTGTTTCAGATGTAAAAGAATAACCCTCCTTTGCAAGAAAATTTTTAAGTGATAAATAATTTTCAATTATTCCATTATGAACAATATAGACTCTTTCATTAGATTTGTGTGGGTGAGCATTTTCTTCACTTGGTTCACCGTGGGTTGCCCATCTTGTATGTGCAATACCTAGTTTGCTTTTAGGTTTTTCGAGAATCATTTTTTCTTCAAGAAGGCTGACCTTCCCAAGTGTTCTAAGGTGAGCTATTTGATTTTCTTGGTGAAGTGCAATTCCCGCTGAATCATATCCACGATATTCCATCTTGTGAAGACCTTGGACTAAGATTTTTCCAACATTTCTTGTTGAAGCTGCTGCAATGATTCCACACATTTAACTTAACTCTTCTTTTTAGACCAATTTTCTTTATTTTCTTGTTTTGATCTAGATACTCCTAAAGCATTATCTGGAACATCTTTTGTTATTACTGACCCAGCTGCAATGTATGCATTTGATCCTATGGTCACAGGAGCTACTAGTGATGAATTTGTGCCTACGAAACTATTATCACCGATCTTTGTTTTATTTTTATTTTTACCATCATAGTTACAAGTAATTGTTCCTGCACCAATATTTGTATCTTCTCCAATTTCTGTGTCTCCCAGATATGCAAAATGATTCGCTTTAGACTTTTCACCAACTTTAGTTTTCTTCGTTTCAACAAAATTACCAATCTTA
The DNA here is from genome assembly GCA_902516285.1 of uncultured SAR86 cluster bacterium. Taxonomy (GTDB): domain Bacteria; phylum Pseudomonadota; class Gammaproteobacteria; order Magnimaribacterales; family D2472; genus SAR86A. The sequence goes on from CABXXT010000002.1 coordinate 22,508, forward strand.
GCATTATGTTCAACAATGCTTCCCTCTCTTAACCTTGCATATGGTCCTATGGAGCAATCTTTGCCAATTTTTGAAGAAACAATATGCGAAAAGGCTTCAATGTTTGAATTATCACCAATTTCTGTATCTTTTATTATTGAATTTGGGCCTATTGAAACATTGTTCCCTAGTTTGACCTCTCCATCCAAGATAACATTTACATCAATACTACAGTCTTTTCCGACCTCAACATTGCCTCTTATATCTATTCTTGATAAATCAGATATTGTCACGCCCATATTTAAAAGTTCATTTGCTTTCATGCTTCTATAAATATTTTCAAGCTCCAGTAACTCCTCTTTAGTATTTGCTCCCTTTACTTCGTCGTTGGGTGCAATACATGTTTTAATTTTATACCCTTTCTCAGCTATTATAGAAACAATATCAGTTAAATAATATTCATTAGCAACGTTATCATTTTTAACCGCATTAACAGCAGTCACTAAAAGGTCTTTTTTGCAACATAAGATACCTGTAAAAATTTCTTTAATTTTCCGCTCATCTTCCGATGCATCTTTTTCTTCAATGATAGAAATAGCATATCCATCGACATTCTTCTTAACTCTTCCATATCCAAATGGTTCATCAAGAACAGTTGTCAAAATTGCAAGGCTGTCTTCTGTATTGGAAATAAGTTGTTTTAGTGTGCTTTCTCTAATTAGTGGCACATCTCCATACAAAACAAGCAGTGTTGCTTTTTCTGGAATCATAGATAATGAAGATTTTACTGCGTCTGCTGTTCCCAAAGGCTTTGCTTGTTCGCTAAAGTTAAAATTACCTTTAAAGGTTTTAAACTCATCAATTAATGAACTTTTGTCATGGCCTATGACAAATGTGGTTGTCTTTGCAACCTTTGAAGCAACTTCATAAATTCTTGACAGCATTGAATGGCCACCAATTGGTTGTAAGGATTTGGCTTTCTCTGATAGCATTCTTGAGCCTTCACCAGCTGCCAGGATAATGTTATGAACTTTCACAATATAAGGTAAAGTATATACCTTACTGGTTTTTTCTTAATTTTTGAATAGTTTTAAGTCTTGCTACTGCTTCTGCAAGTTGTGCTGCTGCTTTGGCATAATCAATAGTGGAATCTTTATCAGCCAAGCTTTGTTCGGCTGCTTCTTTTGCTTTTATGGCTTCTGCTTCGTCAAGGCTATCGGCTCTTTCTGCAGTATCTGATAAGACAGTTACTAAGTCAGGCTGAACCTCAAGAAAGCCTCCAGAGCAGAAAAATGCTTCTTCATCTTTTCCGTTTTGAACTCGAACAGGACCAGGAGCCAAACCGGTTAAAAGTTGAGTATGACCCGGAGCTATGCCAATCTCACCTAAAGATCCGGTTGCATATACCATTGTTGCTTCTCCAGAATAGATTTCCTCGCTCGCTGAAACAATATTAATCTTTATAGTGTTCATTTTTAGAGTGTTTTTGCTTTTTCTACAGCTTCTTCGATTGTGCCGACCATATAAAAAGCCTGCTCAGGAAGATCATCATAATCACCATCTAGCAGACCTTTAAATGCTTTTATGGTATCTTCAAGAGAGACATACTTTCCAGATGTACCAGTAAATACCTCTGCAACAAAGAACGGTTGAGATAAAAATCTTTGTGCTTTCCTAGCTCTAGCAACAAGTCCTTTGTCTTCTTCTGAGAGTTCATCCATTCCAAGAATTGCAATAATATCTTTAAGCTCATTGTATCTCTGAAGAATTTTTTGAACTCCTTGTGCAACCTCATAATGTTCATCACCGACAACGAATGGGTCAAGTTGTCTACTTGTTGAATCTAATGGATCAACCGCAGGATAAATTCCAAGTTCTGATATTTGTCTTGATAAAACAACGGTTGCGTCTAAATGAGCAAATGTTGTTGCTGGAGATGGGTCTGTTAAATCATCAGCTGGTACATAAACAGCCTGAATTGATGTAATTGAGCCAGTTTTTGTAGAAGTAATTCTTTCTTGAAGTGCTCCCATTTCCTCAGCAAGTGTTGGCTGATAACCCACCGCAGAGGGCATTCTTCCAAGCAAAGCGGAAACCTCAACTCCGGCGAGAGTATATCTATAAATATTATCGATGAAGAGCAATACATCTTTTCCTTCGTCTCTAAATTTTTCTGCCATTGTCAATCCAGTAAGAGCAACCCTAAGTCTATTTCCAGGCGGTTCGTTCATTTGACCATAAACCATTGCAACCTTTGATTCACTTAACTTTTCTATATTAACAACGCCAGATTCTTGCATTTCATAATAAAAATCGTTTCCCTCTCTTGTTCTTTCTCCAACACCTGCGAAAACAGAAAGACCTGAATGTTGAAGTGCAATGTTATTAATTAACTCCATCATGTTAACTGTCTTACCAACTCCAGCTCCTCCAAATAGTCCGACCTTCCCACCTTTTGCGAATGGGCACATAAGATCTATGACTTTGATTCCTGTTTCTAGTATTTCGTTGGAAGCAGATTGATCAGTGTAAGTAGGTGGTTTTTTATGGATAGGCATCTTTTCTTTTTCTCCAATTTCACCCTTTTCATCAATTGGATTTCCAAGCACATCCATAATACGCCCAAGAGTTTCTGGCCCAACAGGGACAGATATTGGTGAGTTAGTTCTAGAAACAGCCATATCTCTTTTTAAGCCTTCTGTTGCTCCCATAGCGATTGTTCTCACTACGCCATCACCAAGCTGTTGTTGAACTTCAAGTGTTGTTTTACTTTCATCGATTACTAGAGCTTCATATACTTTTGGAATATTGTCTTTATCGAATTCAACATCGATAACAGCTCCAATTATTTGTGTAACTAATCCTGTGCTCATATTTTTCTCCTTAAACCGCTGCTGCGCCTCCAACTATTTCTGAAAGCTCTTGTGTAATTGCTGCTTGTCTTACATTGTTATAAAGTAATTCTAATTCTTTAATCAAATCTCCTGCATTATCAGTTGCATTTTTCATTGCTATCATTTTTGCTGCCTGCTCACATGCGCTATTTTCTACAACTGATTGATAAACTAAAGATTCTATATATCTTGTCAAAAGCCCATCCAAAAGATCTTTCGCTTCTGGTTCGTATATGTAGTCCCAATGCGTAGAAATCAGATCATCTCCATCTTGAGGCACCAGTGGAATTAGTTGATCGATATTAGGCTGTTGAGTCATAGTATTTACAAATATATTTGAGCATAAGTATGCTTCATCAATGTCTTCACTTTTATGCATATCTAAAACTATTTTTGTTAGGCCAATTAGATCATCTGGATTTGGTTTATCTCCAAGCTTTTCAGCCACACCAACAATTTGTCCACCAACACTTTTAAAAAATACAGATGCTTTGGTTCCAATGAGAGCAAAACAAGACTCTATTCCATTCTTGTTTAATTCAGCTGATTTAGAGATCACCTGTTTAAATAAATTAATGTTGAGTCCCCCACATAGCCCTTTATCAGAGGATACAACAATGAAGCATGCCTTCTTTGCTTTTCTCTCTTCACAAAAAGGGTGGGAATATTCAGAGTTGGCTGAAGCGATATGAGCAATCAAGTCTTTGATTTTGAGAGAATATGGTCTACCTTCAAGCATTGTATCTTGAGTCTTCTTCATTTTGCTTGCTGCGACCATCTCCATAGCAGAAGTAATTTTTTGAGTGCTCTTGATACTTGAAATTTGTTTTCTTACTTCTTTGGTATTGGCCATAACTTAATAAGTTTGTGTTTTTTTAAAATCCTCTACCAGATCAACGAATTGTTTTTCAATGTCATCGTTCCAATCACCAGTTGAATTTATTTGTTCTTCTAGATCTGCTTTCTCAGATGTTAGATATGAATGAAGGGCCTCTTCAAATGCTAATATTTTATCCACCTCAACATCTGCCATATATCCTTTATCTGCAGCGAACAAGCTCAGTGCTTGTTGAGCAACACTCATTGGAGCATATTGTTTTTGCTTAAGTAGTTCTGTGAATGCTTTTCCGTTCGCCAGCTGAAGTTTTGTTGCATCGTCAAGGTCAGATGCAAACTGAGAGAATGCTGCAAGCTCTCTATATTGAGCTAATGCTGTTCTTACTCCACCAGCAAGTTTCTTCATTATTTTTGTTTGAGCTGATCCACCAACTCTTGATACTGATAATCCTGGATTTATAGCTGGCCTGATGCCTGAATTAAATAATTCTGTCTCTAAGTAAATTTGTCCATCTGTAATTGATATTACATTTGTTGGAACAAACGCAGACACATCCCCAGCAAGTGTTTCTATAATTGGTAGAGCCGTTAGTGAGCCAGTTTTTCCTTTCACCTTACCGTTAGTAACTTTTTCAACATAATCAGCATTAACTCTTGCTGATCTTTCAAGAAGTCTTGAATGAAGATAAAAGACATCTCCTGGATAAGCCTCTCTTCCAGGAGGCCTTTTCAAAAGCAAAGAAACTTGCCTATATGCAACAGCTTGTTTTGATAAGTCGTCATAAACAATAAGAGCATCTTCACCCTTGTCTCTGAAATACTCGCCCATTGAACATCCAGAGTATGCCGAAAGATATTGCATTGGTGCTGGATCTGCTGCAGTTGCGGATACTACAATCGTATGCTCCATAGCGCCATATTCTTCTAGTTTTCTTACAACGTTTGCTACTGTGGATTGTTTTTGACCAATAGCAACATAAATACATTTAACACCAGTACCTTTTTGATTAATAATTGCATCGATTGCAACAGCTGTCTTGCCTGTTTGTCTGTCTCCAATTATTAATTCTCTTTGGCCTCTTCCAATGGGAACCATGGCGTCAACAGCTTTTAGTCCAATCTGTACTGGCTGATCAACAGATTGACGAGCAATAACCCCAGGAGCTACAACCTCAACCGGGGCTGTCCCTTCTGATTTTATCTCACCCTTTCCATCTATTGGAACCCCAAGAGTATTTACGACTCTTCCAAGAAGAGCCTCACCAACAGGAACTTCTAAGACCTTTCCAGTACACACAGCTTTTTGTCCTTCTACAAGATCAAGATAGTCACCCAAAACCACAGCACCAACAGAGTCTTGCTCAAGATTTAAGGCCAATCCCTTAGTTCCATTTTCGAATTCAATGACTTCCCCATACATTACGTCACCCATGCCATGAATTCTTACAATTCCATCTGACACACTTACTATAATTCCTTCATTTTTTCTTTCTGCTGATAAATCAAGCCCAGCAATTTTTTCTTTTAATACGCTTGATATTTCTGATGGGTTTAATTGACTCATTTTTTCACCTTAAAAATTTAATTGATTTACAAGTTTTTTAACTTTACCTTTAATTGACAAATCTAGGGTTTCATCGCCTATTTTAATAAACAATCCTCCCATCATATTAGGATCTATTGAAAAAGAAATTTTTGATTCTTTTCCATGTGTTGATCTCAATTTGTTCTCTATATCAATTTTTGCTTCATCGCTGGGTTTGTTTGCTACAAAAACAGTTATTGATTGTTGATGATTGTGTTTCTCTAATAGTTTTTGATAAATATCTGATATTGCGGGTATCAAATTTAATCTTTTGTTTTCAGATAAGATGTTTATTAAAGTATTTGATGAATCACTTATAGATCCAACAAATAAATCATTCATGTTTTTGGTCAGCTCTTTCTTTGAAATAGTTGGGTTGTCTATTAGTCTTTTGATCTCAGGAGAAGAAGATATTTTAGCCATTAGCTTTAGGTCGTTGCCAGTCTCTTCAGTTGTATCTAACTCAAGGGAGGATGCAAATAAAGCTTTTGCATAAGGTCTTGCTAAGGGTGTTAACTCAATCATTTCTTATAATTCCTCTGCAGCCTTTTTCAGAATATCGTTATGTTTTTCTTCTGAAATTTCATCATCTAAAATCTTTTGTGTAGTATCTATAATTATTTTTGACATCTGTTTTTTTAACTCTTCTTTGGCTTTGTTTGTCTCGTTTTCAACAGTTTTGGTTGCTGAGGTAATAATCTTTTCTGCCTCTATCTCTGCCTTAGATGAAGCATCGGTGACAATTTGAGAAGCTCTTGCATTTGCTTTTTCTAGAATTTCTGCCGCTTCTGCCTTAGCTTGATTAAGCTCTTTATCAAAAGCAAGTTTTGCTTCTTCAAGAGAGTCATCAGCTTTTTTTGCTGCCTCAAGACCATCCGAAATTCTTTTCTCTCTTTCTTTCATCATGGAGAGAATCGGTGGGTATACATATTTCCAGCATATCGCCACAAAAACAATCATTACAACTGCTTGGGCAAGTAAGGTTGCGTTAATATTCATATCTCTATATTTGTCTTTACTCTAAAGTGCGAACAACATGTACATACCTAGGCCAATTCCAATCATAGGCACCGCATCAGTTAAGCCCATCATTAAAAAGAATCTACCTTGAAGAAAGGGCGCTAGCTCAGGTTGCCTGGCAATTCCCTCAATAAATTTGCTGCCTAAAATTCCAACACCTATTCCTGCCCCAATAGCTGAAAGGCCCATTAAAATTCCCGCTGCTAAGATACTATATTCCATTTTTTTCTCCTATAAGTTGAGGATTAATGCTCCTCAGTTTCATGCGCCATCGCTAAATAAGCAATTGTTAGCGCCATAAAAATAAATGCTTGCAATGCCACAATTAAGATGTGGAAAAGCGCCCAAACCAAATGTAATCCAAACCCCATTAAGCCAACTGGTATGCTGCTAAAGAATAACATTAAAGCAATCAAGATAAATATCATTTCACCTGCATATAGGTTTCCGAAAAGCCTAAGGCCAAGTGAAACAGGCTTTGCAATAAAGTTAACCATCTCTAAGACGAAGTTTACCGGTATTAAGTATTTACCGAAGGGGTGAAGTGTTAGTTCTGCAATAAAAGCTTTAAAGCCCTTCACAGTAATGCTGTAATAAATTGTTAATATGAATATTCCAAATGCCATTCCAAGAGTTATATTGGGGTCTGTTGTAGGAACTACCTTAAAATATAATGATTCAGGTCCCTTTATCCACTCAACCGCATCTCCAGCAATCAAGTATGCTATATGTCCAGCCAAAACTGGTAAAAAATCAACTGGAACTAAGTCCATTAAGTTCATTAACAATATCCATACAAAGACCGTTAGTGCTAGAGGAGCTATGAGTGTATTTTTGACTGATCCAAAAAGAGATTGAACGTTATCTTCAACGAAATCTATAGACATCTCCACAAAGTTCTGAAGTCCGCTTGGAGCTATGCTTGCATCTTTGTTTTTTGAAATTGCTCTTCTAAATACAAAAACAAATAAAGATCCTAGTGCAATTGACCAAAATAGTGAATCTACATGAAATGCCCAAAAACCCATTTGATCAACTTTATATGGGTCGCAAGTCCAACCGCTTGGTGTTTTGCCACAAGTTAAATTTGTTAGGTGATGAGTGATATATGATTGTGTGGTGAGCTCTGATGCCATTACAACTGAGCCTCTTTTTTGAATGTTATGGTAGATGGATTCACTGAGAGGTTAAAAATAATAAACATTGTTAAAGAATATAAGAAGACATCAGGTAAATAAATCCCTGAGAGTATTAAGAATGCAACAAATATAGACCATTTAGTCACCCAAATATATCCAATTTTAACAACATAGTCCTTAATTTTATTACCAACTAAGTATGCGAGCAAAATGGTAACAATGTAACCGGCTGCCAAGAGGGCAAAATATATGTTCGCCACAGTTCCAATTATAAAAACTGTAGTGTTTAGTAGAAAGATTGGATTAAGTTTTTGAATGGTGTTTTTCACACTTCCAGCTATAGGGTTAGTTAATTAAAAGTATTGGCGGAAATTATAGAAATTTATCTATTTATTAACAAGTTGTTTATTGTTTATTTTTTAGCTTCTGGATTATGGAATCCAGTTCATCCAGGGTTTTATAAAAAATAGAGACTTTTCCTGCTTTTTTATTTTTTGTATCTATTTGAATTTTATGACCAAAACTCTCGGACATCTCAACCTCAATATTTAAAGTGTCTCTGTCTTTTTCTTTATAGGTTTTTTTATTTTTTGATTTTGGTTTGATTAAGTTGCTGAGGTCTTTAACAGAAATTCCATTTTCACTAATTTTCTTTGCTAAGGCATCTGCTTCAGTTGGATTAAGGGATGCTAAAAGCTTGGCATGACCTCTATCTATCCTACCCTCTGAAAGCATATCAAGAACCAAAGATGGTAGTGAAAGTATTCTTAATGAGTTTGCTATGGTGCTTCTTCCTTTTCCAGTTGATTTGGCAACCTCTTCTTGCGTTAAACCAAACTCTCGCTTTAATCTATCAAAACCCCTCGCCTCCTCAACTGCGTTAAGGTCCTCTCTTTGTAGGTTTTCTATTAAGGCTGAGATAAGTGCGTCTTGGTCTTGTTTCTGATCAACTAAACATGGAATTGTTTTGAGGCCTGCATTAATTGATGCTCTTAACCTTCTTTCCCCTGCTATAACCTCAAACTCATTTAAACCAAGCTCTCTGACTAAAATTGGTGATAGAACACCTTGATTTTTAATTGAGTTTGTAAGCTCAATAAGTTTTTCATTGTTAAAGTTGGATCTTGGTTGAAAGCGCCCAGGCTTTATTTTGTCCAGTTGAATCTCCTTAACTATTTTTTGTTTTGTATTGGTGTTACCAAGAAGGGCATCAAGACCTTTATTTAGGATTTTATCTTTATCAGGCATATTCTATTTTTCTAATTAGCTCTCCTGCCAAAGATAGGTATGCTTTCGCCCCATAAGAATCTGGTTTATATTTAATACCTGACATTCCATGGCTTGGCGCCTCAGCCAATTTAACATTTCTAGGGATAAGGGTATTAAAAACAAGTGATGAAAAATGTTTTTCGAGCTCGTCTGACACCTCTTTTGCAAGATTGTTTCGCATATCAACCATTGTTCTAATAATACCAATTACTCTATTAGATGACATATTTTTGTTTGAAATGGTTTGAATGGTTTGCATTAAACCAGTAACCCCTTCTAAAGAATAGTATTCGCATTGAAGGGGTATAAGTGTTCCTGAGGCGCTGAAAAGCCCTTCAATTGTTAGTTGGTTAAGGGTTGGTGGTGTGTCAATAATTGTATAGTCAAGTTGAAGGTTAGACTCATTAATGCTTTTTAGCAAAAAACCCTGATTGTTATCATTTCTAATAGCCACCTCAAGGGCTATTAGCTCCTCGCCCCCAGGTATAACATCATATTGATCTTTAGATTTATATATACATTTATTTAAATCAACACCTTCAAAATAATGATTGTATAAGGTGTTTGGATTGTTTTGATCAATGCCTGCGGCGGTTGATGCGTTACCTTGTGGATCTAAATCAATTAATAAAATTTTTCTGTTTGTGGCAGCAAGGCTTGCCGCAAGGTTTACCGCTGTGGTTGTTTTACCCACCCCGCCTTTTTGGTTTGCAATAGCAATTATCTTGTTCATCTCATTTTTATGATTACCATGTTTCTTTCTGTTGTATTGTTTTTGAGATTAATTATTTCACACAAGTATTTGTTTTTGTCTAATAGTTTAATTTCTTTTTTAATTTTTTCATCTCTGCCTTTTAAAAGCAGTAATTTTGTTGATGTTTTTGAATTTGGTTTTGTTACCTTTAGAATGTTCTCAATATCCGAGAAAGCTCTAGCAGTTATTATGTCAAATTTTCCAAATGTGTTGTTTTTGGTTATGTTTTTATTGATAACAAACACATTGGTTAGCTGAAGTTTTTTTATGATTTTTTTTAAAAAATAAGATTTTTTTTTGTTTCTCTCTAATAAAAAAATTTGGTTTTTTTGTTTTGTTATTGCTAAGAGGATTCCAGGAAACCCTCCGCCACTTCCAAGGTCAAGCACTGTTTTGTTGGGTGTTATTTTTTCCACTAATGGAAAACAATCTATAACATCCTTATCATAAACATCTTCTTTTGATTTTCTTACAAAAATATTATGAGTTTTGTTGAACTCTAGAGCGTCTTCAATAAATGTTTGTATTTGTTTTTTTTGTTTTGTTGATATGTCAGGTAGGTCTATCACTAAGCGTTTTGTTTTTTTAGCTCTTTCTTTTTTATTTGAATAAGGACCAGGTCTATGGCTGCTGGTGTTACGCCCTCTATCTGTTTGGCTGACCCAATTGTTTCTGGTTTAGATTTCTTAAGCCTCTCTACCACTTCGTTTGAAAGTCCTGCTATTTCTTCAAAATTTAAATCAACAGGTATTTCTTTTGCGTTTTGTTTTCTTGTTTTTTCAACTTCTCTCTGTTGTTTTTTTATGTAGCCCTCGTACTTTATTTCTGTTTTTGCTCTACTAAAAAGCTTTGAGTTATATTTGTTTGTTTTAAAAATTTTTTCTTTATCTACGTCATCTCTTTTCAACAAATAAATCAGGTCTTTTTTTTCGCTAAGAATAGTTTTTTTGTTCTTTATATTTGTAAATGTTTTGGTTTTGGTTTTTTTTAAAACCTCTTGCACAAACTTATAATATTTTTTTTCCTTATTTAAAAAATCATCGTGTCTTTTCTTTTTTACTAAGCCGAGGTTGTAAGCTTTAGATAAAAGCCTTTGTTCTGCGTTGTTTTGAGAGAGCATTAACCTGTGTTCTGCTCGACTTGTAAACATTCTATATGGTTCTGTAACGCCAAGATTGGTAAGGTCGCTAATTAAAACCCCGATATAGGCCTCGTTTCTCTCCAAAACAAAGTTTTCTTTTTTGGCAATAGACAAACAACAGTTTATACCAGCAATTAGTCCTTGCGCCGCAGCCTCTTCATAGCCCGTGGTTCCATTAATTTGTCCAGCAAGATAAAACCCTTTTAGAAATTTTGTTTCCAGTGTTGTTTTGAGAGATCTTGGATCTATAAAATCATATTCAACAGCGTAACCATATTCTTCTATTGTTGCTTCTTCTAGCCCTTTGATTGAGGTTATAAATTCTTTTTGTGCTTTCTGAGGAAGGCTTGTAGATATGCCGTTTGGGTAAACAAGATCTTTGTTTATACCTTCTGGTTCTATGAAAATTTGATGGCTTTCTTTGTCTTTAAATTTGCTAACCTTGTCCTCGATTGATGGGCAATACCTAGGTCCTATTCCTGAAATATTTCCAGAATACATTGCTGATAAGTGAATATTGTTTTTTATAATTTTATGAGTGTTTTTGTTTGTTCGTGTTATGAAACAGGATAATTGTTTTTGATGTTTTAAGGGGTGGTTGTATAAAGACATCCATGGTGTTGGTTTTTCTCCTGGTTGCTCTTCCATTAGTTCTGTCTTAATTGATGATAGTTTCAACCTTGCTGGTGTGCCAGTTTTTAGGCGCCCCATTGGTAGTTGCATTTTATAGAGTCTTTTTGATAGGGGTATTGAGGAATCTTCTCCCAGCCTCCCCCCTTGTGTTATGTCCTCCCCAGTAAACATCTTTCCATTTAGAAAAGTTCCTGTTGTTAGAATAACTTTTTTTGAATAGCAGTCACCTGAATAAGTCTTTACACCTGACACAGAATTAGACTTTACAATAAGGTCAAGAACCTCACTTTCAAAAATTTTTATTTTTGTTCCCTTTAGAATTTTTTGTATTGCTTTTTTATACAGATCTCTATCACACTGAACCCTCAAAGCTTGAACTGCATCCCCTTTTCTTGTATTTAAAGTCCTATACTGAATACCGGACATGTCTGTAGCAATTGGCATGATGCCTCCCATTGCATCAATCTCTCTTACCATGTGAGATTTACCTAGGCCTCCTATTGCTGGATTACAAGACATTTGCCCAATTGTTTCTTTTTTAAATGTGATCAAGGCACAAGAGTAACCCATTCTATCAACAGCATAAGCTGCCTCTACCCCAGCATGGCCTCCACCTACAACAATTACATCAAATTTATCCATAATAAATTAATTAATAATATCTATATTATATACTTTCTGTTATTTCTATTAGTTATACCAAGATTTGTTGATAAGCGCTTAAAAGCTTTTATTTGTATGAAAAATCAACAACTTTAACTTATGTAAAAACCAATAACTAACCATTTAAAAAACACTGCATAATGTGTTTATATAAAAAAATAAAATTTTTAAACAACAAGATATCTACAATATACAAACTATTTACCAATACAAAAAGAACTAAAAATATCACCTAATAAAGAATCAGAATACTTTTTCCCAACCAACTGATCTAAACAAGACCTAGCAAGCTTTAAATCTTCAGCCGCTAGCTCAAAAGTATCTTGTTTTTTAATATTAATTAGACTCTTTTCTAAACAAGCCAAAGTTTCATTAAATAGGTTTTCATGACGGTCTCGAACCATATAATGTAAACCTTTTTTATAGATATCACCCTCAACTCTGGAACTTATTAAATCTTTAAAGTTTTTTAAACCCTCACCAGTTTTTGCTGATACACAACAATCAAAGTTATTAGAGTCTATACCATCAATATCTATTTTGTTTTGTATTTTTACAAAACAACCAGAACCCACCAAATCTTCAAAAAAAGAAACTCTATCAAAATCTTTTCTCTCAAAAACACCAACAACCAAATCAGCCTTTTTAATTTCTTCAAATGATAACTCTATACCCTTTTTTTCAATTTCCTCAACCGTCTCTCTAATACCAGCAGAATCAAAAACAGAAAAAACATTCGAATTAAAAAACACCTCTGACTCAATAATATCCCTTGTTGTTCCAGGGGAATCAGAAACAATCACCCTATCATAACCAACCAATAAATTAAACAAAGATGATTTACCAGAGTTCACTGGACCAACAAACAACACCCTATTTTTATGCGTACCTTTTTTAATATTTATACAGCTGTCAGTAAAGCTTTTAAATCCATCCAACAAAAACTCCAAGTCCTTAAATAAATGTTTATTTATAAAATTTTCATCTTCATCATTAAAATCAATTTCTCCTTCAACCCCCATTCTTATTTTATCTATCGCATCTGCGAACTCACAAACAGTAGAGGTAAGGCTACCCATAACAGTAGAACCTAATATAGAAACACCTCGCTCATCAGTTAAATCAATCAAATCAGCAACAGCTTCTGCCTCATTAAGACTAAGCTTATTATTTAAAAATGCCCTTTTGGTAAACTCACCTGGCGGCGCTTCATCAAGACCAATTTGCCTCATAACCCCTATTAGTTTAGAAATAATTGCTAACCCACCATGAAAATGAATTTCTATAGAATCCTCACCGGTATAACTCTTAGGGCCTTTAAAAAAAACCAAACCAACCCTATCAATAAACTCATCCCTGTAAACCAAATCTTTTAAATAAAAACGACCAGCCTTACAAACACCAAAACCAAGATAACCATTAACTATTTCAAAACAACCATCACCAGTTATTCTTAAAATACCTATAGCAGACTTTGCTGGAGGTGTAGCAAGAGCAAAAACAACTGACATGGGTTTCTAAAACAAAGCCCTACATACTTGGGGTTGATGAGCCCCCAACAGCACTATGTTTTCTATATAACAAATATTGCTGTATCAACTGAACACCACTATTAATAACAGTATAAAGACAAAGGCCTGCTGGAAAGAAAACAAACATAACAGAAAACATTATCGGCATAAACTTCATAACCTGTGCTTGGGTAGGGTCCATCCCAACAGGCTGCGGATTCAATCGTTGAGTCATAAGCATTATAAGACCAAACAGAACTGGCATAATAAAATAAGGATCTGGTGCCGACAAATCAGCCCAAAAACCCAAAGGCGTGTGCCTAAGCTCAACCATTTCACGCAAGGCAAAAAAGAAACCAATAAAAAAAGGTATTTGAAGAACCATTGGCAAACACCCGCCAAGTGGGTTAGCGCCTTTCTCTCTCATAAGCCTCATTGTTTCTTGACTTAGTTGCTGCTTATCATTTTTATACCTTTCTTTAATTTCATTAAGCTCTGGAGTAATTTTCCTTAAAGCAGCCATAGACTTAAAGCTTTTGGCTGTAACAGGCCAAAAAACAAACTTAATCAATAAAGTAAAAACAACAATCGTCAACCCCCAGCTATTTAAATAACCATTTAACCAATCCATAAAAGAAACCATAGGCTGAGACAGAAACCAAAACCAACCCATATCAATCGCCAGCTCTAAATTATCAGACCGTTGCATTAAATCTTTTCTTACCTTTGGCCCAACAAAAAGCCTATGCCTGTGACCATAAACCACACCCCCATCAGCAGAGGACTCAACGGTATAACCCATTCTGTATACTCCAGAGTTTTCAGGAAGAACATAGTAGTTATAAATGTAGTCCTCAGAACCCAAAAGTGCTGCAAAAAAATACTTTTGAACAAACGCAATCCAACCGGATCTGGAAAGGGTTTCTTGAGGCTTATCAACACTTCTCAACCTAACACTTTCATATGCTTCGCCCTCGGTGCTAACAGCCACACCCTCATAAGAGCTATTATTCATAGCCCCACCATCCAACCAATTTGTTTTTAAATCCAAGGCCCTTCCACCAGTTCTATATAAACCAGCATATGGTTTACCATTTACCCCGTTTGGGTTGAAGTCCTCAACAGAAAGCTCATAAGTTTCAGGTAAAAAAGATATGGTTTTTACATGACCAGAGTCTTTATCAACAAGCTTAATAAAACCATCACCCTTATCTAAAAGACTATAATTTGAGGTGGATCCAGTAAAACCACTTTTAAAATAATAACTAAATGACGAGCTGTTCGAGTAACCAAACACCCTAAAACCAAGCGACCCCTTCACATTTTCAACTGGATGTTCTTTTAGCCTGGTTTCAATAATAGCACCAGTATTAACATTAACAACAACAGAAAGTTTGTCATTTTCTATTTGAACAAGACCCTCACCCAAACCCAACTTTGAAGCTTCCGCAACCCGAAGATGGTCTGAAATAACCTTCGATCGTTGTTCAAGGTTCCATTCGTATAGCAAACCCATTGAAAGCAAAACAATTACTGATATGTATATTCCTCTAATATTCATTGCTCATTTGTTTTTTTTAAAAAGAAAGCCATACCTTTTTTTATTTCATTTTTAGCCTGCGCATATGATAACTCTCCAAATGGTCTAAATACAGAAAAAACTATATCGCCAGAAAACTTAGTGAGAGCACCATCAGTCCTGTAAATTTCTCTTATCCTTCTTTTAACGCCGTTTCTATCAACCGAAAGATTAAAATTTTTTTTTGAGATTGATATTTCTATATTTTTTGAAACAGAATCTTTTAAAAAAATTCTAAAATATCTTGAGGAATAGACACACTTCATACGCTATATTCTAGGTCGAACAAATTAAAGTTATGCGCTTAAAACTTTTCTGCCTTTCTTTCTTCTGTTGGATAAAACCGCTCTTCCAGCCTTGGTAGACATTCTTGCGCGAAAGCCATGGGTTCTTTTTCGTTTGAGATTGCTTGGTTGAAATGTTCGTTTCATAATATTAACTGTTTGAATTGGTGAGAATTATATCCGAATCCTTATCCAAAACCAGAAAAATTATAAGATTTTTATAAATTTTTTTATCTACAACTTATCCACAATAAATTCTTATATTTATTCTGTAGATATCTTGTTAGTTTTTTAATAGACTATCCAACTAATAGGAGAAAATTACATTGGAACTTTGGAACAAGTGCTCGGAAAAGCTTGAAAACAAACTCTCACAAGACGACTTTAACACCTGGATTAGACCTTTAAGAGCAAATATTGATCAAGATACTTTGGAGGTTGTTGCTCCCAACGACTTTATTTTAGAGTATATAGAAAAGAACTTTGCAGATGAAATAAAAGAAATACTTAAAAACCAGGAAAAAAGAGACATTAGTTTGGTATTTAAGACGCTTACAAAAGAAACATTTGTTGATAAATATAAAAATAAATCTTCAAATAAAGATATAAAGCTGGTTGAAACATATATTTTTGACAATTTTGTTGAGGGCAAGTCTAATCATTTAGCCCTAGCAGCTGCCAAACAGGTCGCAGCAAACCCTAGGGGTGATTACAACCCTCTTTTTATTTACGGAGGAGTTGGGCTTGGAAAAACGCATCTAATGCATGCTGTGGGTAATGAAATTTTAAAAAATGAGCCAAAAAAGAGAATAGTTTATGTTCACTCCGAAAAATTTGTGTCAGACATGGTTAAAGCTCTTCAACTGGGTGCGATGAATGAATTTAAGTCTTTCTACAGAAATGCTGATGCTTTGTTGATAGACGACATTCAATTTTTTGCAGGTAAAGAACAGTCCCAAGAAGAGTTTTTTCATACATTTAATGCCCTCTTAGATAGAAACAATCAAATGATTCTTACATGCGACAAGTATCCCAAAGAAATTGATGGCCTAGAAGAAAGACTAAAATCAAGGCTTGGTTGGGGATTGCCTGTCGTTATCGACCCTCCAGAGCTTGAGACAAGGGCAGCAGTCTTGCTCAAAAAGGCATACACAATGGGAGTTCCCCTTCCAAACGATTGTGCAATTTATATTGCACAAAGAATTAGATCTAATATAAGAGAGCTTGAGGGAGCATTAAAAAGGGTTGTTGCCAATGCTAGATTCACCAACCAAGATGTTGATTTAGCCCTTGTAAAAGATGCCTTAAAAGATTTATTTGTAATATCTGCAAAAATGGTAAGTATTGAAAACATTCAAAAAACAGTTGCAGAATATTATAATATAAGGCTTTCAGACTTATTGTCAAAAAGAAGAAGCAGGTCCATAACCAGGCCAAGACAAATGGCAATGGCCTTAACAAAGGAGCTAACAAACCATAGTCTTCCAGAAATAGGAGAGTCCTTTAATGGTAGAGATCATACGACAGTTATTCATGCATGTAAGAAAATTTCAGAACTTAGAAAAGAAAACCCGTCACATGAAGAAGACTATAGAAATTTAAATAGGGCGCTTACAAATTAATGGATTTCTATATATCAAAAGAAGAGGTTGTAAAGTCTTTAAACCTTACGCTTGGTGTTGTTGAAAAGAGACAGACCCTTCCAATTTTATCAAATGTGCTTTTAGAGGTGGATGAGTCATCGCTAAAGCTTACAGCCACCGATCTTGAGAGTGAAATTTCAACCACATCAACCATATCTAGCTTTAAAAGTGGAGGAAAAACCACAGCACCTGCTAAAAAACTTAATGACTTATGTAGACTTTTACCAGATTTAACCGAAATTCATTTATTTATGGATGGTGAAAACCTCAAAATTGAGACGGAATCAGGAAAATATAACCTTTCAACGTTGCCAAGTGAAGATTTTCCTGTGTTTGAAACAGAAGAAAGTCAATCTCAGATTAATATTTCATCAAAAAATCTTGGATCTTTGATTTCAAAAACTTCTTTTGCGATGGGCAATCAAGATTGGAGACATTATTTAAATGGTTTGTTTCTTTCGATTGACGATAAAACAATAACTTCTGTTGCAACTGACGCTCATCGATTAGCCTTAGCCAATTCTGTTTTAAACGAAGCTTCTTCTGATAGCATAAATGGAATTGTTCCTAGGAAATCAATTAATGAAATTTTGAAACTTGTAAATGATGAGTCTGAAAATGTAGTCATAAAACTTAACCCCTCTTCAATAACCGTTGATGTTTCTGGAACAAAATTTATAAGCAAGCTTATAGAAGGAAAGTTTCCTGATTATGAGCAAGTTATTCCATCAGGAGAAAGCTCTCTCCTTGTGCTCGAAAAAAAAATATTTTCGGAAAGCTTAAGCAGAGTAAGTGTTTTGTCTAGTGAGAAATATAAAGGAGTTAGGATTGTAGTAAAAAATAATTCAATTAACATTTCAGCAAACAATCCGGAAAAAGAACAGGGCGAAGAAAACTTATCATGCGAGTATGGCGGGGAAGATATTGATATAGCATTTAATGTAAATTACCTTCAAGAAATTTTGTCTACAATTGATTCAGAGAAGGTTGAAATTAATTTCTTTGGGGCAGATAAAAGCTGTTTGATCACTGAGCCTAACAATGACAAAATAAAATATGTTGTTATGCCTTTGCTGATATAAATTGCCATTTACAAATTTATCAATTAAACATTTTAGGTGTTTCGAAGATCTTCAAATAGAACTTTCACCTGGCGTAAATCTTTTTTATGGAGCAAATGGATCTGGTAAAACTAGTTTATTAGAATCTGTTTATATTTTTTCCAGTGGCAAGTCATTCAAAAGCACTAACTTAAAATCTCTCATTAATCATAATCATAATAAATTTCTGCTTGAAATTTATGATAACAGCAGGGGATACATCTCCACTATCAAAAAGTCCTCAGATAAACCGATATCAATTAAACTTAATAATAAAAAAATAACTACTAGTAATTTAGTAAGAGAGTTCCCTTGTACAGCAATTCACAACAATACATTTTCTTTTGCAGACGCCTCTCCAGACTTTAGAAGAAAAATCTTAGACCGATCAATTTTTATCGCTGAGGAAGGATATTTAAAAACTTGGTTTTCTTTCTATAGGTCATTAAAACAGAGAAATAATCTTTTAAAAAATAACCGTATATCAGAAGTTTATGCTTGGGATATAAAAGTTTCAGAAGAAGGAGATGTTCTTAATAATTACAGAACCTCATTCTTTAATAAAACTCTTGAAGAGTTCAACAGAACAATTGAAACCTTGAGACCATTAAGTGTTTTTAACTTCTTTGATTCAATCTTAATTGAATTCTCCAAGGGCTGGGACAATCAAAAAAAGCTTTCAGAAATATTAAATGATAATAAAGAAAAAGATATTATTCGTAAAACTACAACACAAGGACCTCATAAAGCAGATATTAACTTTTTAATAAATAAACTTGATGCGAGACAAATATTATCAAGAGGTGAGCAAAAATTTTTTTCAATATTATGGTGCTGTTCCCAGCATGAAGTGCTAAAAAAACACTACAATATAAAAGCTACTTTGCTCATAGATGATATTAAGTCTGAGCTCGATGACAAGACATTTAATTTACTCATAGAACTACTTAAAGCAAGTGATAATCAAGTTATATTTTCCTGTATAGAAAATTGTTTTAGTAGTAAAATAGAACATGATTTCAATAATTATAAAAAGTTCCACGTGGAACAATTGATAAATAAATAATGGCAAAAAAATCTGATAAGGCCAAATACGACTCTTCCAACATTCAAGTACTAAAAGGACTAGAGGCTGTTAAAAAAAGACCTGGGATGTATATA
Organism: uncultured SAR86 cluster bacterium; assembly: GCA_902516285.1. Taxonomy (GTDB): domain Bacteria; phylum Pseudomonadota; class Gammaproteobacteria; order Magnimaribacterales; family D2472; genus SAR86A. The sequence continues at coordinate 41,700 of CABXXT010000002.1, forward strand.
GGTGATACAGACGACGGCTCTGGATTACATCACATGGTTTTTGAGGTTCTCGACAATTGTATTGATGAAGCAATGGCTGGCCATTGCTCAGACATAAACGTCATCCTTAACAAAGATCAGTCAGTAACAATTGAAGATAACGGAAGAGGAATTCCGGTTGACGTTCATAAAAAAGAGGGAGTTTCTGCTGCGCAACTAATTTTAACAACTCTCCATTCAGGTGGAAAATTTGATGACAATAGTTATAAAGTCTCAGGTGGACTTCATGGTGTTGGAGTTTCAGTTGTTAATGCCTTATCTAAAAAACTTTTGCTTGAAGTTCACAGAGATGGCGGAAAATTTTTTCAAGAATATGTAGAAGGAAAACCAAAAGCAAAACTTAAAAAAATAAAGAGCTCGAACAAGACTGGAACCAAGATAACTTTCTACCCATCAAAAGAGATTTTTGCTTCAACTAATTTTGAAATAGAAAAAATTTATAAAAGAATTCAAGAACTTTCTTTTCTTAATGCTGGTGTTTCAATCAATGTTGAGGATAAAAGAAGTGGAAAAAGTAAAAAATTTAAGAACAATGGTGGTCTCTCAAGCTACGTAACACATTTAAAAGGAAGAAAACAAGTAATTTCAGATATTTTCGAGTGTTCAGCAAAAGAAAGTGATGTTGGTGTTGAGATTGCCATGCAATGGGCTGATTCTTATTCTGAAAATGTTTTATGTTACACCAACAACATTCCTCAAAAGGATGGTGGAACTCATTTGGCAGGCTTTAGAGGTAGTCTAACAAGAGTTCTTAAAGCATTTATAAAAAAAGAAAACGCAAAGAAGACCCCAACTGATCTTTTAGGAGAAGATGTAAGAGAAGGATTAATAGCAATTATATCTGTAAAAGTGCCAGACCCTAAATTTTCATCTCAAACTAAAGAAAAATTGGTATCTTCCGAGGTAGAATCAGTTGTGAGCACGGTTTTTAGTAAATATTTTAATGATTTTTTACTAGAAAACCCAAAAGATTCAATGAGTATCGTGTCTAAAGTATCTGAAGCGGCCCTTGCAAGAGAGGCTGCAAGAAAAGCTAGAGAAATGACCAGAAGAAAAGGCGTTCTAGAAATAGCAGGGTTGCCTGGGAAATTGGCAGATTGCCAAGAAAAAGATCCCAAAGAGTCTGAAATATATATTGTTGAGGGAGATTCTGCAGGAGGATCTGCAAAACAAGGTAGAAATAGAAAAAATCAGGCAATATTACCCTTAAAAGGGAAGATTATTAATGTCGAAAAAGCGAGAATTGACAAAGTGCTTGGATCACAAGAGGTTGGAACTCTTATAAAGGCGCTAGGTTGTGGTATTGGGAAGGATGATTTTGATATAAATAACCTTAGATATCATAGAATTATAATAATGACTGATGCAGATGTTGATGGATCTCACATCAGAACTCTGTTGTTAACTTTTTTCTATCGACAGATGTATGATATTGTTGATAATGGGCATATATATATTGCACTTCCACCACTATACAAAATTACTAAAGGTAAGGAATTTATATATGCATCTGATGAAAAAGAAAAGGATGAAGCTATAAAAACTCTTTCAAAATTAGGAACTAGAGGCTTAGAAGTTCAAAGATATAAAGGTTTAGGTGAAATGAATCCAGAACAACTATGGACAACAACAATGGATCCATTAAATAGGCGTATGATGAGAGTAGATATTAAAGATGCACGTGACGCTGATGAGTCTTTTGAAATCCTTATGGGCGATGATGTTGAACCAAGAAGAGAATTTATTGACTCAAACGCACTTTCTGTTAAAGAATTAGATATTTAATTTATTTCATTAAAATTAAAATTTATCCATTCAAATACTTCTTTTGTTAATTTTTTTGGCTCGTTTCCATGAATAGGAGCACCAATTCTTAAAATAACAGTTCCCTTTTCTTTGGTAAACTTTTTATTTTTCCAAAATAATCCAGAGTTATGGCATATAGGAATTATTGGTACATTATTTTGGACAGATATCAATCCACAGCTATTTGAAAATTCCTTTAATCCTTTCTCAGGTTTTGCCCTTGTACCTTCTGGAAATATTATTAAAGAAGTTCCATTTTTGAGCTTTTCAGCGCTATCTTTTACAACTTTCTTTAGACTTGATACTTTTTGTGATCTTTTTAAGTGAATTGGCCTTAAACATGCTAATGCCCATCCAAAAAAGGGTATGTAAAGCAATTCTTTTTTTATAATACTTGCTGTTGGAATACACAGGGTTTGTAAAAAAAATGATTCCCATGCACCTTGATGATTAGAGGCCAAAATACAAGGAGTTCTTGGTAAATTTTCAGAGCCTTCAACTTTCCAATTGACACCACATATTATTTTTAAACTATATATTATAAAAAGCACCCAAATTGCAGTAATTTTCTGAAGTTGAGAAGTTGATATAAATGGAAATAAAAAAATAACAACTAACGAAGTTGGAATAAGACTAATATAGAGAATACAGTTAAATAAAAGACTTCTTAATGTTTGTAATATCAAGATTTTATTTTATCAACACAAAAGTCAGACAGTTCATCAATTTTAATTCTAATTTGTTTCATGGTATCTCTATCTCTTATAGTAACATCACTTTTTTCTAGAGAATCAAAGTCAACAGTAATGCATATGGGTGTACCAATTTCATCATGTTTTCTATAGCTTTTTCCAATATTGCCTGTATTTTCTAGAATAACTCTACCCATACCTAATTTTTGCAAGTTGTTTTTAATATTTTTTGCTAGCTTAACAATATCATTATTATTCTTTTTTAGAGGTATAACTGCAATTTTTATAGGCGAAAGATGCGGCCTTAAATTAAGAACTACTCTAGTTTTGCCATCATCTAAATCCTCGATTTTATATGCTTCATTTAGTATTGCTAAAAAACCCCTTTCAACACCTGCAGATGGCTCTATAACATAGGGAATCTCCCAGTCCCCGCTATCATTTTGAATGGCTAATTTACTATTTGAATCTTTATTTTTTATTACTTTAGACTTGATATTTAATTCATCCTGTTTTTTTGAATGTGATCCAAGATCAAAATCAGTTCTATTTGCTATTCCTTCAAGTTCCTCTAATCCATGGGGGAATTTATACATAATATCAATAGTTTTTTTTGAATAATGTGCTAATTCTTCACTAGGCACATCATAAAGCTCAATACTATCCATGGGTACACCCTGATCATTCCACCAACTTAGCCTTTTTTGTACCCATGAACTATGAATATTCTCATCTGTTCCTGGTTTAACAAAGTACTCTAACTCCATCTGTTCAAATTCTCTTACTCTAAAAATAAAATTTCTAGGCGTTATCTCATTTCTAAAAGCTTTGCCCATTTGAGCAATACCAAATGGTAGTGCTCTTGAGGTTGAATCCAATACGTTTTTGAAGTTAGTAAAGATTTGTTGAGCTGTTTCAGGCCTTAAGTATGCAAAAGATTCACCATCATCGATTGGACCTACATTTGTCTTAAACATTAGGTTAAATTGTCTAGGCTCTGTTAAATCATCTTTTTTGCACATATCAGGCACTTGGTCTGCCCTAAATCTGAGACCGCAAGATTTACAATCAACCATTGGATCTGAGAAAGTGTCTTCATGTCCTGAGTATTTTAAAACTAAAGGGTTTGTAAGAATTGAAGAATCAAGTCCTTCAATATCGTCATTTTCATATACCATAGACTCCCACCAAGCCCTTTTAATATTATTTTTTAACTCCACTCCAAGTGGTCCAAAATCATATACGCCTTGAAGCCCCCCATAAATATCACTCGATTGAAAAATAAATCCTCTTCTTTTGCACAATGCAACTAATTCATCCATGGTTTTTGCTGTCAAAGTCTTACTCCAAGTGTAAAAAGCAACAAATGTTTACTTATGTATAATATATTATTCATATAAAATTAAAATTAAATATAAATTATAATAATTGATTATATCAAGGTTGTTATAATTAGTGCGATGAAATTACTTTTTTATTCAATTACTCTCTTTCCAAAGAGTATCTTTGAATATTTAATTGATTTATACATATCTATAGGTATTTTTAAACTTACTAAGACATACAAAATTACAAAAATTAACTTGCAAATTGCATTTCCTGATGCTTCTCTTAAAGAGATAAATTTTATATCAAAGCTTAGTTATCGAGAAACTCTCATATCTGGATTTGAAACAATGATTGCTTGGGGAAATACAGATTTTCGATCTAATAAATATATATTCAAAATAGAAAATAATTTTTTATATAAATCTCTTTCTGACAGCGGTCTTATTGCTGTAGCTATTCACAATAGAAGCGTTGACATGCTTCTTAAATGGATAAACTCTCAAACAACCACAGTTAGCTTGTATAAAAAGATAAAGTTTAAATTATTAAATAATTTTGTAATTAAACAAAGAGAAACTGGAAAATCAAAATGTTACGAAACAAATATTGCTGGTGTTAGAAGAATATATAAAGCACTTAAAAACGAACAAATAGTGTGTTTTGCTGCCGATCAAGTTCCACAAAGAGGTTATGGTGAGTATATTAAATTTTTTGGTAAAGAGGCTTATACTACAACGTTAGTTCAATCATTAGCTTCAAAGACCTTGCTACCAGTTATATATTTCTACATAAATTCTAATAAACTTAATTTTCTCGAGGTTAAGATAAAACATTGTAATGATAGTATATATAACAATAGTAAGCACAAACTATTAATAAATCAAGATATAGAGAATATAATTAGCCAGAGGCCGATAGATTATTCTTGGGAGTATAAAAGATTTAAAAAAAGTAAAACAGTAAGCTCTGATCCATATAAAGATATTTAATTATTTTTCCCAAAACATCGGTGTAAGTAGAACTAAGAGTGTGAAAATTTCTAATCTTCCTAACAGCATAGCAAAAGCTAATATTCCCTTAGAGAAGGATGTAATTTGTGAATAGTTCTCAGAAACAGCACCAAGTCCAGGTCCAAGATTGTTAAGGCAGGCACCGACTGCAGAGAACGCAGATTCAAAGTCCAAACCACTTATTAGAATTCCTAACAACAAAATAACAAAAGAAATAATATAAATAGAAAAAAACCCCCAGACTGAAGTTGCTACCTGATCGTCTACATTTTTGGTTCCAATTTTTAAAGAAATCACTGAGTTTGGATGTATTATTGTCATAATATTCTTATAAGCGTGATTTATCATTATTAAAACTCGCCAAGATTTAACTCCGCCCCCTACTGAACCCGAACAAGCACCAACAAATGCACCAATTAAAAGCAAAAAACTTATAGAAAATGGCCAGCTACTTGTATCAGATATTGAAAATCCAGTTGTTGTAATCATTGAAACGCTATGAAATGCAATTTGTCTAATATTTGCTCCAGACATATCAGAGAAAAAACTTATAATCAAAGCAACGATAAAAATTATCAATAAAATTGAAGCAAAAAAACGAAGTTCTGGATCATAAAAGTACTTTAACGGCTTACTTTTATAAATAGCGAAGTAATGTAAAGCAAAGCTAAATGATGACAATAACATGAACACCATACATATTAGTTCTATGGATATGCTATCAAAAAAGCCAATACTCTCATTATGTGTGGAAAATCCTCCTATCGCTACAGTAGACATCGCATGTGAAATTGCATCAAATACTGACATCCCATTGAAATAATATAAAACTGCACAAGCAGTTGTAAGACCAAGATATATTAGCCATAGAGCTTGTGCTGTTTCTTTAATTCTTGGTGTCAGCCTTTGCTCACCCATTGCTCCAGGTACCTCAGTTTTATATATTTGTCCTCCACCAATACCAAGAAGTGGCATAACCGCAATTGCAAGAACAATTAAACCCATTCCTCCCATCCACTGAAGTAGCTGCCTATAAAATAACAATGATTCTGGCAGAGCATCAATATTAGATATTACAGTGGCTCCTGTAGTTGTTATACCAGAGGTAGACTCAAATATTGAGTCAATAAAAGTCATTCCACTTAAATAAAAAGGAACTGAGCCTGCAAAAGATAAAACAATCCAAAATAATACTATTATCACGAAGCCATCTTTCTGTGAAAGATTATTATCTTCACCTCTTGTTAGAAATACACCAATAATTCCAATTAAACTTACAATTGATAAAGTAGAAAGAAAAAGATTTATCGCACCATCTCTATATATCAAAGAAACGATTATTGGAAAAATATAAGAGATACTAAAAAAAAGAATTAGTATGCTAAATAGATTTACTATTGATTTAAAGTTCATTATTTAGATTTAAATAAAATCTCAACTTCAGACATCATTTCTTTATCTGCAAGAAAAACTATAAGGTTGTCATTAATACATAATTCAACTTTAGAGTTTGGCATTATTAATTCACCATGTCTTATAACTGCTCCAATTGAAACACCTTCTGGTAATGGAATATCTTTTAATGGCTTCCCAAACAAAGAAGAGGTAAATTCATTTGCATGAACAACTCCCTCTATTGCCTCTGCCCCAGTATCCATTTTCAATAAAACATCTTGAGTGACATCGCTTTCTCTTAAATCTTGGAGTACAGATGAAACAGTTAATCTATATGGCGCAAGATATATATCAATAAAACCTGGAACTAATCCTAAGTAAGAAGGATTATTTAAAATTATCATTGTTTTCTTCGCACCCATTTTTTTAGCAAGAAGCGAAGACATTAAATTCGTTTCATCATCATCAGTAAGAGCGCAAAAAACATCTACATTTGCAATATTTTCACTTTTAAGAAGTTCCTCGTCGGTAGCAGAACCATTTAAGACAATAGTTTTATCTAATTTTTTGGCTAATTCGGTGCACCTTGATTTATCAGAATCAATAAGTTTGGTTTTATATGTATTTTCTAAGTCCTTAGCAAGGGAAAATCCAATCTTTCCACCACCAATTATCATTATTCTTGAATATACTTTTTCATCTTCACGAAACTCATTAACTATTTGATCAATGTTGTCAGATGAAGAGATAAAGTAGACCTCATCGCTTTCCCTTATTACTGTGTCACCATCAGGAACAAATGGTTTGCCTTTTCTATAAATCGAAGCAACAAAGGCATTTGTCTCAGGCATATCATCTTTTATGCCCTTAAGTTCTCTTCCTACAAGCTTTCCTTTCTTTTTTGCTTTTACGCAAACTAGATTTACCTTGCCATCAGCAAAATTTTCTATTTGCTGGGCTCCAGGATGGATAATAAGTTCTTTTAGATGTCTCATTACTTCATTTTCAGGACTTATGACAATATCAATAATATTTTCACCAAAAATATTCAGATCCTTAGAGTAAGAAGAGTTATTGAGCCTACAAATAGTTTTATTAACTTTAAATTGTTTTTTAGCAATCTGACAGGCAATAATATTAACTTCATCATTTGAAGTAACAGCAATAACAATAGTGTTTTTATCTGCTCCAGATTTTTTAATTATTTTTGGATCGGAAGCATGACCATGAACAGTCATAATATCTAGTCTTTCTTCAAGATCTGATAACGAACTTTTATCTTGATCAATAATAGCAATATCATAGCCATTGCTAATAAGTGCTCTTGCAAGACTAGCCCCAACACGCCCAGCACCTAATATAAGTACTTTCATAGTGTGTAAATTAAACCTCTTTTAGAATAATTCAAGAGTTATGTTGAATTTATTTTTTTACAAAAAAATCAAGATATGAGTTAAAAGCATCTTGTGATGAAATAATTTTCTTGTTTGGAAACTGTAAGTTAGTAATTACTATCATGTTATCTATTGTATTTATCATTATACCAGAAGGATCAATCTGAGATATCTCTCCTGGATTTCCCTCACTCTTACTATTAGATATATACATATCATGTATCTTTATTACTTTATTATTATGAACAAAAGATGTACCGGGCCATTCTTCTAGAGCTCTAAATTTGTTAAATATATCTAAGCTAGTATTTTTAAAATCCACCAACGAATCTTCTTTAATAATCTTAGAACAATAGGATGCATCACTTTCGTTTTGTTCAATTAACTTATAATCGTTTTTTTGAAGACTATTTAAAACCCCATCTATTTTACTTATCGCAAGAGATGTTAACTTATTTTCTAACACTGTTTTTGTATCCTCATTATCAATTCTGACATTTGCTTTATATATCAATTCTCCAGCATCCATTTTTTCAATAATTTTCATAAATGAAATACCAGTCTTTTTATCTCCGTTAATAATTGCTGACTGAATAGGTGAGGCACCTCTATATTTTGGCAATAATGAAAAATGAATATTCATAGACATTATTTTAGGTATTTTTAACATTTCTTTAGGAAGAATATGACCATATGCTACAACTAATATTAAATCTATATCTGACTTGCTAAGTTCTTTGCTAATAAAGGTTTTATCAATGGTCTTTGGTTTTAGTGTTTTTATTGAATTTTCTTTGGCAACTCGTGATACCGGAGTTTCATGTTTTTCAGCCCCTCTCTTACTTCTTTTGTCTGGCTGCGTTAAAACAGTATTAACATTTAAATGTTTATTTTGAACAAGATGCTCTAATATTTCAGCAGACGTTGATGGCGATCCGGCAAATAAGATATTCATATTATTAAATAAATTCTTTTATTTTCTGCTAAAATCTTTTATAATCTTTTTTCTAATTCTATCTCTTTTCAAAGAGCTAATATAATCCACCATAAGCTTCCCCTCTAAATGATCTATTTCATGCTGAATACATACAGTTAAAAGGCCCTCTGGCTTGTCATTATGCTCATTTCCGTCCAAATCTTGCCATTTTAAGTCTATTTTGTCTGGTCTTGAAATAAGCTCGTTAAAGCCAGGTATAGACAAACAACCTTCTTCAAACTCATAAAGACTATGATTATCTAAGATTTTATAGGTAGGATTAATGAATACTCTAGGGTCATCCTTGTTTTCTGACAAATCCATTACAATTAATCTCAAATGTCGATCAACTTGTGTTGCCGCTAGCCCTATGCCATTTGCATCATACATAGTATGAAGCATTGCATCAGCAAGTTTTTTTAGACTTTTGTCGAATTTAGTAACTTTTTTAGCAACTTTTCTTAATCTAGGGTCTGGAAATATTAAAATTTTCAATTTTTCGGGCATAAATCTATTTTTTTTATTATAATTGCGTGATTATAATCCAGTTAATAATTTAAGAGTATATAAATATGACAAATGAAAGCATAGATGTTGCAATAATAATGGGTTCTGACTCTGATTTGCCTGTAGTAGAGGCAATTTTCCCAATTTTAGACTCTTTTGGCGTTAAATTTACTAAGAATGTAATGTCTGCACATAGAACTCCACACGACGTAATGGAATTAATAAAAAATAGTGAAAAAAATGGCTGTAAGGTTTTTATTGCAGCTGCAGGTATGGCTGCGCACTTAGCGGGAGCTGTCGCTGCCCATTCAATAAAGCCTGTTATCGGTATACCTATTGAATCGGGTGGAATGGGAGGCATAGATTCATTATTATCAACCGCAATGATGCCTCCAGGTGTTCCAGTTGCTACAGTAGCAGTTGGAAAAAGTGGTGCTAAAAATAGTGCAATACTAGCTGTTCAAATTTTGGCTACTTCAGATGAAGAACTTTCTCAAAAGTTAAAAGATTACAAAAAGAATATGAGAGACGAAGTTCTTGAAAAAGATAAAAATTTAAACTCTTAATTGAATAAACATTCACTTGATTTAAATGCATCTATCGAGTGGGTAAGATCTGGTAAAATATTAGCACATCCAACTGAATCAATTTGGGGTCTAGGCTGCGACGCTTTTAATGAAGATGCTGTTGAAAATCTAATTAGTTTAAAAAAAAGAAACAATAAAAAAAACTTTATTTTATTAGCCTCTTCTGTTGAATTCATTGAAAAGTACGTAAAGGATTTAAGTAAAGATGATAAAGATTTTTTAAATATATACTGGCCAGGACCTTACACTTTTCTTTTCAATTACAGCAAAAATTTACCAAAGCATTTGCAAAACAGAACAGGCAAAATAGCAATAAGAGTAAGTGATCACTTACCTATAAAACATTTATTTATAGGGCTTGACAATTTTTTTGTATCAACTTCAGCTAATTTATCTGGAGCAAAAAACATTAATGACCCAAATGAAGTATTAAACTTTTTTGATTATGAGGATCTTGCATATTATGATGCTGATCTAGGATCATTGAACAAACCATCAACTATCATAGATCTTGAATCAAAAGAAATCATAAGAGATTAAATATGATTAAAAATTTAGAATCAAATTTCAAAAATATACATACAAAAATAAAAAGCTCTTTTACTGAGTTAGAAGAAAAAAATAATGTAAATATTTCTGATGATGTCTGGGAAAGGCCAGAGGGTGGTGGAGGGAATACCTTTGTTATTGATAATGGTAATTTTTTTAGCAATTGCGCAGTAAATTTTTCATCAATTTATGGAAAAGAACTCCCACAGGCTGCTCTATCGACCAAAACAAATGTAAGCTCATCAAATGGCTATCAGGCTATGGGCGTTTCAGTTATTTCTCATCCAAATAATCCATATGTTCCAACAAGCCATATGAATGTGAGATTTTTTGGAATTTTAGGCAAAAGTGAAAATTTTATTGATTGGTGGATAGGTGGAGGCTACGACTTGACGCCTTTTCTTCCGTTTAAAGAGGATATAATTGAGTGGCATAGCTCTGCAAAACAACTTTTAGATGGTTACAACGAAGAATATTACAAAGTTTTTTCTGAAAATTGTAATAATTATTTTCAAATACCACATAGAAGTGAAAGAAGAGGGATAGGTGGCATTTTTTTTGATAATTTTAGAGATTTTGATATTGAAAAAAGCATGATTTTTGTAAAGTCAATTGCAGAATGTTACTTAAATTCGTATTTAAAAATTGCAACAAAAAGAAAAAATCATGAATTCAATGAAAGTGAAAAGAATTTCCAACTTATAAGAAGAGGAAGATACGCAGAATTTAATTTAATTTATGATAGAGGAACTGCTTTTGGCCTTCAATCTAAAGGAAGAATTGAATCAATTCTTTCCTCCTTACCAGCTGATGTAAAGTGGCAATATAAAAAAGATAAAGAATACAATGTCTTAGAGAACAAACTACTGGACGTTATAAAAAAGGATTGGAATGTCTAAATTATACAAATTAGGAGTGATTGGAAACCCTATAGAACACTCAATGTCACCTTTTATTCATTCAAGATTCGCCAGGTATGAAAATATAAGTCTTGAATATTTACCTTATAAGATCAATGAACCTGACTTTAATAAATTTGTTAAAGAATTCTTTTCAGACAAAAATGCAAAAGGCTTGAATGTAACTCTCCCATATAAAAAGAAAGCTGCTGAAATAAATGGAGACATATCAAAAGAGGCTAAATATATTAATGCTGTTAATACAATAACTAATTATAAAAATAAACTTTCTTTGGCCTCAACAGATGGCATTGGCTTTATTGATGATATAAATTCTAAAAAATTTGATTTAGAAAATAAAAAAATCCTAATTATTGGTGCAGGAGCAGCTTCAGAGAGTGTTCTATACAAGGTTACTAAAAGCAAAGTTAATGCGATAACTATTTTCAATAGAACTAAAGAAAAATCTGAAAAGCTTCAAAGAAAATATGGTAGTTTTGTTCCAATATCTTTAGATGTTAATTCCGATTGTGAATTTGATTTAATCATTAACGGAAGTTCTGCAGGTTTAACAGGAAAGTTCAATCCAATCGATAATCTCAAATTTGATTCAGATGCTTTTTTTTATGATCTTAATTATTCTTTAACCTTAACTCCTTTTTGCAAATGGGCTATGACTCAATCTTCAAATGTTCATGATGGAATGGGAATGCTTGTTTATCAAGCTGCCCATTCATTTAAGATTTGGTTTGGTTTATTCCCTGACGCTAAAAAAGTTATTAAAGATATCGAGGGTATAAGGGAATGAAACGCTTTGTTCAGTTTATCGCAGGAGCGGTTTGTCCAAAATGCAAACAAATAGATACAATCGCCATAAATAAACAGAATGATCAGATTTATTGTGTAAAATGTGATTTTAAGGACAACAGACCTGTAGAAGCAACCAATATAGGTCAAAGTGAGATAAAAGTTGTTAACATAGAAGACTATAAAAATAAGTAAAAAACTCATAGAAATTCAAGTTTCAAACAAGTATTATGAGTTTCGAAAAAAATTAACTTTTTTTTGTTGTATTTATATAAATAGCTTATAATACATTATAAATATTTATTATTATTAAGCGCACATTAAACTTAGAGGGATTAAATTTGTACAAATGTCTTAAAAATATGCACAATATTTTTTATATTTGCATGCTAACTTTTGTTGCTCCTATGGCTAAAGCTGATTGGTTTGCATTGAATATGACAAGAGGTATTACTGATATAAGCAATGAAGTGTTTGAACTTCATATGCTTATATTTTGGATTTGCGTAGCCATTGGTGTGGCGGTATTTAGTGTCATGTTTTACTCTATTTATGCACATACTAAAAAGAAAAATCCAGTACCTGCAAAATTTCATGAAAATCATAAGCTTGAAATAGCTTGGACGATTATTCCTTTCTTAATTTTAATTGCAATGGCAGTTCCAGCATCTAAAACATTAGTAAAGATATATGATGACACAGCAGGAGACATTAACATCCAAGTCACTGGCTATCAGTGGAAATGGCAATATCAGTATCTTGAGGATGATATTAGTTTTTTTGCTAATTTATCGACAGACCTAGATGAGATTTATAACCTTGTTCCAAAAGGCGAGAACTATTTACAGGAAGTTGATGAGATGGTGGTTATTCCTGCTGGTAAGAAAATACGTTTTCTAATTACTGCCAATGACGTTATTCACTCATGGTGGTTACCTGCATTTGCAATTAAGCAGGATGCAATTCCTGGATTTGTTAATACCGCATGGACCATTGTCGAAGAGCCAGGAATTTACAGAGGTAGGTGCACAGAATTATGTGGTAAAAATCATGGTTTTATGCCTATAGTAGTTAAAGTAGTTGAGCAAGATGAATATGATGAATGGGTATTGAACAAAAGAAACGAAGCTATAAAGCTTGCAGAACTCACAACTAAGGATTGGACTGCTCAAGAGTTGGTTTCAAGAGGTCAAGAAATATATGACGTAAACTGTGTAGCTTGTCATCAAGTATCTGGACAAGGAATTACAGGAATATTTCCAGCCTTAGCAGGAAGTGACATAGTAATGAATGATAAAGAAAGAAATATTGAAATATTAATGGAAGGTGTTCAGGGAGCAGCTATGAATTCATTCAGCTACTTATCAGAGGTTGAGTTAGCGTCTGTTATTACATATACCAGACAATCTTGGGGTAATGCCGAGAAGGGCGATGGAGAAATTGTGATACCTAAAGATATAGTAGATTACAAAGAACCGAAAATATAAAATAGGAATATATTATGAGTGCAGTTATAGAAAATCATCATGAAGATCATGATCATGGACCAGCAAAAGGCATCACTAGATGGTTGTATACAACAAATCATAAAGATATAGGTACTCTGTACTTATGGTTTAGTTTTGCAATGTTCCTTATTGGTGGAGCAATGGCAATGATCATAAGAGCTGAATTATTTCAGCCTGGCATGCAAATTGTAGAACCTGAGTTCTATAATCAAATGATTACACTGCACGGCTTGATAATGATATTCGGTGGAGTAATGCCTGCCTTCGTTGGTCTTGCAAATTGGTTGGTGCCAATGATGATTGGGGCACCAGACATGGCCTTACCAAGAATGAATAATTTAAGTTTCTGGATTTTACCATTTGCATTTTTAATATTACTTTCTTCTCTGTTTATGGAAGGAGGTGCGCCTAATTTTGGATGGACCTTCTATGCTCCACTTTCAACTACATATGCACCACCAAGCGTAACTTTCTTCATATTCTCAGTTCATATAATGGGAGCCTCATCGATTATGGGAGCCATTAATGTTGTTGTAACAATAATGAATATGAGAGCTCCTGGCGTTGGGCTTATGAAGATGCCACTATTTGTGTGGTCGTGGTTAATAACAGCATACTTATTAATTGCTGTCATGCCTGTTTTAGCTGGAGCTGTAACAATGATGTTGATGGATATCCATTTTGGAACTAGTTTTTTTAATGCTGCTGGAGGTGGAGATCCAGTATTATTTCAGCATATATTTTGGTTTTTTGGACATCCAGAAGTTTACATAATGATACTTCCTGCATTTGGTATTGTTTCTCATATCATTGAAACTTTTTCAAGAAAACAATTATTCGGTTATTCATCAATGGTTTGGGCAATGCTATCAATTGCGATACTCTCATTCGTTGTTTGGGCACATCATATGTTTACAGTAGGACTGCCCTTAGCTGCTGAAATTTTCTTCATGTGGGCAACTATGCTGATTGCTGTTCCAACAGGAGTTAAAGTTTTTAATTGGGTTGCGACAATGTTTAGAGGATCGCTCACATTTGAAACCCCAATGCTTTTTGCGATAGCATTTGTTGTTCTATTCACTATTGGTGGCTTATCAGGCCTAATGCTTGCAATAGTCCCAGCTGATTTCCAGTACCATGATACTTATTTTGTTGTTGCTCACTTCCATTATGTATTAGTTCCAGGAGCAATATTTTCAATCATGGCTGCAGTATATTACTGGATACCTAAATGGTCTGGAAATATGTACGACGAAAGACTTGGAAAACTTCATTTCTGGTTATCATTTGTCGGAGTGAATGTTACATTCTTCCCACAACATTTTATTGGTCTAGCAGGAATGCCAAGAAGGTATCCTGACTACTCACTCCAATTCGCAGACTGGAATATGGTTTCGAGTGTTGGAGCGTTTTTGTTTGGCTTTTCTCAGCTACTATTTTTGTTTATTGTTTTGAAAACAGTTATGGGTGGTAAAAAGGCTACAAGCCAAGTTTGGGATGGAGCAAGAGGACTAGAGTGGACAGTGGCATCACCTGCTCCTTATCATACTTTTTCAACACCACCAAAGGTTGACTAATGAATAAAGGAGCAAAAAAGACTCTTATAAAACTAGTGGTTGCTGTTCCTTTAATGTTTGCATTTGGCTTTGCCTTGGTGCCTTTGTATGATGTTTTTTGCGAAGTAACTGGACTTAATGGCAAGGTTTTTCAATCTGAACATTCTGATGACTTAATAGCAGAACAAGGTAGACCACTTTCTCTCCAATTTATATCTACCAATAATGAAAATATGCCATGGAAATTTGAGCCATCAGTAAAAGTACTAAAGATTGAAACAGGTAAATATTATACTGCGACCTTTTCTGTTAAAAATACCACTAACAAAAAGATGACAGCTCAGGCAGTGCCGAGTGTTGCGCCGTCAAATGCAGCAGCCCATTTAAAGAAACTTGAATGTTTTTGCTTTGAAAAACAGGAATTAATGCCTGGTGAGGAAGCGCTGCTCCCTGTTAAATTGCTTGTATCAAATGAACTACCGTCAAATATCAAGAACGTAATATTATCTTATACAATTTTTGATATTACTGACTACAACGATATTGAATTAGCAAGTAACCAGATAGTAATGGAGTAAAAAATTGTGAGCGGAGGAAGTTATTATGTTCCAGATCAAAGTAGATTTCCTATATTCATGGCCTTCTCTCTGTTCCTTCTTGTTATGGGAGCCTCTAGCACAATAAATAACCTAGACGACCCTAACAGTAACTCTGCATACATTTTATACCTTGGTTTCGCATCCTTGTTTTTAACATTATTCTTTTGGTTTAGACAGGTTATAAAAGAGCACTTAGCAGGACTGGATTCAAATCAATTAAAACAGTCTTATGTTTATGGAATGGCATGGTTCATTTTCTCTGAGGTAATGTTTTTTGCAGCTTTCTTTGGAGCTTTGTTCTATGTAAGAACATTGGCTGTTCCATGGCTTGCAGGAGAAGGTTCTAAGGGAGCAGCTATTACTGCTATAGAATTATGGCCTGCCTTTGAATCAACTTGGCCAGTAATAACAACTCCAGATAATGGAGTTGAATATGAATTAGCTGAAAAGAGCATGGCCTGGCCAGGATGGGATCATGCTTTAAAGTGGTTACCTATGTGGAACACAATTGTTTTGCTTAGCTCCAGTGTAACTGTTCACTTCGCTCATCTCGGCCTTAAAAGTGGCAACAGAAAGAAATTTAATGTTTTGTTAGGCGTGACAGTCTTCTTGGCATTAATTTTTGTTGGTCTCCAGGCAGCTGAATATTATGAGGCATACGCTCATTATGGTCTTACTTTAAATTCAGGTATTTATGGATCAACATTTTTTATGTTGACTGGGTTTCACGGCTTTCACGTTATGATGGGTGGTATTATGCTAGCAATAATGTTGGCTAGATCTGTTTTTGCAGGACACTTTGAAGATCATGACCATTTTGGTTTTGAAGCAGCATCATGGTATTGGCACTTTGTTGATGTTGTTTGGGTAATGTTATTTTTGTTTGTCTATATCTTATAATTAAGAGTCTTCCCACGGCACGCTATTCCCTAACTCACCCGTATAAAGACCAATTACCACAAGTATGATTAACAAAGCTGCAAAAAAGACCCTAAGACCTAAAAAATATACCGTCCTTTTTCTACCGGTGTCACCTTTGTCGACTAGTAGAAAAAAAAGACCACCTGCTAGTGATAAAAGCAACAATGGTATTACTATATAAATGAGTGTAGTGATCATGACTGAATTTTAATGCATATATACTTGAATAGATATGAAAAGAAAAAAATTTAACCCAGGTGTGAGAATTACGATTTTCTTTATCATATTTGCTGTTGTATTTTTTTCTTTAGGTATATGGCAAATAGAAAGAGGACAAACAAAAACACAAATAATGAGTGAATTTGAAAATAAATTAACGAAAGAGCCTATTTATTTAAATGCTGAATCTAAGAAATGGGATAGGGTATTAGTAAGTGGAAAATGGGAAAATAAAAAACAATTATTAATCGATAATGTAATTCATCAAGGAATAGCTGGTTATAAAGTTCTTACACCTTTGAGAGTTGATGAAACAAACAAACTTATTCTTGTTGATAGAGGATGGATTAAACAAAATAAATTTAGAGATCAACTACCTGACATCCAAATACCTGATAATTTTGAAAGCGTAATTGGAACATTAGAGCAACCTGAGTTGGGTCTAGTTTTGTCAGACGAGCTTATTTCTAATAATTGGCCAAAAATTTCACAAACAAAAAATGTTGAAGTAATTTCAAAAGCTTACACAGAGGAGATATTTCCAATGATCTTACTTGCAGATCCTTTGCTTAAAAATAGTCTAGAATATATTAAAATTACTCCAACAAACATGACGCCAATTAAACATTACGGATATTCATCACAATGGTTTTTGATGTTTATAGTTTTATGTTTTATGTATATCTGGTATGGATTAAGTAGAAATGCGAAATAAAATCTTTCTTGCTGCAATATTATTAACTCCTATATTGGTAGTTACCTTATCCTCACTCTATTTTGTTATGGGTTTGTCACCCGATGGAACAAGAAATAATGGTTCTTTCTTCAAGAGCTATTTTGATTTCAATCAATTTAAAAATAATGAGGGTGAAACAGACCTAATTAGTTTTGAAGATGGTAAATGGGTTCTATCTGTGTATGTTACAAACGAAGAAAAAAGTAAGGAATCTATATATTTAATGAGACAGCTTAATGTTGCTCTAAATAGAGATATAAATAAACTAAAACGTGTTGTTTTTTATTCGAACAAACTTTTAGAGGATTATCTTGATGATGTTAAAGAAGAATATTCGAGAATTGAACTTATCGAAGATAAAAATGGAGTATTACTAAATGTTCTTCAAAGAAATTCAAGTTTGAATTTTAATAATGAGAATCCTATATTTGTAATTGATCCATATGGAAGGGCAGTAATGTATTTTAATCCTGGAACTGATCCAAAATTAATTTTAAAAGACTTAAAGGTGTTGATTTAATGAATAGTATCAAGAACTTATCATTTATTGGAATATGTATGGCGTTTGTGGTTATTGCTCTAGGAGCATGGACACGACTTGTAGATGCCGGACTCGGATGTCCTGACTGGCCTGGTTGCTATGGTTTTATTGTTTTTCCGACAAATGAAGCTGAAATTGCAATTGCAGAAAGTCGTTATCCATTATTTCCATATGATATTAATAAAGCTATACCTGAAGTTGTTCATAGGTATTTTGCAGCTGGCTTGGGCTTATTAGCAATTTTTTTAGTCTATTTCGCTTTTAAAAAAACAACAGATAAATCAATAAGAGGATGGTCCTCATTTTTGTTATTTTTCATATGCTGCCAAGGATTATTTGGTTATTTGACTGTAAGCTTAAAATTACTCCCCATTATAGTTACTGCTCATCTATTTGGTGGCTTCACCACACTAACTTTACTTTATTTTATTTACCTTAAATCAAGAAATTTTCAAATCTTTAGCCAGATAAATATTTCAAATTTAAAAACCATATCAGCTCTCGCATTTGTTATTTTAGTTTTTCAAATTTTTCTTGGTGTTTGGACAAGCACAAATTATGCATCTTTAGCTTGTGCTGATTTTCCTACTTGCCAGGGTACTTATTTGCCTGAAATGGACTTTAAAAATGGATTTAATTTAAATCAAGAAGTTGGTCCTAATTATCTTTATGGATTGTTGGACAATCCTGCTAGAGTTGCAATTCATTATAGTCATCGAGTTTCTGCGTTGTTAGTCACATTTATTTTTCTCATACTGATGTCTCGACTGTGGTTTTCAAATGCAGCTCCATTGGCTTCAACACTTGGTGTATTATTACTAACCCAAATAACACTTGGAATAATAAACGTAATCTATGTGCTTCCTTTGTATGTTGCAATTGCCCATAATTTGGTAGCTGCCTGTTTAGTCCTCGCAACTTTCACGATAAATTATTTAGCCTGGAAAAGATGACCCTTTTAAAAAGTTACTATGAGCTTTGTAAGCCAAATGTTGTTTACATGATGCTTATCTGCGCTTTTGTAGGGATGCTTTTAGCCGAAGAATCAGTTGAATCTTTTGGCTACTTGCTTGTTGCGTTAACAGGTATTGCTTTTTGTGCAGCATCTGCTGCAGCTATCAATCAAGTCATTGATAGAAAGACTGATGCATCTATGACCAGAACTGACCAAAGGCCCCTACCTCAAGGTGAACTTTCAGCCAAACATGCTTCAATATTCGCTTTAATAATTGGTTTATTTGGAGCTACGATTTTATTTTTATATGTAAATACTTTAACTATGGCCCTAACATTAGCATCTTTAATTGGCTATGCTTTTATCTATACGGTCTATTTAAAAAGGGCAACTCCTCAAAATATAGTCATTGGTGGTTTAGCAGGAGCAGCACCACCATTGTTGGGCTGGGCCTCGGTAACAAACTCCATTGAACCATATGCGTTATTGCTGGTGTTAATAATATTCGTTTGGACTCCGCCACATTTTTGGGCGCTTGCAATCTATCGAAGGGATGAGTACGCAAAAGAATCTATTCCAATGCTACCTGTAACTCACGGAGTAGTATTTACAAAGTTGCAGATAGTCTTATATACGATTATTTTATATGTAGTTAGCTTATTACCATATGTAGTTTTAATGTCTGGAGAAATATATCTCTTTTCGGCATTAATTTTAAGTAGTATATTTTTATATTATTCAATTAATCTCTATTACAGTTCAGATATTGAAGATGCTATGAAAACTTTTCAATTTTCTATCTATTATATTTTCCTAATTTTTTTAGCTTTGTTAATAGATCACTTCATAATCTCAATCTAATGACTATAAAAAAGAATCTATTAATAATTGCAATATTTATTTTTGTTGTTTTGACACTATTTATTAATAAACTAACTACTCCAAGAGTTTTAAGTACAAATGAGCTTCTTATTAATGGACTTTTTTTGTTTGAGAATCCAAAAAAGATATCTAACTTTAGTTTCTTTAAAGAAAATGGTGATGAATTTACAAAATATGATCTTCTTGGAAAATGGACATTAATGTACTTTGGTTTTACAAAATGCCCTGATGAATGCCCGACAACAATGTATCAGATGTCTAAATTAGTAAAAGTGCTAAGGGAAAAAGAATTCCCGCTAGATGATAAACAATGGATATTAGTTACAATTGATCCTGAAAGAGACACTCCAAGTGATATTAACAAATATGCTAAAGGTTTTGACGAGGCTTTCTTAGGAGTCTCTAACGTTCGACCAATGTTACTTAGTCTTGCATCCCAATTGTCAGTTAATAATGTTATGCCAAGTGGTAATAATATGGACTACACCCATCTCGACAATCATGTTGATAATATTATTCTTTTAAATCCAGACGGTGACTTTGCGGGTGTTTTTAGGCCTCCATTTGATATATCAAGATTATCTCTAACATATCAATCAGTTACTCAAAATTAAGACTCAAAGTCTGTAATGCCTTCGAGCGAAACCATTTTCCAACCATCATAGGTTTTTTTAAATTCATAAAGGGTATTTCCAGTGAATAAATTTTCATCATTTAAATTAAATCTTGAATAGATGACATTAGCTATATAAAAGTCTTCTTTCTTTATAATTTTAAGCGATTCAACGCTACTATACGCATAACCGGTTTGTATATTATCTTTAATGTCTTTATAAACTAATATTACTTGTAATTTATCTTCAGCAATGGTGCCAAAATTTTTAAAATTTACTGGTGGCTTAAAATGTGATGCAATTCCTTCAAAATCATTTTCTATAAAGTCTTCGATATAAGCCTTGTAAACTTTTTCAATTTCTCTTTTATCTTTAAATGATGATTCGTTATATAAAAGGGCAATAACAAAAACTATAAAACATATATTTATGGTCCACGGTACCCAATTCTTTTCATTAATCATATTTTTATAATTACTTTTCCCTTTGCCTTTCTATCTTTTAAATGAGCAATAGCTTTTGCACCCTCTTCAAGCGGGAAGGAGTCAGAAACTTCTGGTTTAATTTTTTCTTGGGAATGAAGGTCAAAAAGTTCTAGAAAGTTTTTTTTGTTTTCTTCTGGAAACATACCAACCCATGCACCCCAAAAAACTCCCACAATCTTCATCCCTTTAAGCAAGGCAAGATTGATTGGTATTTTTGGTATTTCTCCGGCAGCAAAACCTATTACAAGGTATCTCCCGTCCCATGCTGTTGCACGAATGCATGGCTCAGAGTATTTATCACCAACAGGATCATAAACAACATTTGCTCCTAAACCATCTGTTAATTCTTTGATTTTAGAAGATAACTCTTTTTGTTGATCTCTATTAAGATCGCCTGTGGGATATATAAAACCTTCGTCAGCTCCATGCTTTAGACATAGATCAACCTTTTCTTGAGTTGAGGCAGCAGCTATAACTTTCGCACCCATCGCTTTTCCCAATTCAACAGTTGCAAGCCCGACTCCGCCTGCTGCACCAAGAACTAAAAGAGTTTCACCTTCCTTAAGATTAGCTCTTTGTTTAAGAGCATATAATGATGTTCCATACGTCATTGGAAGGGCAGCAGCTGTTTCAAAATTCATTGAATCAGGAATTTTTACAACTGAGTGCTTTGGAGCTAGTATTTTTTCACAAAATGCACCCAAACCGGTCATTGCAAAGACTCTATCTCCTACCTTCAAATTTTCCACATTCTCTCCAACAGATACAATGATTCCTGAACATTCCCCTCCTGGTGAGAAAGGTAATTCAGGCTGAAATTGATATAAGCCTTGAATCATTAAAACATCAGGAAAATTAACACTTGCTGCCTTATTTTCAATAATTACATGATCTGGAATGATTTGCGGATCTGAAACTTCTTTTATTTGAAGCTTATCTGGAGGACCAAGCTCAACACACTGTAGTGATTTCATTTAATTACCTCAAAGATTTTTATTATAGTTCTTAACATAATCATTCATTTCAGTTTTTGTATTTGTTGGCATTTTAGTTAACTCCTCTAATGATGACTCTGATTCTTTTTTTATAATATCAAAATATTTACAATCAGAGGATACAAGTTCACTCATATTTTGTTTTGCTTTTACAAGGGAATCATTATGAAAACTATTTTCTGGTAGCAGACCTTTTTCCATTTCAATAGTGCTAATAATTGATGATGTCATTTCATCGCTGTTCACAAAAAAAGTTGCCAAATTTTTAAGATCTTTAATTATTGATTTTGTTGCAGATCTAATATTTACCTTTTTATTATCAATAACAATTAAAGTATTTTCATCACGACCTTTGTATATCGCATTTTTATCATTCTCATCAATTAATTTTTTTTCTTCTGGGGTAATAGCCGGGCTAGGCATGATTAAGCAATATATTAAAATAAGATCTAAAAATCTTATTTGATCTTTTGATATTCCTACGATATCAAATGGTGAAATATCTACTCCTCTAATTTCTAAATATTCTATTCCTAATTTTTTCAACATTTCATAGGGTCTGACACCACCAACAGAAGGTCGTTTTGGCCTTATCGAATCATAGAACTCATTTTCTATTTGAATAATTCCTGAAGATATTTGATGATAATCTCCATTATTATTTTTTAAGCCCATACCTTCAAACTCAGGATATGGAGAGGTAATAGCAAACTTTATTTTTTCAAGAAAAGAGCTCAAAGAGTTATATTTAATATCTAAACTTTGCTGAGCCTTACTTTGATAACCAATATCACTCATTCTTAAGGATGTGGCAAATTCACTGTATAAATCAGTATCATTTAAATTCTTGAGAGTATGATTTCGACCTTTTACAAAAGATTTATCAACAACATTTGTTTGACCAAATTGAATCAAAATAAACCAAAATATTCTTTTAAAATTTCTTATCAAACCGAGATAAGCGTCATCAATCGCACACTGATCAGTATCACTAATCAATTTTTGAAAAGATTCTTTTTTTAGAGAAAAGTTGTAATGCATTCCAGAAACGCATTGCATAGAAGGCCCATATCTTGTTTTCAAGCCTCTTCTGTATACATGCTTAAGAAGCCCAATATTACTTTGATGATAATAACCAAGATTAATTGCAGATTCATCTTTGATTGTTGGAGGCATTGAAAAAGGCCAAAGCATTTCTTCATCTTTTAAATTTTTAGCTGAAAATACATGCAGTGAATACAGAAAGTCATAAAGTTCATCTAAGTCTTCAAAAATTGGAGTAACAAGTTCCAACTGAGCTTCTGCAAAGTCAGTTGTTATGAATTTATTTGTCAAGGCAGATCCAAGAGAGTTTGGATGTGACTTTTCTGATATGTTTCCCTCAGGGTCAATTCGAAAAAACTCTTTTTCAATACCTCTTTCAATTATTAAGTTATCGAAAAAACCAATATCCTTTAAATCATTAAGTTTTTTATTTAGTATTGCATTAGTCATTAAACCCTGGTCCAGCTTTAATTATTTCGGGTCTAACATTAAACTTTCCAAAATTCTCATTAAACTTTGTAACTAATGCATTAAGATGTTCTTTGTATGAATCTTTATCCTTCCAAGTATCTATAGGATTTAGAAGTTTTGTATCAACACCATTAACATTAGTTGGTACAAAAAGATTGAGGCCTGGTATTTTCAATGTTTCAGCACTATCTAATTCACCATCTTGAATGGCATTTATAATTCTTCTGGTAGTTGGAATTTCAAATCTTGACCCTTTACCATAGGGACCACCAGTCCAACCTGTGTTAACAAGAAAGACCTTTGAATTATATCCCTCAATTCTTTTAATTAATAAATCAGCATAAATATTTGCAGGCCTTGGAAAAAAAGGCGCTCCAAAACATGTTGAAAAAGTTGATTCAATATCTGATCCAGATCCAACCTCAGTAGATCCAACTTTTGCTGTATAACCACTAAGGAAATGATAAGCAGCGGCTTCCTTGGATAAAATTGAGACTGGTGGAATTATGCCTGTAAGATCACAAGTTAAAAAAATTACAGTTTTAGGTTGGCCTGCAGCATTACCTTCTATTGCTGAATCAATATGTGATCTAGGGTAACAGCATCTACCATTTTCAGATAATGAAGTATTTGAATAATCAGGATTATTATCCCCATCTAAATAAACATTTTCTATCACACTTCCATTCTTAATTGCCTTAAATATGACTGGTTCATTTTCTTCAGTAAGGTTAATGGTTTTTGCATAGCACCCACCCTCAAAATTAAAAACAGAGTCATTACTCCAGCCATGTTCATCATCACCTATTAAAGAACAATTAGGGTCAGCAGATAGAGTTGTTTTTCCAGTTCCTGAAAGACCAAAAAACAGCGTGACGTCATTATTTTTGTTAACATTTGCTGAGCAATGCATAGGTAGAACATTTTTTTCTGGAAGTAAGAAATTTTGAACAGAAAACATAGATTTTTTCATTTCACCAGCGTACTTCATCCCCGCAATAATTACCTTTCTCTTTGCAAAATTTATAATCACACAACTTTCAGAATTAGTACCATCTTCTTCAGGAAGACATTCATAGTTTGCAGCACTAATAATTTGCCACTCTTGCTTTGATGATGGATTGAAATTATCCGTACACACAAATATAAGCCTTGCAAATAACGAGTGCCAAGCTGTCTCTGTAGTGACCTTAACTGGGAGATAATGCTCAACATGTGAGCCAACGTGTACTTTAGAAATATAGCTATTTTTTTCAGCTAAATAAGTTTCAACTTTGTTCCAAAGTAAATCAAAATTATCTTCACTAAAAGGTTTATTGATCTCACCCCAATCAATAAGATGATCAGTGCTTGCCTCTTGAACAATGAATCTGTCATTAGGGCTTCTTCCTGTTCTTTGACCAGTTGAGGTTGAGAACGCACCATTAGTAGCAATTACTCCTTCATTGTTATCAAGTGCAGTTTTTATAAGTTCTTCGTTACTCAGTTCTAGAACTAGTGATGTGTATGTTTGATCGCTCATTTATTTAAAGATCATTATAGGTATTTGGGATGTGTTTTTATATATAAAGGAACTATTATTATTTAACCTATATCTGAAAAATATTTACTCATTTAAGTATATTTATGTAGCGTAGTAAATAATAATGTAATAAATTTGTCAATATTAATGAAAAAGTCATGTAAATTAACTTTTTTATTAGTAGTTTTACTACAATTATTATAAAAACTTAGTGCTTATTATTTTTGAGAATGACAATAAAACAAATATTAGAAAAAACAACAAACCCCACTCAGCAAAATTTAATATAAATCTCCAGCCATCTTCTGCACAACTAGGACCTCCACTTATTGTTTTTTTTAATGCTTCGACAATACCGAAATATTCAATTTGTGTGCTTAATGGCATGCCGCACCCAGACAAATTTGAAAGACCTTCAATTGACATATTTTGAATATATATTTGTCTTGAAGTAATCAACATTCCTAATACTGAAGAAATTATTATCAACAGATTTCCAAATACTTTATATTTAAAGAAAACTCCAAAAGTTGCCGACAAAGCAACTAGCCCAAAAATATATCTTGTTAAAATACACATTGGACAAGCTTGTAAATACATGAACTTATCCATGATGACTGCAAGCAGGACAATTGAAACAGATGAAATAGCAATAGCTAATTCAAGGTGACTTATATAAATTTGCCAAAGGAAGGTTTTAATATTTTTATACATTTTTTTCTATTTTTTTCCATTATAGAAAAACAAGAGTCATAATACATCATATAAAAGACAAAGATGAAAGATAGAATATTTGTAATAGACGGATCCTCATATTTATATAGAGCTTACCACGCAATGCCTCCAC
This sequence comes from uncultured SAR86 cluster bacterium, assembly GCA_902516285.1. Taxonomy (GTDB): domain Bacteria; phylum Pseudomonadota; class Gammaproteobacteria; order Magnimaribacterales; family D2472; genus SAR86A. Next base: position 67,585 of record CABXXT010000002.1, read on the forward strand.
TAAGTACGTCAACAGGAAGACCAACTGGCGCAGTTAAAGGCGTTACAAATATGTTGATGAATTTAAAAAAAGATAGTGAAGGCTCGCCAATAATTGTTGTTTTTGATGCTAAAGGAAAAACCTTTAGAAATGAAATCTATTCTGAATATAAAGCTAACAGACCGCCAATGCCCGATGAGCTTCGTTTGCAATTAGAGCCGGTGAAAGCAATTTGCAAAGCAATAGGATTTCCACTTATCGAAATTAAAGATGTAGAAGCAGATGATGTTATAGCAACAATTTCTAGAATGGCGAAAAATGCAAAATTCAAGTGTGTTGTATCTTCCTTAGATAAAGACTTAATGCAACTTGTTGAAGATCCAGATACAACTCTAATGAATACAATGAAGCATGAAATTTTTGATGAAAAAAAAGTATTTCAAAAATTTGGAGTTAAACCAAACCAAATTAGAGATATGCTTGCATTAGTTGGTGACACATCTGATAACATTCCTGGAGTCCCAAAAGTTGGCCAAAAAACAGCTGCGAAGTGGCTAAACGAATATGATAATTTAGATGGAATTATTAAAAATGCTGATTTAATTAAAGGAGTTGTTGGTGAAAACTTAAGAAATGGTTTAACAGACCTTGAAAGAAACGTTGAATTAGTTTCATTGAAAGAAGATGTTAATTTGAACTTAGAGTTTGAGGATCTCTTGAAACTTAATCCAAATGAAGAGGATTTAAATAGGATTTTTGAGGAGCTAGAATTTGCAACAATTAAAAAAGATCAAGAAGAAGAGCGACCAACAAAAGATAGAAATTACAATACTGTTTTAACAAAATCTGAACTTAATACTTGGATTTCTAAGATAAAAAAATCTAAAGCCTTTGCAATAGATACCGAAACAGATTCTGTTGAAACTGTTTCTGCAAAACTTCTCGGAATTTCTTTGTCGGTAAAAGAGAATGAGGGGTGTTATATACCAATTGGCCATAACTACGACAAATGTCCTGAACAATTGTCAATAGATTATATTATCAAAACCCTTGGCCCTGTTATTGAAGAAAATCAAGATAAAGCAGTTGGACAAAACCTTAAATTTGATATACCAATACTAATGAGACATGGTATTAAGATAACGAATTTCTTAGCAGATACAATGTTGATGTCATATGTGCTTAATAGTACAGCTACACGACATGGAATGGATAGACTCGCATCCTATTATTTAAATTACACAACTACCAAATATACTGATGTGACAGGAACTGCGTCTAAACAAATAAATTTCTCTGAGGTTAAATTAGATATTGCAACTAATTATGCAGCTGAAGATGCTGACATTACTCTACGACTTTTTAATACTCTATCAACATTGTTGAAAGGTCAGCCGGTTCAAGAACAACTTTTAAATGATATAGAATACCCTCTTGTTCATGTCCTTTCGAAAGTAGAGCAAAACGGGGCAAAAATTGATAAAAAAAAGTTGGCCAATCACTCTAAGGAGTTAAGTAAAAAAATTGATAAACTTTCTGATCAAGCCTATAAAATTGCTGGAGAAGAATTTAACTTAGACTCTCCTAAGCAATTGCTTGAAATTTTGTACGAAAAGCTTGGACTTCCAATTTTAAAAAAAACACCAAAGGGACAGCCATCTACTAATGAGAGTACGCTTCAAAGACTATCCGAAGAATATGAGTTACCAAAAATAATATTACAGTACAGAACTTTAGCAAAGCTAAAGTCAACATATACCGACAGCCTTATAAAAATAGAAAACCCCGTAACTGAAAGAATCCACACGTCATATCAACAGGCGGTAACTTCAACTGGAAGACTTTCATCCACTGAACCAAATTTACAAAACATTCCAATCAAAACTGCTGAGGGAAGAAGAATAAGGGAGGCTTTTGTTCCTGAAAAAGGGAATATTTTAATATCTGCAGATTATTCTCAAATTGAACTAAGAATTATGGCTCACTTATCTGAAGACAAAAATTTAACGTTCGCATTCAATAATAATATTGATGTACATTCTTCAACTGCATCTGAAGTCTTTAATGTTTCAATAGAAGATGTTTCTCAAGATCAAAGAAGAAGCGCAAAAGCAATTAATTTTGGGTTAATGTATGGAATGTCTGCATTTGGCTTGACGCGACAACTTAATATTTCTCGGGCCGAAGCTCAAGAATATCTAGATACATATTTTGCAAGATATACAGGAGTAAGAGATTATATGAATGATATTAAAAATAAAGCCAAAAAACATAAATTTGTCGAAACCATAATGGGACGACGCCTTTATCTAAACGAAATAAATGCAGCAAATGGTTTAAGAAGACAGGCTGCAGAGAGAGCCGCTATTAATGCTCCCCTTCAGGGCTCTGCTGCAGACATTATAAAAAAGGCAATGCTAGATATAGATGAGTTTTTACTAAAAGAAATGTGTGATGTAAAAATGATTATGCAAGTTCATGATGAGTTAGTTTTTGAGTGTCCCCAAGAAAGTGCAGAGCTTATATTGGAAAAGGTAAAAAACATTATGGAAAAAACTGTTAGTTTAAAGATACCTCTTATTGCAGAGGCAGCAATAGGTTCAAATTGGAATGAGGCTCATTAAAACGAAACTTTTATTATTACTTCTACTAACTTCTAATCTTGCGAGAGCATATATCGTTGATGATTATTTTCGTTCAGTTCTTGAAGAAGAAAAAAATATTTTTAATAAGTGTGTGATAGAAGAAAGGCTGATAGGAGCAGACAAATTAAACACAAATTGTGAAGTTTCAAAAAGAATAAAAAATGCAGTATACATTTTAGAAAATAAAAAAATTACAAAAGCAGACATTCTAGATGGATTTAAGAAATTTCAATTGTTAAAAAAAAATAAATTACTTTATCCACGAAATATGCAAAGAAAAGGCGAGATGGGATATGTGATTTTAGATTTTGATATTGATGAAGACGGTAATACCAAGAATATTAAAATACAGGAGGGTATGTGTGGAAATATGCATTCTCCTGTAGCAAATTTTAAACCCTGTAAAGGCTTTAACAATTCTGCTATATATTTTATTAAAAATACTAAGTACAAACCTACATTATTTAAAGAGAGACCTATTTATACAAAGAATGCTAAACACAAAATGAGTTTCATCCTTGATGGTGCAGAAATTAAATTGAATAGCTTCAAGTCTGTAGGTGAATATGAAAAAACCCTTAAACTTATTAAAGAAAAAAAATTTCAAGAAGCTTCTAAGATAGCATTTGAAAATAAAGATTCAGATAACGAATTTCTATACGAATTATCAAGAATTAAACACGTAGAAGGAGATTATGAGGCTTCTGCAAATTATATGGGTTTGTTTTTTAAAAATGTTGAAGATCAAAAAGATGAAATTCCAGAATATATGTTAACAGGCGGAGCTTCAATTATGATTGAATCATTATATAGCATTGCAGATTATCAAAAGGTCGTTGAGCTTTCTAAAAAATTAAATCTTTATCTTGCACACAGAAAAAAGTTTGAAGAGGTTTTGGCAATAGCAAATATGTATATTGGAATATCTCATGTAAATTTATCAAACATTGAAGAGGGCTTGTATTATTTAGTTCGCTCAAAAAGAATGTCGAGTGAAGAAGAACAAATGGAATTTATACAAAATCTTATTAATAATGTCTCAAACTTTCTTTAATAAATACTATCAATGAATTCCTGAGCAACCTCTCTTTCTATGCCATTAGAAAAAAAGTGACCACCTGCATATTTCTTAACTATTGGATTGTTATATTTTTTAATAGCTGCCTCGACTAGCTCTGAATCTATTTCCATATCATCTTCTGCATAGGCAAAATAACTTGGTATAGATATATTTCCGATAATACTATGATCCTCAAGCCTATTCCCCATAGCATTTCCCAAAAAGAATTTTTGAAAAAATTTTTCAGTTCCTTCCACATGAAATTGTTCAATGTAATAATTAAGTAGTTTTTTACTCATCAAATCTTCATACTCTTCTATTCTTTTTAAAACACCAGGAACTAAAAACCCTCTTGTTAACAAGTCACCATATAAAGGAATTTTTACTATCGATAAGAGAGGTATGTTTGCAGAATTAACAAGCGGAACTTGGTATCCAATGAAACTAATGTTTTCTGGATTATTTGCAGCATATTTAGCCACAACTGCAGCGCCAAAAGATACCCCATATAATATTACGTCTTCAACTTCACAGTGCTCAATAAGTTCTTTTAGTTGTTTTTCCATAAGCTCAATACTTATGTTGCTATTTATTCTATCTGAATAACCTCTACCATATTGATCATAGGTTATTACTCTATAATTATTTTTAATAAAGACATCTACATATTCCTCATATGCCAGTGATCCAAAAGTAGCGCCATGAACTAAAACAATTACTTTGTTATTTTTATCTCCAATATCTTTATAAGAAGTTACTCCATCACTTAACTTAACTTCTTCATATCCAGAATTTAACCTAAATTCATTTATACCAATATTCTCTCTATCTAAAACGATATATAAAAAAACAGGAATAATAATAAATACAAAGATTAGAAAGATAACTTTTTTCAACTAAGTAACTCTTTCAAATGGAATGTATTTCATTTCCTCAGGAAGAAGAACTTTAATGCCATGCATTTCTCTGAGATCCGAAATTTTCATTGAAAGATATTCTTCGGGCATTTTAAATGGCCATTTTTTCTTCATCTTAAAGGTCCTAAACATGACCTTTCTCTTAATCCCACTAAGTTTCCATAGAATTTTAATGAATCCAAAATATCCAATTTCATTTACTAAGTCTTTATAAAGTTGTTTAATCTGAGGAAGTTTTTGATAACCTAATAAATATTTCAATTCCCACTTGCTTCCCCATAATACCCAAGTATCAAGGATAGACTCTTGTTCGATAGAGATGTTGAGTCCAAAAATTACATGTGTACAATCATGATCTCTAAGAAGAGTCCCTGAGTCCGTGCTATCTTTTAAAATTTCTGTAGATTCTGGGAAGGCTTTGTAATAACAGTTTAATCCTTCTTGTAAGGTCAGGCTGCAGTTTTGATCTTGATATTCCAACATTATTATTTAATAAAGTTTAGTATTTCTCTGGAAAGCTTGTCAAAACCAATAATATCTTTTGAAGAAACGGCGATAGGATCTGATTCGGGCATTTGAGTTTTTATATAGGAAATAGCTTTTGCAATATTATTATTTGAAAATTTATCACTTTTTGTTAGCACTGGTAAAAAAGGAACGTTGAAATTTCTACAAAGATATACCATATCTAAATCAATCTCTTTTAATGGATGTCTAATATCCATAAATATTATCACAGCAGCCAAAGCCTTCCTTTTTTGAAAATATTCTCCTAAAAGTGGACCCCAATCTTTTTTCTTTGACTTACTTGATTTTGCAAACCCGTAACCTGGAAGATCAAGCAGCATTAAGTTGTCATTTACTTTAAAAAAATTTATTTCTGTTGTTCGACCGGGTGTTTTACTTATCCTTGCAAGTTTAGGATTTTCAGCAAGTGCATTTAAAGCACTTGATTTACCAGCATTCGATCTTCCCGCAAGGAGAACCTCATAACCAATATCCTCAGGAAGCTTAGAATAATTAGTTATCCCAAATAAAAATTCTGTTTTTTTGAAAATATTTTTCATTTTTACTACTTAATAGATGGATAAGTTTATAATAATAGTGCCTAATCACTAAATAATTTTTATACAACTTATATCAGCATTTATATATAATACAGGCCATTAGACACACTTATTTTACCAATGAAGTTTTTTTTAATATTATTTATATCTTTTAGCTTTATAAATTTTAGTATTGCTGCTGAAATTGGCTCAAAAGAAATGAAAATGCCTAAAACCTTCATTTCTGGTGATCCCGAAAAAGGTTCCCAGCTTGTTGATTCTTGTGCTGCTTGTCACGGTCAAAGTGGAGTAAGCATAAGCAGTGAATGGCCAAAATTAGCTGGCCAGAATCAAAGGTATTTATACGAACAACTTAAATATTTCAGAGATGGCGAAAGAATGAATGCTTTAATGATGTCTGTTACACCATATTTACAATCTCTAAAGGATGAAGATTTACTGGATATTGCTGCATTTTACGCACAATATCCAATTTCTATTGGACAGGCAAAAAATGACGAAGAACTGCTTGCACTTGGAACCCAATTATATAGATTTGGAAATATGAAGAAGCAAATACCAGCGTGTACTGCCTGCCACTCTGTATATGGTCAAGGAAATAGTCTTGCTGGATATCCATCTGTCGCTGGTCAACAAATTGGATACTTAACATCATCACTAAAAGCATATAGATCAAAAGAAAGAAATGCCGGAGAGTCATCTTTAATAATGCAATCTATTTCTGAGAATCTAACTGATTATGAAATTGATGCTTTAGCAAACTATATGCATGGATTATACAAATGAAATACTCTCTAAAACGAACTCTTGTAATATTATTGTTGACTACAATTGCAATAAATACATATGCTGATTATAGGTTGGGGGTTGATTATAAAATCGTAGATAATCCATTGCCTGTTAAAAAAGACGGCACAGTAGAAGTTATAGAATCTTTTTGGTATGGATGTGGAGCATGTTACTCATTTGAACCCGCCATCAATTCATGGGCTGCGAAACAGAATAAAGATGTTAAATTAATTAAACTGCCAATAACATGGGGAGGCATACACCAACTACATGCTTCACTCTATTATACAATTGAAGCTTTAAAACTAGATAAATCAACTCATGCTGCCGTATTTGTTAGCATTCATAAAGAAGGAAATTTTTTATCTAGCCCAGCATCAATTCAGAATTTTCTCGAGAAATTTGGGGTTGCTCCAGAAGTATCAATGCAGTATTTAAATTCATTTGCTGTTAAACAAAGAGTTAATCGAGGTGTGAAATATGCCAAGCAACTAAAATTATCTTCAGTCCCAATGGTAATTGTTGATGGTAAATACATCATAGAGTCTAAAGGCTCCTTCAAAGAGATGTTAAAAGTAGTTGACCATGTTATTGAAATCCAAAAACCAAACACATAGTAGCTTATGAAAAATAAATATTTTTTAATCATTCTCCCTTTAGTATTAATGTTCAGTTTTAATGGAAAAAAATATGATGAAGCTGTTAAAGAAAGATTGTCGGTGCTTGTTAGGGTTTGCCTAGAGGGAGAGGATTGTGGTGTCAGCTCCCAGTCATCTGATATGACATCAAGCATGAGCATAGTCGCGACTAATGAAACAAAAAAAGTGGAACTTTCGAAAGGGTCAGAGCATGTTGTTAAAATGCTTAATTCAGGGGATGGTGGCCAAATGATATTTGAACCAGCAGTTTTAAAAGTTTCAAAAGGCGATACTATTCACTTTAAAGCAACAGATATGTCTCATAACTCTGCATCTATTGATGGGATGCTTCCTGATGGAGCAGTAGCTTGGGCAGGTGCAATGAATGCTGATATATCTGTAACATTGGATACCGAAGGAATATATGTATATCAATGTGATCCACATGCAATGATGGCAATGATAGGCGTAATTCAGGTAGGAGAAGCAACAAATATGGATGCCATCAAACAGGCATCAAATAGTTATAAGTCATCTTTTATAATGAATACAAATAGGATTGATGATTATTTGAATCAACTTTGATCATTTTCAATTTTTGAAAGTCTATTTTCTAAATCTTTAATAATCCTTTCTAAATTTTCATATTTAGATTTTTTAATGTAACCACCCTTTTCAATAAGATCATTTATATGAGGCTGAATTTTTTTATCTAGATTTGTAAAAACTTCACTCGGCATTATCTTTGCAAGACTCTTCAATTCTTTTTCAATAATATTTTTAATTATCTTTGATAAATCTTTATCATCCATAGTATTTCTCTATTATTTCAGGAAGCATTTTCCATGAACTGAATTCATCTGGTTTCTTAGAATCCTGTTCCCATTCGCTATTGTTATTATTAAACCATAAAGTGTTAATTCCAAGATTACTTGCCCCAATAATATCATTGATTTGATGGTCTCCAATGTGAAGCATTTCATCAAATTTTACTCCCTCTAACTTTTCTAATGCTTTATCAAAGTGACTTCGATTTGGCTTGTTATCTTTTGCCTCAAGCGAACTAATTGAAAATTTGAAGTATCTACCAATTTTAAATTTATAAATGTCTGCATTCCCATTAGTAAGCACCCCTAATTCATATTTTTTTGAAAGAATTTTTAGTGAAGCTTCAACACCGTCATAAAGTTTTATTAGATGTCTTTTATCAATAAATATTTCAAATGCATCATTTACAATTTTATTTCTTAAACTAGTTGGTCTTATATGCTTTAATTTTTCTTTAAAGATTTCCTTTCTGAGCTTACCAATATCCCATTCAATGCTCTCATCTTTTTTTATTAGTTCTTTTCTGAGGTCTAGGAAGTCATTTAGATCTCCCCATTTAATTTCTCCAACTCTATCTTCTATCCACTTCCTTGTTTCTATTTCCGCATTAATGATGGTAGGACGGTTATCCCAAAGAGTATCATCCAAATCAAAAGTAATCATTTTTATTTTATTCATTTTTTTGCTCTTGGATGAGATTGATCATATATCTTTACTAAGTGCTGATAATCAAGCTTAGTATAAATTTGAGTTGTTGAAAGAGAACTATGTCCAAGCAATTCTTGAATTGTTCTTAAGTCACCACTTGATTCAAGCATATGAGTTGCAAAGCTATGCCTAAGCATATGAGGATGTATTGGTGCTAAACCTTGTTTCAAAGCCATTTTTCTTAAACGTAATTGAACACTTCTTATGCTTATTCGTTTTCCTCTAGAGTTTAAGAATAAAGCATTAGTACTGTTAATAATTTTGTTTCTTTCAATCAGCCATTCATTTATCGCACTTTTTGCATACTTGCCGACTGGAACAAGCCTAGTTTTTGACCCTTTACCAAGGATTCTTAAAAAACTCATATCTTCTTCAAAGTCATTCAAGTCTATACTGACTGTCTCAGAAACTCTTAAACCTGAGGAATAAATTAGCTCAATAATAGCAAGATCTCTAATTTCAACTACAGATGTAGGCTTGAAGTTTAAAAGTTGTTCAACATCTTCAGGAGATAAAACCTCTGGTAAATTATTTGGTGTTTTTGGAGCTGTTATTAGTTCAAATGGCGATGAATTTACAACATTATTTTTTTTTAAAAATTTAAAAAAGCCTTTCGCAGAGGATATATGTCTTTGTATGCTTCTTGGATTGATATTTTTAGTAAAAAGATCACCAACCCAAGCCGAACAAATATCATCAGTTATTTCAGAGTATTTGGAAATATTCAACTTTTCAACGAAATCTGAAAATTTTTTGAGATCTCTTAAATATGAATTAGCAGTATTGTTTGAAAGATTTTTGACTTGTGAAATAAAGTTAATGTATTCGTTAATGTCATTAATGACAAAACCCTTTTTATTCATATTCTAGATTGCAAGTTTTCTTTCTAAGATATCCCTAATATATTCAATAAAAGTTGTATCTTCATCTCCAAGATATTTTGTTCTATCAAAACTTCCCAATTTTAATAGGCCTATCTCATCTTTTAGAACTACCGTAGCAACAACTATAGACTCTATTTTTTCATCTTCAAAAAGATATTTAATTTTTTCTTTTGAAAAGGAACCACAATGGATTGAACCTTTATGGAAGGATAGTTGCGTATTATTCTCTAGTTCATCTATTTCTTTATTTTTGTAAAAATCTAAAGCACAACTATCAATCTTAAATTCATCTCGAAATGTCTCGATTACTGTATTAATAATTTTGTCTTTTGTATCTGAGCTTAAAATTTCTAATATAAGCTTTTTTGATTTATTAAATAAATCCTCATTTATTGATGCTGTCTCCATAAAAGATGATATGAGGTCAATTAAATTATTATGCTCAACTCGGAGTTTTTTAACTTGTCTCTCAAGGATAGAAGATGCGTTGCTTGATGTATCTTTAAATTTTAATTCACTGACAAGTGATTCTCTTGATTCAAAAAAATCAAGATTATCTAGTAGAAACAATTCAACCTCTTTAGGATCTAACTTTTTATTCAACTATATTTCCCTGATATATAAATTTAGAAGGTCCTTGCATTAAAATATATTTATTCATATTCTTAAACTCAAGTGTACCACCATGAGATTTTACCTTTAGTTTCCTCTTACCCACTAAAAAATTATTTGCTAAACATAACGCAGCAGAACCACACGATAAAGTCTCACCGACACCATTTTCATAAGTCCTTATTTGAAATAGGTTACTTTTAGTTATTTCAAATATGGAAAGGTTCATAGATTCTTTTTTAATAATATTTTGAAGATCATCATACAAACCGTTTAAATTAATTCTCTTGATAGATCCCATATCGATAAGAATATGATTATTACCAATATTTGACAAAAAGAAATCTGAGCCAATTTTTTTTTGTATTTTATCTGATATAACTTTGTTATTAAGTCTATTGGGTTTATCTATAATTACAGAAACGTCATCGTTATCTTTGGGCGAGCATAAAATACTCTTAAATTTAGTTTTAAGGTTGATCTGTGAATTTGGAAAAAACTTATTCTGCCAAATGTATGAAGCAGCACACCTAATTCCATTGAGACACATCCCCGCCTCTGATCCATCGCAGTTATAGAATGTTACATAAAAATCATATTCGCCTTTTTTTGGTAATCCAATAATAATTAATTGATCAAAACCAATGCCCTGATTTCTATTAGAAATTTTTTGTATAAAAGTCTTAGTAATCTTTAAAGGATTTTCAATGGAGTTAATTAAAACAAAGTCGTTTCCATTTCCATGCCATTTTTCAAAATTAATCATTAATTATGATTTCATTTTTAATAAGATCACTAAATGATTCTCTTTTCCGAATCTCATAATGGTTACTTCCATTTACTAAAACTTCAGCACATCTCATTCTAGAGTTATAATTTGATGACATAACAAATCCATAAGCACCTGCTGTTTTAATTGCTAAAAAATCATTTTCCAAGGCATGAATTTTATGATCTTTTATGATTACGTCAGAAGATTCACAAACAGGACCAACTATAGTCCAATTTTTTTCTTTATTTTGTGTTTGACTCACATTCCAGACATCATGTTTTGCTTTGTACAAGGAAGGTCTTAATAAATCATTCATTGCAGCGTCGACAATTAAGAAATCATCTTTGATATATTCAACTTTAGTTAATAGCACACCAGCATTTCCAGATATACTTCTTCCAGGTTCAAGTATAATTTTTTCATCCCTATCTTTAAATTCCTCTTCGATTAACGAGATTAAGTTTGCAGCAGATGGAACAATATCATCTATGTATGGAATGCCTAAGCCTCCACCTAAATCTAAAAACTCTAATTCAATACCAGTTTTCTTGATTTTGTCTGCTAGATTAATAATTGCTCTGGCAGTTAACCTATAATTTTCAATATCAAGTATTTGAGAACCAATATGACAAGCAAGACCAATTAAATTTAAGTTACTCGAATTATTTATAAAGTCACATAACTTGAGTACAAAATTTTCAGAAGATATTCCAAATTTATCACCTTTTCTGCCAGTTGTAATATAGTCATGGCCACCTGAGTCAATTTCTGGATTAAATCTTATTGCAACATTAACTTGCTTCTTAAGTTTAGATGCTATCCTTTCTATTCTTTGAAGCTCTGATTCTGATTCAATATTAAAAGATAATATTCCATTATTGATTCCTTCAACAATTTCCATTTCAGACTTTCCAACACCTGAAAAGATAATTTTGTTAGGGTCTGCACCAACATGAAGAACCCTCATTAGTTCTCCATATGAAACGATATCGAATCCACATTCTTTATCATTTATAATTTTGAGTATTGCTAAGTTATTCAACGATTTTACTGAAAAGCAAATGAGGCTATTTTTATTCTTAAAAGATTGTTTATATAAATCAATATTTTGTTCAAGAGTTTTTCTTGAGTATATGTATGTAGGTGTTCCATACTCATCAGCAATGTCTAGCAGATTAACATCTTCACAAAATAGAGAAGAATTTTTATATGAGAAACAATCCATTTTAGATTTTTTAAAAAATTAAAGGTCCCTTCACCCCACAACCAATTAAGAAAATGAGTAAAAAAAGGCTTAAAAATATATTTACGTAATTCACAGGGCATATTATGGGCAATAACACCCATAATTTGAACTTTTAAAGATTAATATTTGTAACTTTCTTCTTTAAATGGACCCTCTTGAGGAACATTTATGTAGTCTGCTTGATCTTTGGTAAGCTTTGTTACCATTCCGCCAAAGCCAGCAACCATTAGACTCGCAACTTCTTCATCAAGTTTTTTTGGAAGAACTTCTACAGTTATCATTTCAGATCTTTTGTCCGCATCATTTATATTTGCAAACCCTTGCTTGAATAAATGAATTTGTGCAAGCACCTGATTTGCAAATGATCCATCCATAATTCTACTTGGATGACCTGTGGCATTTCCTAGATTTACCAATCTGCCTTCGGCTAGAAGAATTATATAATCTTTGCTGGACAGGTCTGGAGTTCCATCAGGGGAGGTATCTCTGAATACTCTGTGGACCTGAGGTTTGATCTCATCCCAGTAGAAATTTTCACGCATGAATGCTGTATCAATTTCATTATCAAAATGACCAATGTTACATACAACAGCTGTATTTTTGACGGTACTTAACATTGCAGAATCACAGACATTTACATTACCAGTTGTTGTAACTATTAGATCAGTATCACCCATCACAGCCATATTAATATCATCAGGATTTCTAGTTACTATTCCATCTTTATAACATGATACAACTGAAAAACCATCCATGCAGGCTTGCATAGCGCAAATTGGATCTGACTCAACAACACTCACAATCATACCTTCTTGTGCAAGACTTGCTGCCGAACCTTTGCCAACGTCACCGTAACCGATTACAAGACCCTTTTTACCAGATAACAACATATCGGTGCCTCTTTTAAGTGCATCATTGAGACTATGCCTACAACCATACTTATTATCATTTTTAGCTTTCGTTACTGAATCATTTACATTGATTGCTGGTATCTTTAATTCTCCTTTTTCAAGCATTTCTTTAAGCCTATGAACACCAGTTGTTGTTTCTTCAGATACACCATGAATTGTTTCTAGCATATCTGGAAATTTTTCATGGACCATAGACGTAAGATCGCTTCCATCATCAAGGATCATATTCGCATCCCATGGTGCGCCATCTTTACATATAGTTTGTTCAATACACCACTCATACTCTTCATCTGTTTCACCTTTCCAAGCAAATGTTGGAATGCCTTTAGCTGCCATTGCAGCAGCAGCATGATCTTGAGTTGAGAAAATATTACATGAAGACCATCTTAACTCTGCCCCAAGATCTACCAAAGTTTCCATTAAAACAGCAGTTTGAATTGTCATATGAATACAACCCATGATTTTAGCACCAGCTAAAGGTTGCTCAGATCTATATTTTTCTCTTAATGCCATAAGTGCAGGCATTTCATTCTCAGCAAGAGAAATTTCTCTTCTACCAAACTCTGCTAAATTAATATCAGCTACTTTATAGTCGTTTTCCATATTATTTCCTTATTGTTAAATTTTTATTGTGAAATTTCTGAAGCTTTATCAGTTTTTTCCCATGAAAGATCTATATCTGTTCTTCCAAAATGCCCATACGCAGCTGTTGGAAGGTAAATTGGTCTCTTAAGATCAAGCATATTTATAAGACTTTTAGGCCTAAGATCAAATTTATCTTCAACAATTTTTTCAATAGCTTCTTTGGATATTTTCTCACTATTAAAAGTATTAACATTTATTGACGTTGGCTTAGCAACTCCAATTGCATATGATACTTGAATTTCGCAATAATCTGCTAAACCAGCCGCAACAATGTTCTTTGCTACATATCTTGCTGCATAAGCTGCAGATCTATCTACTTTTGATGGATCTTTGCCTGAAAAAGCACCACCACCATGTCTAGCCATTCCTCCGTAAGTATCAACAATAATTTTTCGACCTGTTAGTCCACAATCTCCAACTGGACCTCCAATTACAAATTTTCCTGTCGGATTTATATAAATTTTTGTTGAGTCCAAGATCCATTCCTCTGGAACAACTGGCTTTATGACTTTTTCCATAATTTCATGTTTAATTTCATCTTGGGTAACATCTTCGTCATGTTGTGTGGACAAAACAATTGCTGATAAACCTTCTATTGTTTTACCATCATCAGAATAAATTGCACTCACTTGACTCTTTGCATCTGGTCGTAGCCAAGTTAACTCATTACTTTTCATTACATCAGCCTGTTTTTTTACCAACCTATGAGAGAGATCAATAGGAAGTGGCATCAATGAATCAGTTTCAGTACATGCATAACCAAACATTAGCCCTTGATCTCCTGCTCCTTGCTCAAGATTTTCGCCTTCTCCCTCAGTAACACCTTGAGAAATATCTGGTGATTGTTCAAAAACTAAATTTGTGAATTCGCATGTGTCACCATTAAACCCATATTCATCAGTGTTGTAGCCAATATTGTTAATTGTTTTTCTGACAACTGGTTCAAGATCTGGACTTCCAAGAGATGTTATCTCACCCGCTATGTAAACCATATTATTTTTGATCATTGTTTCACATGCAACCCTGCTATTTGGGTCTTCTGCCAGATATGCGTCTAGTACAGCATCTGAAATCTGATCACAAACCTTATCAGGGTGCCCTGCAGATACTGACTCAGATGTAAAAATGTAACTCATAATTCTTCTCCCCGAAATTTGTAACGTGTTGACTTAAGTTAAAAGCTTTACACGGTCTACCATTCTATATCAAAAAATGATTTTTTATCTATGCTTTTGCCCACAAAAATATTATTATCCTAAAAAGCAATTGGGGAAAATTAATTTGCATCAATCAGATCCTATAAACGCACTAAGATTTTTATCAATCGATGCAGTTCAAAAAGCAAACAGTGGACATCCAGGTATGCCAATGGGTATGGCTGAAATAGCTACTGCATTATGGAAAAACCATCTTAAACACAATCCCTTAAATCCAACTTGGTTTAACAGAGATAGGTTTGTTCTATCTAATGGGCACGGATCGATGCTTTTATATAGCTTGCTTCATTTAACAGGTTATAAATTGTCAATTGAAGATATAAAGGATTTTAGGCAGCTTAAATCAAAAACTCCTGGCCATCCTGAATATGATATAGACATTGGAGTCGAAACAACTACTGGCCCGTTAGGTCAAGGCATTGCAAATGCAGTCGGGATGGCAATATCTGAAAAAATATTATCAGCAGAGTTTAACAAAGATGATATAAAACCTATTGATCATTTTACCTATGCTTTTCTTGGAGACGGTTGTTTAATGGAAGGAGTTTCACATGAAGCTTGTTCATTTGCAGGCACACATAATCTTGGTAAATTAATTTGTTTTTATGATCAAAATGGAATTTCTATTGATGGAGAAATACATAATTGGTTTACAGATGATTCTGTAAAAAGATTTGATAGCTATGGTTGGCAAACAATTTGTGTAGATGGACATAATATTGAAGAAGTCAATGATGCAATTTATAAAGCAAAAGAAGAATTTAATAAACCCACAATGATTTTTTGTAAGACAATAATTGGTTTTGGCGCACCCAATAAATCAGGAACAGCTGATGTTCATGGTGCTCCCCTTGGTGAGGACGAAATTAAAAACACTAGAGAGGCTCTTGATTGGAAATACCCTCCTTTTGAATTATCGAACGATATTTATGAGTATTGGGATTCGAAAGATACTGGCGCCGATGTTAACTCGAAATGGGATAATCTTATTGAAAGTTATATAGAAAAATATCCTAAAGAAGCATCAGAATTACATCGAAGAATTAATGGAGATGCTCCAAATAATTTTGAAACAATTTTTAAAGAATTTTTAGATGAATGCAACTCAAATGATTCTTCAATGGCTACAAGAAAAGCTTCTAAAGTATGCCTAGATTTTTTTGTAAAGGAAATGCCAGAACTGATTGGTGGATCAGCAGATCTAACACCATCAAATAATACCTTCTCTGCATCTAGCAAAACATTCTCAAATGAGAATCCCTCAGGTAACCATATTAATTATGGAGTTAGAGAGTTTGGCATGTCTGCAATTATGAATGGAATGGTTTTGCATGGTGGGATAAAGCCATATGGAGCGACCTTTTTAGTTTTTACTGATTATGCTAGAAATGCCGTAAGACTATCCGCTCTAATGGGGTTACCAAATATCTTTGTGTACACTCATGATTCAGTCGCACTTGGAGAAGATGGACCAACTCATCAACCAATTGAACATATGGTAACCTTGAGATCGACGCCAAACCTTAACAACTGGAGACCAGCTGATCTTGTTGAGACAGCCGTTGCTTGGAAAAATGCAGTTGATTCAAAAACAACACCCACCTGTTTAATTTTTAGTAGACAGGGAACTTCAGCAATTCAACGAACACAGGAGCATATATCTTCGATTCAATTTGGTGGATATTTACTAGAAAAGAGTAATGATCATAAAATAACTATTGTTGCTTCTGGAAGCGAGGTACAGCTAGCTTTAGATGCCGCAGAAGAACTTAACAAAAGCTCAATTAGTACAAATGTAGTATCAATGCCGTCTTTGGATATTTTTTTAGAACAAAGCGAGGAATATAAAAACAAAATCATTGATCCAAATAAGCCAGTTCTTGTTGTGGAATGCGGCCATCCAAATTCATGGTTCAGGATTTTAAATAGAAACGATAAGGTTGTTGGAATAGAAAGTTTCGGAGAATCTGCACCAGGCAATGAACTTCTTGAGCATTTTGGATTTACAAAACAGAATGTTATTGAGAAAGCAAAATCATTAATTAATGATTAATTTATCATCTTTAAATATAAACAATAAAAATTTAGTTATAAGAGTGGATATGAATGTTCCTATTAAAGATGGTGTTATATTAGATTCAACCAGAATAAAAGCATGTTTACCCACAATTAACTATGCTCTCAAAAAAAATGCAAAAGTATTGCTGATTAGTCATTTAGGACGACCAATTGAAGGGAAATTTGAAGAAAAATTTTCACTCAAACCCGTAGCAGAATCTTTAAGTAAAATTATTAATTTGTCTTGCGAGCTAATCGAAAATCTCGAAGCAAAAGATATTTTTAAAGGCAAATCTAATCTTCAAGTTCTTGAGAATATAAGATTTTTTAAAGGCGAGAAAGATAATTGCCCTGATTTGGGTTTTAAACTGGCAAATTTAGGTGATTTATATGTATTTGATGCATTTGGAACTGCACACAGAAAACAAGCTTCTACTTATGCAGCAATTGAAAAAGCCTCAAATGCTTGTGCAGGCCTATTATTAGAAAAAGAAAATAAATATTTAACACAGGCTTTAAATAACTTTGATAAGCCATTTATAGCTGTTGTTGGCGGGGCTAAAGTTTCTACAAAGCTTAAATTATTAAAACATATTAATTCAGTTGCAGATCATATTATTGTTGGTGGAGGTATCGCAAATACTTTTCTAAAGGCTGCAGGATTCAACATTGGTAAATCTTTAGTTGAAGACTCTATGATAAGCATTGCAAAAGAAATATTAGAATCTGAAAAAATAGTCTTACCTAAAAATGTTGTCACATCATCATCATTTGAGGGTGAAAATATAAGTGGAAAATCAATTCTTGAAATAACTGAAGATGAGATGATCTTAGATTTAGATATAGATCAAGATACCTTTTCTTTAATAAATAAGTCAAAGACAATTCTTTGGAATGGACCAATGGGCGTTTTTGAAAATAATTTTTTTGAAAAAGGTACAAAAGATTTGTCAAAAGCAATAGCAAAAGCAAAAGCATTCTCGTTAGCCGGAGGAGGCGAAACACTCACTGCAATTAATAAATATATAAATTCAGATGATGTATCATATTGTTCAACAGGTGGAGGAGCATTTTTAGAATTTATGGAGGGGAAGGTTTTACCCTCAATTAAAGTTTTAAATTCAAAAGAAATTAGGAGTTAGAAATGGAATTTAATAATATTGAAGAAATAGCAAAATTTATTGTTGCTGACGGAAAAGGTATTTTGGCTGCAGATGAAAGTAATCCTACATGTGGCAAAAGATTTGATTCCATAGGCGTTGATTCAACAGAAGAAAATAGAAGAGACTATAGAGAGATGCTTTTTAGAGCAAAAGGGATGAAAGAGAATATTGGAGGAGTAATTTTATTTGATGAAACAATAAGGCAAGAAGCAGTGGATGGAACTTTACTTAGAGACGTTATCTCTAATCAAGGTGCCCTTCCAGGAATCAAGGTGGATAAAGGGCTTCAGCCAATTGAAGACTGTCCAGGTGAAACTGTTACGGTTGGATTAGATGGTTTAGATGAAAGATTGAAAGAATATTCAAAAATGGGAGCTAAATTTACAAAATGGAGAGCTGTAATCAACATTGGAGAAGATATTCCTTCAGACAAATGTATTGATGCGAATATGCAAGCTCTTGCTGATTATGCATATTGTGCTCAACAAAATGGAATGGTACCTATTGTCGAGCCTGAAGTATTAATGGATGGCGATCATATTATTGATGATTGCTACAAAGCTACCGATCGTTCTTTAAGATCTTTATTTACACATCTACAAAAAGGAGGAGTCAATATAAAAGGCACCTTGTTAAAACCAAATATGGTCACGTCTGGAAAGAATTGTGCAAATCAAGCTGGAATTGAAGAGGTTGCCAAGAAAACTTTAGAATGTTTAATTTCTAATGTTCCTAATGAACTTCCTGGCGTTACATTTTTATCAGGTGGACAGTCAGATATTTTAGCTACAGCGCATTTAGATTTGATGAATAAGATTGGTGGTTTTTCTTGGAAATTAAGTTTTTCATATGGGAGAGCTCTTCAAGCACCTGCATTAAAAGCTTGGAGAGGAAAACCAGAGAATATTTTTATTTCTCAAGATGAACTATCTCACAGAGCAAAAATGAATAAGCTTGCTTCTCTTGGTCAGTGGCAAGAAGAACTAGAAGATGTATAAAATTTGCTAGCAACCATTCAAATAGTTTCAAAAGCTGAGGTGTTTATTGAAGGCAATAGTTTTTCCTCTATAAAAAATGGCATCTTAATATTTGTCTGTATTGAGCAAAATGATAATTCAACCGCCGTAACAGAAATGGTTAGTAGAATCATTAATTTTAGAATGCTTGAAGGACCAAAGGGAGCAATATCAAGATCTTTAAAAGAATCTAGTGAGGAAGTTTTAATTGTCAGTCAATTTACATTAGCAGCCATAACTGATGGTGGTAATAAGCCAAGTTTCCATAAGGCTGCAAAACCTAGTGAAGCTAAATTGCTGTATGATGAATTTGTTACAACATTTAGTAAATTATTTTCTAGAGTGAAAACAGGTAAGTTTGGAGCATACATGGATATCAGTATTACTAACAAAGGACCAGTGACTTTCAATTTTAAAACTTAATAACATGAAAAATATTTCAATTTTTTGTGGTGCTCACAAAGGCAAGAATCCTCAATATACAGAAGCTGCCAAAACTGTTGCAGAGTGTATTGCAAAAAAAGGGATAAATGTGGTTTTCGGTGGCGGTAATGTTGGATTAATGAAAGTTATTTCTGATACAGCCCTTGATCATGGTGTTGAAGTTTTAGGAATATCACTAAAATCATTACACTCATTGGAACTTGCAAATCCAAGATTAGAAAAAATTCATATTGCTGATACCTTGCTAGATCGAAAGGAAGAATTTATGTCAAGATCAGATGCGTTTATTGTTTTGCCTGGAGGAGTAGGCTCTCTTGATGAGCTAGCAGAAATAATGGCAAATAATCAATTAGGGATTATAAATAAACCACTTGGAATCTTAAATACAAACGGTTATTACGATGATCTACTAAAATGGTTTAACAAAGCAGTAAATGAGGGGTTTATTTCTTCTGCAAACTTTAAAGAGCTATTAGTAAGCGATTCACCAGAAGAATTAGTTAATATGATTGTAAATCATCAAAGGCCTGAAGACGAAAATTGGAAAGAAAGGCTAGGATTATAAACTTTGATTGTTGAAGAATTTCGCGTAGTTGCTGTTGTATATGTAGCTGTCCTAGCACCTTTAATAATATATTTTTTAAATAAACACAAAATTCCGGACTGGGTTCCATCCTTCTATATTGTAGGAGTTATTGTGTGTTCTTTAGGTTGGGAGTTGTGGTTTACGTATGGATGGATTGATGGAGATCCTGTAGATAGCAGAAGATCAGAAGTTTTAAATAATTGGTTACCAAAAAATATTAATTGGTTATTGAATTCAATGGCAGACGCTGGAACCGTTTTGATAGGAGGTGTTTGGCTAATGTGGATTTTTCATAAAAAAAACTCCAAAATTTTTACACAATGGAATTGGAGTGCATTTTGTATTCTAATGATTTGGTGTATTGGTCAAAATATCTTAGTTGAAATGTTTCTCTATCATGATCAATTAGCAGAGGGCAAGCCTCTATCATGGGCTCCGCTATCTCCTTTTGGATCATACTTTAATCCTTTATTATTTGAATTTAATAGTCGAACTATCATGCTCCAAACTCAGATTCCGTGGATGATCTTGCCCTGGTTTTTTTATAGAACTCTTATAAATCTGAATCGATTGTAATTTATTTTTTTGCAAGAATAATACCAATTTCAAATAAGACCCACATAGGAATTGCTAAAAATAATTGAGAAAAAATATCAGGAGGAGTTAATAACATTCCAATTATTAAGAATAAAATAACCAAATAAGGTCTTGCTTTAATCAAACTGTTTCTAGTGGCAAAACCACTTTTAACTAATAAAATAGTTGCAACTGGAATTTCAAAAGCAACTCCAAAAGCAAAAACAAGTTTAAAAATAAAACTGAGGTATTGACTTATATCAGTCATAATTATTATAGATTCTGGAGCCATTCCAATAAAAAATTTAAAAATTATTGGACAAACAATGAAAAAAGCAAAGCTAGCACCACTAAAGAAAAGAATAATTGTTGAAAATAAGAGAGGTCCTGTGAAAGTCCTTTCATTGCTATAAAGGCCTGGTGATATAAACATCCATATTTGATAGAACAGCCATGGCATAGAAAATAACATAGCTATATATAAAGTAAGTTTTATTGGTGCCATAAAAGGAGAAGCCACTTCAGTAGCTATCATTGTTGCTCCGTCAGGAAGAAGGTTTATTAGTGGCGCTGCTACAAATGAATATATCTCTGCTGAAAAGGGAATACCCAAAACAGACAAAAAAACAAAGAAAATAATAACCCTTAACAATCTTGCTCTTAGTTCTAAAAAGTGACTGATAACTGTTTCTTTAGTCATTTTTTATTTTTTTCTAACTCTTCCATCTTAATTTCATTAAAAACATCTTTTTTTATTTCATCTGCACCAATATCATTCTCAATATCTTTTTTGAAATTTATAAGTTTAGCTTCTACTCTCTTATAAGTTTTAAGTGTTTTTTTTATTAGCTCAGGTAATCTTTTGGGACCAATTATGATGATCCCTAATATAAAAATTATTAGAATTTCAAGAAAGCCGATTTGAAACAATTTTAGTCTTCTTTTTCTTCAGATTTTTCGTCTTTGACTGATTTTTTAAAGCTTTTAATAGCAGATCCTACATCAGAACCTAAAGATCTTAACTTACCACTCCCAAAGATTAATAAAACAACAACTAAGATTATTAGTAATTGCCAAATACTTATTCCACCAAAGCCCATAATTTCTCCTATGAAATCATTATTACAACAGCTGCAGAAACTATTATAACAATACCAATTACTCTAATGAGATATTTTTGATTAGATAATTGATCCTCTAAGCTTTTAATCTTATTTCTGTCAACTTGCCTATTTTTAGAATAACTCCTAATTTCATCTAAAGCTTCATATACAATCCCTGGAACTTCAGAGGCCTTAAATAATAAGTCCTCTTTATTCTCAATTATGTAATCTTTCAACTTGAGAGGATTAAATTGTTCAGCTAACCAGTTATCTAGATATGGCTCTGCAATTCCCCAGAAATCTAATTCTGGATAAATCTGACGGCCCATGCCTTCGATATGAATGAGAGTCTTTTGAAGTAACACCAAAGAAGTTTGTAGTGACAATCCATACTCTCTAGTACTTTGGAAAAGGTAAAGAAGTAGTTTACCAAATTCAATTTCTGATAACGGTCTTTCAAATATGGGCTCACAGCAAGCCCTGAGTGTATTTTCAAGCTCAATAGTATTAGTATCTGGATTTACCCAATTAGAGGATATAAACAAGTTAGCTAGAGATTTATAATTTTGTTTTAAAACTGCTTGCAACATTCTTGCTAATATATATCTTTCATCGTTTGAAAGTGAGCCACTAATAGCACAATCAATTGCAATATATCCAGGATTATCTGGGTTTTTTTTTGAAACAAAAATATTCCCAGGATGCATATCAGCATGAAAGAAATTATCCCTAAATACTTGATTTAGAAAAATCATTACACCATTTTCTGCTAACAACTTTTTATTGATGCCATAGTGTTCAATTTGTTTTATATCTGTGCATGGAATTCCATCAATTTTTTCAAGCACCATAATGTTCGAAGAAGTTAAATCCCAATATACTTCAGGTATGTATAGCTCATTTGAGTGAAGAAAATTCTTTCTTGTTAGACTTGTATTAGATGCCTCTAGTCTTAAATCTAATTCTTTAAGAATAGTCACCTCATAATCTCTTATTACTTCGTTTGGTTTTAATCTGTAGCTATCCTTATAAAGATAGGAAAATACTTTTGCTGAAGCTTTTAGAAGACGAAGATTTTTTTTTACTTTTCTTCGAATATTTGGCCGTAGAACCTTAATTACTACCTCGGCTCCATTTTTTAATTTTGCTGTATGAACTTGTGCCAACGAAGCGGCAGCCAAAGGTTTTTCGTCAAATGAATCAAAAATATTTTCTATTGAATCTCCAAGCTCTTTTTCAACAATTTGCTTAAACACTGAAACCTTAAATGGTTTACAGCTGTCAGTAAGGCTCTCTAACTCTTTAGCAGTTTTAAAGTCTAATATATCAGTCCTTGTTGAGAGTAATTGTCCAAATTTTGTAAAGATAGGACCAAGAGACTCTAAATAAACTGCTAATTTCTTTCCGTTAGGCTTGAAAAATATGCCTTTTTGAACACCTATAAGAGACATTCTTAATAACTCAAATAAAATAATTATAAAATTCATTGACTGTTATATGCCTCTAGCCTATCAATCCTTATAGATATGTCTCTGAGCTGCTTTCGTATTTCTCTATATTTAACATCTTGGTATATCTCATTGGAGCTATAAAGTCTTTTCACAATAGCATAAGTAAAGATGGCTGGTAAATTGCCAAAATATTTATCGATGAGGTAGATTAAATCAATATCAGATTTATATAAAGCATTAAAAAGCACAATAGCAATTTCTGTGTTTCCAAATATTATGTTTTTATTTATTTTTCCAGTAGCAAGTATTTTTAATAAATCTATAAGAGATGCTTTAATTTCAAAATCATAAATATTTTCATTAAAATTAATATAAGAATTTTCACCATTTATTGTTATATAGATATCTTGGTGTCCTTTGATATTTAAAAAAAAAGTCAATGGTGATATATCACGAAGTGTTTTTTTTAAATTTGGAGAGGATTCTTCTATACTTTTAAAAAAATTATCAAAACTTTTTTTGATATTAATCATTGTATGCAATATGAATTGATACTACGCCATTAAGCAAGTTATAAAACTTACAATCTTTAAAGCCTGATTCTATAATCATATTTTTCAGAAGTTCTTGATCTGGGTGCATTCTTATTGACTCAGCTAAATATTGATAACTATCGGAATCATTTGCAAGAAGCGACCCTAATTTAGGAAGTACATTAAAAGAATACCAATCATAAACTTTTGAAAAAAATGGATTAACGGGTTTAGAAAATTCAAGCACTAACAATTTGCCATTTTTTTTTAAGCTCCTTCTCATTTCTTTAATACCCTTTTCTTTATTAGTAAAGTTTCTTAAACCAAAACCTATAGTAATGAGATCAAATGTTTTATTTTTGAAAGGTAATTGCTCGCCATTTAATTGGCAAAATTTACAATTAGAGCTGAAACTCTCATCAATAGCCCTATTTCTCCCCTCGTTCAACATATCATAGTTAATATCAGTCATAAAAATAGTTGTTTCTGGATATTCTTTAGAAATAAGCTTAGGTATATCTCCAGTTCCACTTGCTATGTCAAGAATTACATCATTTTTTCCGACTGCAGCGAGTTCAACCAATATTCTTTTCCAAAGTCTATGCATGCCAAAAGACATTGCATCATTCATTAAGTCATAATTTTCTGAAACAGAAGTAAATACCTCACCAACAAATTTACTCTTTTCTGATTCTTGGACTTCTTTAAATCCAAAATGAGTTTTTTTATTCATTCATTGCCCGTCTCTAAATTTTATAAAATTATTGTATCTACTTTTACTTAGAACGCCATCTTCTAAGCCTTTGATTACATTACAACCTTCGTTATTAATATGATTACAATTATTAAATTTACAACCTTTGGATAATTCTAAAATTTCTTTAAATCCATATATAATTTTTTTTGCAGGATATTCAAGTATCTCAATGTCACGCATGCCTGGTGAGTCAATGATTTTTGTATCACCTGATATCTCATACAAAGACGAAATTGAAGTGGTATGAACACCCTGATCATTAGATAAGTTATTAGTTTTAAGGTTTTCGCCTATTATTTTTGAAGTAAGCGTTGATTTACCGGCTCCCGAATTACCGACAAAAAGTATAGATTTATTTTTAATATAATTTTTTAACTCCTCAAGATTATCCTCATATTTAGCTGAGATGTTAATTATCTTCATATTAATTTTCTTATAGATATTTATTTTTTCTATGTAGGTACTGTCACACTCCATATCAATTTTATTATTCACAATAAACGATTTAATATTTGAGAGTTTTGTCTTTAGAATCCATTTATCTATAAATTCTGAAGATGTATTTGGCTTAGGTGACATTAATAATCCAACATGCGTAATATTGGCTGCAAAAAAATTTTCTTTATTACGATACTTCTTTGATATAACAGTGGATCTTGTCTTAATCTTTAAAATTTTTCCGAGTAGTTTTTTACTATCTTGGATTATTTCTACTTCGACATTATCACCAACAACAACATTCTTTATTGCTAAACACTCTAATTCAAATGCATGTGTCTTTACTAAACAACTATTTGAGTAAAACTTTGTAACTTGTCCAGTTTGAACTTTTTTCATAATAAGAACAAAATACACTAAACAGGTAAATATAAGAAGAGATGAAAACATTACAATCAAGAGATAATTTAATTTGGATTGATCTTGAGATGACTGGCCTAGATCCGAATAATGAAAAAATTATTGAAATTGCTACATTGATAACTGATTCTGATTTAAATATTATTGCTGAAGGACCTAATTTAATTATTTCTCAGTCCAATGAACTATTAGATGGTATGGATGAATGGAATCAAAAACAACATGGGTCTTCTGGATTAACAGAACAAGTAAAAAAAAGTGATATAACTGAACAAATAGCAGAGATTGAAACATTAGAATTTATTTCTAAATATGTTGGAGAAAAAGTATCTCCAATGTGCGGAAATACTGTGTCTCACGATAGAAGGTTTTTATCAAAATATATGCCGAGGCTTGAAGCATATTTTAACTACAGACATATTGATGTTTCTTCTTTCAAAGAAGTTGCTGTTAGATGGATGAATGAAGCACAAGTTTATGAAAAAAAGGGATCACACAGAGCTTTAGGAGATATTTTAGAATCAGTTGAGGAGTTAAGATTTTATAAAAAAATTTTTATGCCAGATTAAATCAATCTTTGCTATTCGAGGGTTGAATGTTTAATGGAAATTGAGTTACTTGCCCTTTATTTTCTTTAATTCTTGCTTCTCCAGTCTCATTAACTTCATCAATACGAATAATTGAATTAATAGGTATATAGCTTCTATCAACTTTTGAGAACTCATTCTTTAATTTTTCAGAACTAGGATCGACTACTAGCTGTTTGTCTTTATTGAAGATATACTCTTCCACCTCGATGAAACCATACATATCGCTTTGATAAATTTGTTTAGCAAAAACTTCATAAATTTCCCCAAGTTGAATGAAAATTATCTTGTAAACACTTTTTGATTTCATGATACTAATTATATGGGAACTAAATGCGAGAATAAAAGTTATAGAAACATATTAAGATGACAAAAAAATTATTTATCAAAACTCACGGATGTCAGATGAATGAGTATGATTCTGCAAAAATGTTTGACTTGCTTGAGGAAAAAGAAAATTTTGAATTAGCAAAATCTGAGGATGAAGCTGATTTATTGATATTAAATACATGCTCAATAAGAGAAAAAGCTCAAGAAAAGGTATTCCATCAAATTGGTAGGTGGAGAAAAATAAAAGAAAAAAATCCAAATTTGAAGATAGCAATAGGAGGCTGTGTTGCATCTCAGGAAGGAGAAAAAATCATTAAAAGAGCTCCAGCAGTTGATATAGTTTTTGGTCCTCAGACTCTCCACAAGTTACCAGAGTTATACAACAAAAAAGAAAAAACTAATTTGAATCAAATTGATATTTCCTTTCCCAAACTAGAAAAATTTAGTCATATACCAATTCAAGGAACAGGAGAGCCCTCCGCTTTTGTCTCTATAATAGAAGGATGTAATAAATATTGCTCATTCTGTGTTGTACCAAAAACTAGAGGACATGAGGTTTCAAGAACTATTGAAGACATATTGAACGAAATATCAGTACTTGCAGACAATGGAACAAGAGAAATTCATCTGCTAGGGCAGAATGTAAATAATTTCAAAGGAACTTTCAAAGGAGAAAAATCATCTTTGGCTAAACTTATTGAATTGACAGCTAAGATAGAAAATATTGAGAGAATAAGATATACAACCAGTCATCCTCATGAATTTAAAGATGACTTAGTTGAGGTTTATGACAAAGTTCCGCAACTTGTAAGTCATGTTCATCTTCCTGTTCAAAGTGGGTCAGACAGAATTTTAAAATTAATGAGACGGAGATATAACATTGAAAAATATCTCAATTTGGTAGAGAGAATTAGAGATGTTAGACCTAGCATGAGTTTCTCATCTGACTTCATAGTAGGATTCCCTGGTGAAACTGATGTAGATTTTCAAAAAACAATGGAACTTATAAATGAAGTAAAGTTTGATGAATCATTTAGTTTTATTTATAGTCCAAGACCCAATACAACCGCATCAGATATGGCTGATGATGTTACAAAGGACGAAAAGAAAAAAAGACTTAACATCCTTCAAGATAGGCTAAATCAATTGTCATTTGGTTTTAGTAGAAAAAAAGTTGGCTCTATACAAAATTGTCTTGTGTATGGACAGTCAAAAAGAGATCCAGGACAACTTCAAGGAAGAACAATTTGCAATAGAATTGTCAACTTTCCTTCAAATGATATTGATTTAGTAGGTCGATTGATTAATATTAATATAAAAGAAGCTTTACCTAATTGTTTAAGAGGCAACATACATAATTAATGTCAAAAGATTCTGCTTTAACCAACTTTGAATTAAATCCATCAGATGCAAACATAATGGTTAGATTTGTTGGCGAGTTAAATAAGAACCTTAAATTTATTGAAAAAACTTTCAATGTAAAAATTTTTCAAAACGGGAATCAGATTAAAATTCAAGGATCTAAAAAAGATATTACTCTTTCAGAAGATGCGTTAAAAAGACTATATGCTACAGCTGACCAAGGTATAGAAATAACAAAAGAAACACTTCATCTTTGTATTCAGGATTTAAATATGGAAAAAGATAGCCATGAGATAGTTATTAAAACACCAAAAAAAAGCATTATTCCAAGAAGTAGAAACCAAAAAATATTTTTAAATAATATTACTGAGAATGAAATAAACTTTGGAATTGGGCCTGCAGGAACAGGCAAAACTTATCTAGCTGTGGCAGCAGCAGTTGATGCACTTCTCAAAGAAAAAGTTGATAGAATTATTCTTATAAGACCAGCTGTTGAGGCTGGAGAAAAACTTGGTTTTTTACCTGGAGATCTTTCGCAGAAAGTTGATCCATATTTACGCCCTCTCTACGATGCTTTGTATGAAATGCTTGGCATAGAAAAAACAGAAAAATTTTTAATTAGAGGAATAATAGAAATTGCTCCTTTAGCTTATATGAGAGGGAGAACACTTAATAATTCCTTTATTATTGTTGATGAAAGTCAAAATACTACAAAAGAGCAAATGAAAATGATCTTAACAAGAATGGGATTTGGTTCAAATCTTGTTATCAATGGAGATTTGACTCAAGTGGATTTACCAAAAAACATTAAATCAGGTTTATCTCATGCCATAGAAGTCATTAATGGTACTGATGGTATAGGATTTACTACATTTGAATCAGTTGATGTCGTAAGACACCCTCTTGTAAAAAAAATAATAGATGCTTACAAATTCTATCAAGATAAATGGGTTGCTAAGTGAGTTTGAACATTTCAATGTCAAATAGTTACTGCTTAGATAAAAATTTAGAAAATAAATTAATCAAAGCTTTTGAATATTTATGTTCCAAAGAAGAAATTTCTAATTCCTCTATAAATTTTAGAATTTTAAATGATAGCGAAATGACAAAATTGAATAAAAAATTTAGAAAAAAAAATAAATCCACTAATGTGCTATCTTTTACAAATGAAGATATTTCAAAGTCTCTGACAGGAAATCTTGGTGACATTGCAGTTAGTTATGAATTTTTAGAAGAGGAGTCAAAACAATTAAATAAAAATTTTGATGATCATATTATTCACATGTTAATTCATGGCGTATATCATATATTAGGTCTTGATCATGAAAATGATGCAACCGCTAATAAAATGGAGAATAAAGAAATAGAATTGCTAAAAGAATTAAATATTAAAAATCCATATTAATGAACCAAAAACTAAATAACGAAGAATCTAAACCTCCCTCGAAAATTTTAAATAAATTAAAAAAATACTTTAGAAATCCTTTTTTTATAAAAACACAAAGTATTTCTGAGGTAACAGATTTTCTTAAAGACGCTGCAGATCAAAATATTATTGATAGAGAGGCTGAGTCAATCGCAAGTAAAGCAATAAGATTAGGTAACATAACTGTGAAAGAAATTATGATTCCAAAAGTTGACATGGTCACAATTCAAATCGCAGAAAATTCTACTGAAATAATAAATAAGATTATTGATTCTGGACACTCAAGATATCCAGTTCTTGGCAATGAAAGAAATGAAGTTGAAGGCATATTGTTAGCAAAAGATATTCTGCCAAAGCTATTTAAAGAATCCTTGGATTTTAACTTAAATGAAATGCTCAGAGACCCAAACGTAGTTCCTGAGACAAAAAAAGCTGATTCTTTATTAGAGGAGTTTAAGAAAGATAGATCACATATGGCAGTTGTGATTGATGAATACGGTGAAATATCGGGATTAATAACTATTGAAGATATTCTAGAAGAGTTAGTAGGAGAAATTGAAGATGAACATGACTTTGAAGAGGAAGAAATAATTGAGATTTCTAATAATAGTTATATTGTTGACTCAAAGATCGAATTAGAAGAGTTTATAAGTTTCTTCAAACTTAAAACAGATCCACTCACTATAGATGCTGAAACTTTAGGTGGTTTATTCATCTCTAAATTTGGAGTGCTTCCAAAAATTGGTGACAAAATAAAACTTGAAAAACTGAGTATAGAAGTTTCAGATACAGATAATAGAAGAATAAAGAAATTAGCCGTTACAAAAAATTAATGAAATTAAGTAATACCTTGTATCCATTTCTTTTTGGACTCATAGGTATATTTGCTTTCTCACCCTTCTCGATCAAGTTTCTTATATTCATATCTTACATCTATTTAATTAAGGCCATACTTTACAAAGAGAGAAACGCATTAACAAAACTATTTTGTTGGGGTATAGGGCATTGGGGTTTTGGAATGTCATGGTTAATAGTGAGCATTTACTATTATGGAGAAGTTGATTTAACAACATCAATACTCATTTTTAGTTTGTTAGTCATATTACTAACTTTTGTATTTACTATCCCTCTTTTGCTAGCTATTACTTTAATATCAAGTTTAAAAATTAAATCAAAACCAACGAAAATAATATTGGTATCTGGAATATTTCTTCTTACAGAATTCACAAGATACTTCTTTCTAAATGGTGTTCCATGGTTAATTCCAGGGAATATATTTCTAGATACTATTACTCAAAGTACTTATTCTGTATTTGGTGTATCTTTTGCTTCATTACTAATTTATTTAATTTGCTCAATCATAGTTCAATATAATAAAAGCAAAATTACTGCCATAGCATTAGTATTTTTATTTATTTCTTTGATACCTCAAAATAGTAATATCATTATTAATAATGGTATTTTCGTTACTGCAATCCAGCCCTCATCAAATCCTTTTTTAAAGTATGAAAAAGATTATTATCAAAAGATCGAGAAAAATTTACTAACATTAATCAAGCAAAGTTCTCAAAGCTCAAAATTAATTGTTCTTCCTGAGGCTGAACTGCCCTATCATGATAAGTCTGAGAAATTTAATAGTTTTTTATCAAAAATTAATAACAAAGAAAAATTATTGCTTGGAACATGGCATTATGATGAAAATAAACTTTTTAATGCTTTTTTGAATGTAAAAACTGATCAAATATACAAAAAAATACATTTAGTGCCATTTGGCGAATATATTCCATTTTTTAAATCATTAAGAGGATTAATTGATTTCTTTAATTTACCTATGTCAAATGTAGATCATGGTTCAAAAAATCAAAGTAAAATGACTGTTTTTAATGGTCTGGAAGTTTCTACACCTATATGTTTTGACATGGCTTTTCCAAGAACAGTTCGATTAATGAACAAAAGTTCACTTTTTATGATAAATATCTCAAATGATACTTGGTTTGGAGAATCTATTGGACCATATCATCACTTAAGTATTGCTAGAATAAGATCAATTGAAAATAATAGATGGACTTTAAGAGCTACTAATGACGGATTTTCAGCAATAATATCAAATAAAGGAACAATTGTTGATAAATTAGAAAAAGGTGATTCTAATATACTTGAGGGATATATTGATTTGATATATAAAAGTAGTTTTTATAATAAAATTGGCTATATTTTTTCTTATTTAATATCATTTATTTTAATTTCTTCAATTATAATTAGGTTCTTATGGTTAAGATTTTAAAAAAGCTAACATTTCTGTCGTTAGTGATCTTTCTTTGCACAAAGATTTATTCAAATAGCTATGAAATTGTTGTTGATGTTTCTGAACAAAGACTTTATCTTAAGCAATTCTCGAAGATTGTAGAAAGTTTTCCCATTTCAACCTCAAAATATGGGGAGGGCAGCATTGAGAATTCATTTAAAACCCCTCTAGGCTCCCATGAGATCAAAGAGAAAATAGGTGATAATGTGCTTTTAAATACTATATTTGTGGCAAGAAACAATACTGGAAAAGTAGCAAATATTATTAAAAGCCCGATAAATACAGAAAGTGATCATGTCACGTCAAGAATTTTATGGCTCAATGGCCTTGAGAGTGGCATTAATAATGGTCCTGGTGTTGACTCATACTCTAGATATATATACATTCACGGTACACATGAAGAAGGTCTTATTGGACAAAAAGCATCTCATGGATGCATTAGAATGTTTAACAACGACGTTGTGTATCTATACGATATTGTAGAAAAAGGAACAAAAGTCTATATAAGAACCTAAGTCTATGCAATTTTAAAAGTTATTAGCAACTGAGGACATTTCAAAGTCTAATTTTTCTTTCCGATCTTCTTTTTTTGGTGCTTCACCTAATTTTTCTCCATTTTTTGCTAATTTAATAAGCAGTTCACTTGGATTATAGGCATCATTACCGGTAATTTCCTTATATTTATTTAGCTTTTCTAAAACTTTATCTAATCCTATTGCATTAGCATGGTGCATTGGACCACCTCTCCATATAGGGAAACCATAACCATTAATGTAGACAACATCTATATCGGCGGCTCTTTGTGCCACTCCCTCTGATAATATATCTGCTCCTTCGTTAATTAATGCTAATGTACATCTATCAATAATTTCTTCATCTGATATTTCTCTTCGTGTAAAACCATTTTCAGAAGAGATTTTTTCATAAATAGCTTCATTTTCAGGAGCTGGATTTGGTGCTCTAGATCCTTCTGAATAATTATAGTAGCCAGCTGAACTTTTTTGTCCGTACCTATCTTGTTCACATAATTCGTCACCAATCTTAGCGTGTAATGGAGATTCTTTTCCACCAAGTTTTCTAGCTCTCCATCCCAAGTCCAAACCAACTAAGTCCATCATCCTAAATGGACCCATGTTTAATCCAAAAGATTCTAAAGCTTGATCAATTTGATGGGGAAGGGCGCCTTCTAAAAGTAACATATTAGCTTGAGCTGTATATCTAAATAACATTCTGTTTCCTATAAAACCCGGAGCATTTAAAGAAACAACCGCAGCCTTCTTAAGCTTTTTACCAATAGCCATTACTGTTGCTAGAGTTTCATCAGATGTTTGTGCTCCTCTAACTACTTCCAATAATCTCATAATATTAGCGGGACTAAAAAAGTGAGTACCTACTACTAGTTCAGGCCTATTTGTTACTGACGCAATCGAATCTATATCCAATCCAGAAGTATTACTAGCAAGTATCGCTCCTTCTTTTACATGTTCATCGAGAGACTTAAAAATCTTATGTTTTAACTCTAGATTTTCATATACAGCCTCTATAACAATATCGCAATCTGATAGATCTTTATAATCCAAACTTGAGGAAATCAACCCAAACACTTTATCTTTTTGTTCAGCAGTTAATTTTCCTCTGTTAACCATAAAGTCATAATTTTTTTCAATAACTGAAAGTCCTCTTTTGATGTTTTCCTCATCCTGATCAATTATGTGAACTGGAATACCCGCATTTGCAAAACACATTGATATTCCTCCACCCATCGTACCGGAACCAATAATTCCAGCTTTTTTAATATCCATTATTTTTGTTTCTTTCGGCAGATCTGAAATTTTAGATGCTGCTCTTTCACCAAAGAAAATATGTATCATTGCCTCTCTTTGCGGATGCATTAAGCACTCAAGAAAGTATTCACCTTCTTTCTTTAATCCTTCGTCAAAATCATCAATATTTATTGCAGATTCAACACATTTAATTATTTGTCCTGGTGCAAATTGTCCTTTTCTTGTTTTAGCTGCCATTGCCTGAGCTTCCAACAATATGTTATCGTTTCCTCTTGCATCGATAACTTTTTCATTGAGATCTCTAACTTTTGGATGATGTTCAGTGTTTTTTGATACTTCTTTTATAAATTCTATAGAATCATCAACAACATTCTCCGAAATTTTGTCAATAATTCCCATATCTAAAGCTTTTTTAGCTGATATATGAATGCCTGAAAGCATCATTTTCAGTGCTTCAGCAGGTCCGGCTAGCCTTGGAAGTCTTTGAGTTCCGCCACCACCAGGCAAAAGGCCTAAATTTACCTCAGGTAAGCCAACAATTGCGTTAGAATCAGCTATTCTATAATTACAACATAATGCTGTTTCTAAACCTCCACCTAGCGCAAGACCATTCATTGCTGCAACTACTGGTTTAGTGCAGAACTCAAGCTTTTCAAACATTTCATTTAATGTTTTTCCTTCAATTTGACCACCAAATTCAGATATATCTGCACCTGCTATAAATGCTCTTCCATTTCCAGTAAGAACAATACCTATGACTGAATCATCTTCCTGTGCTTTTATGATGTTTTCATAAACTCCTGTTCTAATACCATCACTTAATGGATTCACTGGCGGGTTATCAACAGTAAGTATCGCAATATTTTCCTTTACTTCGTATAAAACTGTACCTTTCAAAGCATTTCTCCGTTATTTATAATTCGAAATTCATTATACATAAAAAAATTATAATTATTTTATAAATTATATTGATAATTAATTATAAATATATATAATAGTACTAGTCAGCACTCCTCTCCCCTATTAAATATACTGCTGACACTCTGGAAAATATGGAGGGTTAACACCCTCCATCTCTTAAAAAGGTTATTATGAACACATTTAAAAATAGTTTCGAAGTACTCTTTTTAATATCTGTTTTCGTAATTTCACTTTCTGCAATTACCCCAGTTAGTTAAGTTATAATAGCATCCATGAAAAAATTTCTATTTTGCTCGCTTTTTTTGTTTACTGGTCACACTATTGCTTGTTCAGATTTACTTAATACAAACATGAGAATTTTAGATACTGTAGATGAAGTTAACTTATGTGAATATGAAGATAAAGTAGTTTTAATTGTTAATGTTGCAAGTAGATGTGGTTATACATATCAATATGCATCCCTTCAATCATTGTATGAAAAGTATCGTGAAGAAGGATTTGTAATCTTAGGAGTTCCTTCAAGAGATTTCATGCAAGAATATTCAGATGAATCTGACGTAGCTGAGTTTTGCTCAACAGAGTATGGTGTAAATTTTCCTATGTTTGCGACATCGAAAGTAAGAGGCAAAAAAGCCAGCCTTTTATATAAGAAGTTATATGCTGCAAGCGGGCAATATCCCTCATGGAATTTCAATAAGTATTTATTATCCAAAGATGGCAAATTTGTCTCATCATTTGGTTCCTCAGTGAAGCCAGACTCAGATGAGCTTATTAATGAAATAGAAAAACTTTTATAATTTTCTAGTCAGAAACCAAAACCACGTCAGGTTTATTAAGAGCAAAAATACCATTATCAACAACTCCAGCAATAGAGTTTATATCTTTTTCTAAATCAACTGGATTAGTTATCTTTAATGAATGAATATCAATTATTTGATTACCTTGGTCCGTAATAAAATTTTCTCTATATTTAGGTATACCACCCATAGCTAATAGCTTCCTTGATACCAAACTTCTGCTTTCTGGAATTACTTCAACTGGCAGCGGGAAATCACCAAGCTCAGCCACCAATTTAGATTTATCGACAATGCATATAAACTCATTTGCAGCTGATGCAACAATTTTCTCGCGAGTGTGAGCGCCACCACCGCCTTTTATAAGAAATTGCTCATCTGAAACCTCATCTGCTCCATCAATATAAAACTCAATTTCATTCACATCATTTAAATTAAAAACTCGTATTGAATTTTCAATCAACAATTGAGATGTTGCTTCAGAACTAGAAACAGCGCCATAGAAATAATTTTTGTAATCAACCAATTCATCTATGAAATAATTTACAGTTGAGCCTGTTCCTATTCCAAGAACCATATTATTTGTTAGTTTATTTTTGATATGTGACATTGCTTTTTTTGCAACACTTATCTTTGAGGCGCTCATACAGTTATAATACTAGAAAAATAATGAATGCAATTTAAATTGAGACAAAAAATAAAAAAAACTGGAAGTTTTAGATACTCAAAAAAGTATTTAAAGCTTATTGAAAACGCAAAAGTTTATGATGTGGCAATAGACTCGCCAACAACTCACGCAGCAAATCTCTCATTTAAAGAAAAAAATAATATTTATTTAAAGAGAGAGGACCTCCAGCCTATTTTTTCTTTTAAGAATAGGGGAGCTTATAATAAAATTGCAAATCTTTCAGACAAACAAAAATCTCAAGGGATAATTGCTGCCTCAGCAGGGAATCATGCCCAAGGTGTTGCATTAGCTTGTAAAAAACTAAAAATTAAATGTAACATCGTCATGCCTATTACTGCCGCTGAAAACAAAATAAATGCTGTTAAAAGGTTAGGAGCAAAACTAACTCTTTACGGTGAAAACTTATCCGAGGCTTTAATTAAAGCTAATGTCTTATGTAAAAAAAATAATTATACCTTTGTCCATCCATTTGATGATCCATACACAATCGCTGGACAAGGAACAATTGGAAAAGAAATTTTAGAAGATGATATAAATTATGATGCTTTATTTATACCGGTTGGAGGAGGCGGTCTTCTTGCTGGGGTATCTGCTTGGATCAGACAAAATAAAAAAAATATTAAGATTATTGGAGTTGAAGTAGATGACTCTGCGTGTTTAACAGAAGCATTGAAGTCTAATAAGCGTGTTCTTCTAAAAAAAGTTGGATTATTTGCTGACGGTGTTGCTGTTTCAAGGGTAGGTAAAAATAATTTCGATGTCATAAAAGAGTGCGTAGATGAGGTAATGACAGTAACTATTGATGAAGTATGCGCAGCTGTAAAAGATATTTTTGAGGATACAAGAGTTTTATCAGAACCATCAGGTGCAGTTGCTTTAGCGGGTCTCAAAATAGCAGCTAAGAGACTAAAAAATAAAAACCTATTAGCGATAAGTTCAGGATCAAATGTAAACTTTCAAAAGCTAGGATACATTGTTGAGAGATCCGAACTTGGCGAAAATAGAGAAAAAATACTTAGTATAAGGATTCCGGAATCTCCAGGGAGCTTCTTAAAACTCTCAAAGGTATTTGGCAAATTATCTGTAACAGAGTTTAATTATCGTAAATCAGGTGATAAAGATGCATATGTTTTGGTAGGGATTAGAACTTCATCTGAAAAAAGTTTTGTATCCCTTAAGAAGAAATTAAAAAAGCTGAAATATAAATTTTCTGACTATACCAATAACAAAATATCTAACGATCATTTAAGACACATGGTGGGTGGCAGAGTAAATAATTCGCATGATTCAACAAATTTTGAAAGAATATTTAACGGTGAGTTTCCAGAAAAACCAGGAGCATTGTTTGATTTCCTTAAATGCTTTGGTAATAAATGGAATATTTCGTTATTTCATTACCGAAATATAGGCTCAGCATACGGAAATATTCTAATTGGAATTGAAGATCATAATAAAAACAAATCTCTTTTGATAAAGCATTTATCAAAATGTGGAACTATTTTTAAAGAAGAAAGCAACAATAAAGCATATTTAGACTTTTTAAAATAATTTAATATTTCAATCTAAATTTTAAAGAAAAAATTTCATTGCTAGGATTTTCCCAAGGCTGTTCAAAGATATCTGACATATTCATTTGATCATTATCTTCATACATATCACCACCTTTAGTATAAACAAGATAAATATTTGAAAGAGGTGCAATTTCATATTTATACCTTATTTGGAAAGATGCCACACCCCTTAGAAAAGGTGAGACCTCTTCTTCGTTTTTAAACAGATATCCACCTGAGTCAACCACAAGGCTTATTGGATTTTTTGCTTTGAGTGCAACGAATTGGCTTTTTAATCTAATTTCATGTTTATTGCCTTTAAACCAGTTCATATTGATAGATACTGTTTTTTGACCCAAGTCATATGCAGCAAGCTTATTTTCGTCTAGCCATTTCAACCACTCGTCCTCTTTTTTATATCTAAGTTCTAACTTAAACAAGAGATTATCATTAGGAAAAACAGAGCCAGCAAGTTTAAAAAATTTCTTTGACAAACCTTTCGAGTCCCAATTTTTATATGCTCCACCTTCCTCAAGAGTCATTCTCCAATCATATGTCCAGTACTTGTAATTTATTGCTTCACTATCTAATGTGATACTTGTTTTATCTCTTATTTTTACAAATGGATATAAGCTATTCTTTCTGGTAATAGTAGTATTTTTACCAGAAGTTATGTGTTTAAAATTCAATTTGAATTTAGAAGTATCTTTAAATGTAATTTCATTTTTTTGTTCAAAGCTTATTGGGTTTGAATTGCCATTAGTATCTGCGTCATAGTTAATATCAATTCCAAAATCAATAAGGTCATATTTTGAATTATTTTTAAAATCTACCTTTTGAATATTATGCCCAATTCCAAGATGAAACCAGTCGTTTCTCTGCAGATATCCAAAATCATTTAAATTAAAATCTTCATCAAAATATAAAATGCTTGCAGTATTTCTTGATAATGAGTCTGGCTTATATATGTATTGAGATCTAATACCTCTTCCATTTATTCCATCTTTTTCTGAAATAAGAATATCTGTAAGCACTCTTAATTTGCTTGAAACTTGATTTAAATAGTCAATTACATTTACAGTACTTTTGGAGTTTTTAGCATCATCATTTACATGAGTAATCATGTGCCCAAAAGTTTGATTCCCATTTTTTTTCTTTGATCTCAATGCGATAAACTCTCTTCCTTTTGAATAATCTTCGTCTGATTCTTTAGCAGAAAAAAAACCTAGTTCAAGTGTATTTATTTTTTGTGTGAATCTAAGAGCAAAATCTATATCAGTGAAACTTCTTTTTGAATTATTACAATCATCTGTATTTTCCTGAGCCTCACAATCATAACTTGGAGACGAACCAATTCTTCTTGTATTAATAACACTGTATCTATCATAGTTACTTATATTAAATAAAGATTGATTTTCATTAAAGAAAGCTCTTTTTTCAGAATAAAAAGTCTCTTGAGCAGAAAAGTTAATGATTACATCATCACTTTCAGCCTGACCAAAATCAGGATTTAAAGTCATATTAATTTGACTTCCTTTACCAGAGTTATAAAAGAGTTCTGCACCGATGTTGCTTTCTTCAAGATCAGTAATAGTATTGTTATTTGCAGCTAGATATGGAAAGAAGTTAAGTTTAGATTTTGTATAATTGTCTATTTCCAAGCTATCTAGATTTTCAAAATAATTTGATCTCATTGCCATCGTTCCGGCAGAACTTGTCCATGATTTTTCATTTGCTCTGTACCTAAGGGCTGTATAGTTAATTTTCCTTTTCCCTCCTTCAACATTTTTCATCAAGGTAAGGTTCCACGGCAGATAAAATTCAGAAACCCAATATGTATCGTATTTTTTCGTTTTGGCTATCCAGTCTCCATCCCAGTCTTTTTTAAAAGCTCCAGATTGAATTTTAATTGCATCAAAAAGTGAATCTCCAAGAGTGACTGCAATGATAAATGCCTTTTGACCATCTCCATCAAAGTCAATATTAATTGAATTTTTTTCACTCAAAGATGTCATTTCATCTCTCATGGCTTTTCGTGATTGCATAGTTAATGGATCTTGAAAATTTTTAAAACCTACATAAATACCATCTTCATTTGAAAAAATATAAGCAATTGTTTCACCTTTGTATTTTTTTAACGTGAATGGTTGAGTTTCATAAAATTCATCAATGGTGTATGCATCCTGCCACTCAGGCTCGCTTAGATCCCCATCAATAATTATAGATCCGCCCAAAAGAGAAGATGAAATTAGAAATAAAAATGGATACTTAAGCATAGAGTTGAAGCGCATTTTATATGGTACTAAAACCTATGTATACGTTCTTCTGTAATAACACAATCATATTTTATATCATGCGGCTCACTAAATCTTTCAGTATGTATTTGATACTCATACCCAACGCCAATAATCGCTGGTTTTTTTAAAATCTTTTCTAATGCTCGATCAAAATATCCACCACCATAACCGAGCCTAAAACCGTCTTTATCAACACTCAAAAAAGGGATAATAAGTAAATCAAATTGATCTATATGGAGATAGTTATCGCTATCTGATTCCAAAATACCATATTTATTAGGTAATAGATCATGTGTCTCATTGAAATCATTAAAAGCCATTCTTTTATTAGGAAAAATTTTAGGAAGATACAAACCAATGCTCTTTTTTTTAAGTTCTTTCAATACAATATCTAGACTTATCTCAAATTTATATGGACTGTAGATAAGAACATTTTTCAAGTTAAGAGAGCTTATCTCCTTCATTAAGGTATTTTGAATTAATAAGCTAGAATCGAGTATAAAATTTTTTTTGAGCTTCTTTGAGGTAGAAAGATAAGATTTTCTTAATTTATTTTTCATAACCTCAATTTGAATACAAACCAGATCACCGCTATGTATTTTACCTGAACCGAAAGTTCAGGTGGTGAATAACTTATCAGATCAGGCTTCCCTAATTAGGTATTGCTCAACAATGATAGTGGAATATCACCTTAAAAATAGTATCGGTTCAAATTTATAAATACATTAGCGAATGAACCAGAATGTTATAAAAGTATAAATGAGATTATAAGCAATATAAAGCTTATTTTGAGAAGGCCTTTTCTATCTTGTTAATAAGCTTAGAATAATCAACTACATCAGACTTTCCAGAATCTTCTTTTGAGTTAAGTTGTTTATTTGCAAGAGTCAATCCAGCTATTATTAGAGCATTATTTTTATCTTTAATGCCTTCAAGTTCATTATTCAATAGTTCAGCAGCCTTAATAAGATTATTTTTTTCTTTTGGAGGACATGAAATCGTGAGATCTCTTCCAAAGATTCTTAGTGATAATGTTTCAGTTTTAGCTGTCATTAGATTTTTTTATCTCTTTGAGCAAACTTTTAATTTCTTTTTTATGAAGCACTTTATCTTTTTTCCATTCGCGCTCTCTTTTAATATAAAAGTCAATTATTCCTTTTTGCTCATTAAATCTTTTTATAAGTAAATCTAATTTTTTTTCAAATTCTTTAGATAACTTTTTTTCAGATTTAGGCATTTTTATAGTTTAATTCTTGTTTGCTTAATTGGAAAGTTTGTTTAATAAAAGTAAAATACGACGATGGAAAATACAATATACAAAAATAGAAGAGATGGGTTGAGTGAATTAATGGAAAATAACTCTGTTCTTTTAATACCCGGCGCAGATTTGCAATACAGAAATGCAGATTCTAGTTACCCTTTTAGACAAGATAGTAGTTTTTATTATTTTTCAGGATTTTGTGAGTCTTCTTCTCTTATTGCAATTGTAAAAAATGAGAACAAGATAAATTCAATAATTTTTGTTCCTCCAAAGGATAAGTTAAGAGAAATTTGGGACGGTTATAGAGCAGGACCGATTGGAGCCGTCAAGGACTACTTA
Source organism: uncultured SAR86 cluster bacterium (assembly GCA_902516285.1). GTDB lineage: Bacteria > Pseudomonadota > Gammaproteobacteria > Magnimaribacterales > D2472 > SAR86A. The sequence continues at coordinate 108,692 of CABXXT010000002.1, forward strand.
TTTGATAAGGCTTTTGATAATAATCAGATTGATTCAATGCTACCAGATATTTTAAGTGGTTCAAAACAAGTTATGTACCCAATTGGAAAAAAAGCTGGATTTGACCAAAAAGTTATAGATTGGACTACGGAGGCAAGTTCAAAAGATAGACATAGCAAGTCTATAAATATCTTTGATGCTAGCTCAATGATCGGCAATTTAAGGTTAATAAAAGACAATCATGAAATTGAACTTATAAGAAAAGCCTGTGATATATCTGCAGATGCTCATATTCATGCGATGAAAAACATTAAGGGCGGCGATAACGAACAATTAATTGAAAGTTTATATATTCATGAATTTTCAAAAAAAGGTGCAAGATATCCTGCTTACAATCCAATTGTTGCTAGTGGTGAAAATGCCTGCGTATTGCATTATGTTGAGAATAACAAGGATCTAAATAATTCTGATTTAATTCTTGTCGATGCTGGTTGTGAATTTGAAATGTATGCTGCTGATATAACAAGAACATTCCCAATTAGCGGTAAATTTTCTGAGGAACAGCTAAAGATTTATGAAGTTGTTTTAGAAGCAATGAATGCCGCAATTGATGAAGTAAAGGAAGGAAACAGTGTAATGAGACCTCAAGAGGCTTCAGAAAAAGTTATTACAAAAGGACTAATAAAACTTGGTTTATTGAAAGGAGATTTAGATGAACTTCATGCATCTGGAGCATATAAAGATTTTTATATGCATAAAATTGGTCATTGGTTAGGACTCGATGTTCATGATGCAGGTGATTATGTTGAAGGTGATGACTTTATGAAATTTAAACCTGGCATGATTACAACAATTGAACCAGGTATATATATTAGTAGCTCAATGGATGTTGATGATAAATGGAAGGGCATTGGAGTAAGGATTGAAGACGATATTCTTGTAACCAAAGATGGAAACGAAAACCTTACAAAAAAAGTCCCATCTGATCCTAAAGAGATTGAGTCATTAATGTCTTAATATTGTGAAAACAATAGTCACTATTTCAGGAGGAGGTATTATTGGAAATTATATTTCCTCCAAGCTGCATAACCACAATATTGATTCGCTTGTAATAGAAAAGCTTAGTAAGTCTAATCAGGTAAAAGAAAATATTAGAACTCTTACTCTAAACCAGGCATCAAAGAAATTATTAGATGAAATAGGTGTAAATGTTAATTATGCCGAAATCAAAAAAATCTTTGTTAATGATGGGGAAGGTTCTGGAAAAATAAATTTTTCATCTGATGAAATAGGTAGTGATAATTTATCTTATGTAGTTTTTTTTAATGATCTTCAGCAAGCATTGCAACAAAAGACCTTGGAAAGAACAATATTTGAAAATGAAATAAAAAAAATTATTAGTGGCGAGCCTAGTAAAAACTCTGAAGTTACCCTCTCTAATAATCAAAGCATTTTAACTAAGTTTGTAGCAGGTTGTGATGGAAGAAACTCAAAGGTTGCAAAGATTGGAAAATTTAAAGAGATTAACAATAGCTACAATCAAACGGCAGCAACTTTTACGGTAACTGTAAATAATTTAGAAGAAACAAGCGCATATCAAATTTTTTCTGAGAAGGGTATATTTGCAATTATGCCAGCACCAAAAAGCTCAGGAAAATTAACACATACTGTTGTTTGGTCAATAGACAATAAAAGACTAAAGGATGCTGATATTGAAAGTTATGTTATTGATAATATTAACTACTTTGAAAGTAAATTAGGTACAAAGATAAAAATTTTCTCAAAAATCCTTAGCTTTAATCTTATTAATCATCATTATCAAAGCTATGTATCCGACTCAATGGTACTAATTGGAGATGCAGCTCATTCAATTCATCCATTGGCTGGTCAAGGCATTAATTTAGGATTTGCGGATGCGCAAGTTTTTTGTGAAGAAATAATAAGAGGATTCGAAAGAAGCCATGAACCAGACCAAAAACTTGTTCTTAAAAAGTATGAAATTAAAAGAAGAAGCCTCAATCTAGTAATGCTTAAATCTATGGATTTATTTGTGAATACATTTAACTCTAATAATCTTTATACAAAGCTTATAAGAAACATTGGACTTTCTTCAGTCAATAAAATTAATTTTCTTAAAAGATTATTTATAAATCACGCAGCTGGTAATAATAAGATATAATTTTCTTGCACACCTTAAGATCTTAATTTACTGAGGTTTAAAATGAAAAAACTTTCGATAATATTATCTTTATTTATTTTAATTTCTTGTGCTAATAAATTAGAAGATGAACTTACTATATTTACTTCAAGACAACCACAACTTCTTGAACCAATACTTGATGAATTTTATCAAGATACAGGCATAAAGGTAAATTTGCTGTCCGGAAATGCTCAGGTTTTAATGGAAAGAATATCTGTAGAGGGAAAAGATTCAAAGGCAGATATATTTATGACAGTTGATGCTGGAGTTCTGTGGCAAGCAGCTGAAAGAAATATTTTTAGCGAAGTTGATTCAAATATTTTAAATACAAATATTCCTGATTATTTAAGAGATGCTAATAATCAGTGGTTTGGTTTTTCAAAAAGAGCTAGAACTATAGTTTTCTCAGATGACCAATATTCTGCATCAGACTTTTCTACCTATGAGGATTTATCAGACCCCAAATGGAAAGGTAAATTATGCCTAAGAACTTCAAAAAAAGTTTATAACAGATCACTCATAGCTAGCATGATTGATTCATACGGTTTTGAAAAAACCAAATCTGTAGTATCAGGCTGGGTTTCAAATTTAGCAACAGAGGTTTTTTCAAATGATACTAGCGCACTAAAAGCGGTATCGAGCGGTCAATGCGGGGTTACCATTGTAAATACATATTATTTAGCAAGATTATTGGATGATCCTCAATATGATAATCTGAGACTTTTTTGGGCTAACCAAAAAAACAGAGGGGTGCATGTGAACATTTCTGGAGCAGGAATTGTAAATACTTCCAACAATAAGGAGAATGCTATAAAGTTACTTGAATACTTTTCATCCAAAAAAGCACAGGAGTTTTATGCTTCTGCTGTAAAAGAATACCCAGTGGTTGAAGGTTCCGAAATTAATGATGCTATAAAAAGTTGGGGCGCTTTTGTTGAGGATAATATAAATGTTAGCAAGCTTGGATCTCTTCAAAAGGAAGCAGTTTTTTTAGCACAAGAGGCTGGATACAAATAAACCTATACTTTTTCGCCTCGACCTCTGATTTCTTTTAAAACTTGACTAATTCCTTTTTTATCAATGATTCGCATGCCCTTAGCAGAAACCTTAAGATTCACAAATCTGTTCTCAGATTCAACCCAAAATTTATGGGTATGTAGATTAGGAAAAAACTTACGCTTAGTCCTGTTGTTAGCATGAGAAACATTATTCCCAGATTGTGGTATCTTTCCTGTTACTTGACATTTTTTACTCATAGAATCGCGATTTTATAGAACAGAACAACACTTATCAATACTATAATCAATAATATATGAAAGAAATTTTTATTTTAAGACATGCAAAGTCCTCATGGGATAACATAAACCTCTCTGATTTTGAAAGACCACTTGCAAAGCGAGGTATCAATGATGCTAATACAATGTCTGACTATCTTAGAAAAAACAGCTTTTCAGTGGATAAAGTTTTATGTAGCAATGCGACCAGAACAAAAGAAACACTTGATATAATCTCAGACGGTATTAAATTTGAAATCTCAGATGCTAGATACACTGATGATTTATATTTTAAAGGCATAGATAAAATATTAAGCTACCTAAAAAGAATTGATGAAGAAACAAAAAGTATCTTAATTATTGGACACAATCCTACTCTTCATTTTCTTATAGAAACCTTAACAAAAGAACGTATTTATAAATTTGCAACTTGCAACATGGCAATAATTAATTTCAATAATAATTGGAAGAATCTTAGTGAAGGTGAATGTAAGTTAGAATTAGTAATAAGACCCAAGGAAATAAAACTTTGATAAGCGTAAAAATAAAAATAATAAGCCCATTAATAGGAAAAGAAATACCATTACCAAAATATGAAACAGCTGGGTCAGCAGGACTTGACCTTCGCGCATGCATTGAAAATAAACTTACCTTAGAACCAGGAAAAACAGAAATGATACCAATTGGCTTTGCCATGTATCTCGAGGATAATAATCTATCTGCGCTTGTTATTCCTCGATCTGGCTTGGGATCAAAACATGGAATAGTTCTTGGTAATCTTGTTGGTTTAATTGATTCAGACTATCAAGGTGAACTAATGGTACCAGCTTGGAATAGGTCTGATAGTAAATTTGAAATAAAACCAGGTGACAGAATAGCTCAAATGATAATAGTTCCAATATTACAAGCGGAATTTGAGATGGTCGACGAATTTAAAGTTTCGACAAGAGGTGTTAAAGGATTCGGGAGCTCTGGAATTAATTGATTAAATTAACTCTTTTTACCAAATCTTTCTTCAAATTTTTGCACCCTACCGCCGGTGTCAATAATTTTTTGTTTACCAGTATAGAAGGGGTGTGAAGCAGAGGAAATTTCAACAGTATAATAGGGATAAGTTTTTCCATCTTCCCATTCTTTGGTTTTATCTGTTTTTAGTGTTGAATTAATTATGAAATATTCGTCTACACTAATATCATGGAATAAAACTTCGCGGTATTCAGGATGTATATCTTTTTTCATAATAAAATCAAATTAGGATGAGAACTATAGCAAAAATAAACTCCATTTCAATTAAAAAATGAATATTTTTTACTATGATATAGCTGTTGGATTACCAATTAGACAATGTTTTACCTATAAATCCAATAATTATATAAAAAAAGGCACCAGGGTAATTATTCCTTTTGGTAATAAAACATTGGTAGGTATAGTAGTAAAGAAATTATCTAATACTGAATCAGTAGAAGGGTTAAAAGATATAATTTCAATACCTGATGATTGCCCTTGCTTTGACAAATCAATTTTTGAAACAATCTTATGGGCAGCAGATTATTATCATCACCCTATTGGGGAAGTATTTCTGTCTTTTGTACCAACTTTACTTAGAAAAAAAAACGATAAAATTATAAGTACTTCAAATCGAGAGTCTAAATATGGACTAAATAATGATGATAAGAACTTTAAACTTACAAAAGAGCAGAGTGTCAATCTATCCAAGTTAAATAAAATTGAAAAATTTAGTCCCTCTTTGATTTATGGAGTTACTGGTTCTGGCAAAACAGAGATATATTTACAATTGGTTGAAAAATTTCTCAAAGAAAATAAATCTATCTTGATTTTAGTACCTGAAATAAATCTAATACCTCAGCTCTTAAAAAGATTTAAGAATAGATTTAAAGGTGAAATCGGGATATATCATTCAAGACAAACTCCTAATCAAAGATTAAGAGTTTGGCTAGGATCAAAATTTGGAGAAATAAAAATTGTTATTGGAACTAGATCCTCAGTCTTGATTCCATTAAAAAATTTAGGAGCGATAATAATTGATGAAGAGCATGATCACTCATACAAACAAGCTGATGGATTCAGATTTTCAGGAAAAGATTTAGCAATAAAAAGAGCACAATTAGAAAATATACCTGTTTTCCTCGGTTCTGCTACACCATCATTGCAAACACTTAAGCTTGTAAAAGACAAAAGATATAAAAAATTTGATCTGCTTAGGAGAGTAGATGGTAAAAAACCTCCTAAGTTAATTCCATTAGATATAAGCGATTCACCCTTACTTGGAGGATTAGCAGTTCAGACAATAAGCATTATCGAAACTGCAATAAATAGAGGAGAACAAGTCTTAATATTTATAAATAGAAGAGGTTTTGCACCATTATATGAATGCAATAATTGTGGTTGGGTGGCTAAATGCTCATCATGTGAATCAAATTTAGTTTTTCATAAATCAAAAAATAGATTGATTTGTCATAAATGTGAATCTGTATATGCAGTCAATGATAATTGTCCTGATTGTCAGTCAACTGAAATAAGTACCTTTGGGACTGGTACTGAAAGAGTTGAGGAGGTGCTTGGGAGCACTTTTAAGAAAGTCCCAATAATTAGAATGGACTATGACTCAACTAGGCTTAAGGGATCAATAGAAGCAATCTATGAAAAAGCTAATGAGAGCAAGGAAGCGATACTTGTGGGGACACAAATGTTATCAAAAGGACATGATTTTCCAAAAGTAACCTTATGTGTGATTTTAAATGCTGATGGAGGCTTACTAAGCCCAGAAATAAATGCTGTTGAAAAAATTTCACAACAACTAATTCAGGTTTCAGGAAGAGCTGGAAGAAATAACAATCTTGCAAAAGTGGTTATTCAAACTAGATACCCAAATGATCTAAATTTAAAACAAATTAAGACTGGTGATTATCAGTTAGTTGCAGATCGGTGCCTCAAAACTAATAAAGCTATTGGGATGCCTCCTTATTCAACCATATCAATGTTAAGAGCCACGTCTCCAAATCAACAAAGTTGTCATAAATTTTTAGAGAAAGTTAGCAACCTTTTAGATAATAAAAAAAGTATCGCTATAATTGGACCACTTCCCTCAATACCTTTAAAAATAAAAGGAAACACAAGAAATCATTTGATTATAAAAACAAATACCAAAACTTATTTAAATAAGGTCCTTAAATTTTTAACAAATGAAATTCAAGCCTGGCCTGAAACAAAAAAGGTAAAGTGGAGTTATGACATAGATCCACATGACATGACTTAAATCTCTATATTTCTATTTTGATTATTTGATTTGGGTATATGGGCTTGTTTCTAAGATTGTTTAAATTATTTATAGAATCGACTGTAACACCAAACCTGATAGCAACTTCTGATAAAACATCTCCCTTCTGAATTTCATAATTCAGATAATTAGAATAATTTTCTAAAACAGATCCTGAGACTGGTTCTTCTTTAAAATAATTATGTATACCAAGAAATATTGATCTAGCTATCATTCTTCTACCTGCTTTAGTTTTAAGTCTTTTTGCGTCTTCAGGATTTGTTATAAATCCTGACTCAACCAACACAGAGGGTATATCGACAGATTTAAGCACTCTAAAATCAGCATACTCTACATTTTGTTTATGAATCTTTGTAAATGGATCTCTTTTTAATTGATCTAGTATCTTGGTTCCTAACATCTTGCTCTTATCAATCTTCTTTTTGTAGGTATCAGGGTAAAGATCTCTTGCAGCGTCTTCATTGAAATCATAAGTTTTTAAATTTTTAATTTGAGCTTGAATTCTACTTCTTTCTTTATCCGATAGATTTCTTGCAACACTGCTAGATGATTCTTCTGACCATATAAAGACTGATGCGCCTTTAACAGATGAAAGTCTAAATCCATCAGCATGGATTGAAACAAATGCATCTGCACCGTACTTTCTTGCATTTTGATATCTGTCATTAAGACTAACGGTACTATCATCATCTCTAATTAACACTGCTTGATATCCTTCTGTATCTCGAAGAGTCCTCTCGAGTTCTTTTGCTATTAAAAGAGTTATATCTTTCTCTAAAACATTATTGCTACTTACCGCACCAGGATCATTACCTCCGTGGCCAGCATCGATGGCAACAACAATATCTCTAATATTATTTTTTAAGTTTTTACTTTTTTTAATTTTAATTTTTAACAATATACCTTCATCTGTTTTTTCCTGAGTAGGTTTATTCCAAGCAACATATTCATATAAATCAATAACAATTCTAGTTAAGTCTTCTTTTGATGAAGCTCTAATTTGTTTAATGGGATAGTTATATTTTTTTTGAACATCTGACTTTAAATCACTCTGATAAACATCTATAACAATTCTTGAAGGATCAACAAGTGCATATGATTTTATAAAAGATACTTTACTTAAAAGAAAAGATATTTCTGTAGATTCATTATCAGAATTTTTTACTTCGAAGAATGAAATTTCATTTGCATATATTAGTGATGAGAGAGCTAATAAAAATAATGTGAATTTATTCATAATATTTAATCAGATCTGAGAATAGCTCACTGTTATCATTTAATAATACTTTTCTTTTACCCTCAAAATGTTCAAAAGATATCTTTAAATCAAAATCTCTATTTGAAACAAGCTTTTGAGGCCATTCAATAATTATAATTTTTTTTGAGTGCGTATTTCTATCTAAATTAAAAATATGAATATCTTCAGGTTCGCTGGTTCTATAAAGATCAATATGTAAGAAAATTGAATTTACTAAATCATATTCTTCACATAGAGTATAAGTTGGGCTTTTGACCATTCCACTCCAACCTGAATTAGCAATTATCGATCTAGTAAGAAAAGTTTTTCCAGTTCCGAGTTCTCCTTCTAGATGTAGTTCAATTGTAGGCTTATCTAATTTTACGATTTCATAAGCAATTCTCTTACCAAGCTCGTTAGTATCAGCTTCGTTATTTAAGATAATTTCTCTCATTTATTTAATAACTCTCTACAAATTGGTATCAATGATGAAGCATTTAATCCAAGCTCGCCTACAGTCTCTTTAAAAATTAATCCTGCCCGAGCATGAACAGCAACTGCAAGCATACATGCATCCATAGTAGTTAAATTTTGTGCAAGAAGTGCAAGTAAAATCCCAGCAAGAACGTCTCCTGTTCCTCCTGAGGCAAGTTCTGGCCCACCTTCATTACATACAAGAACAGCGGAATCACTTTTTGAATATATTATAGTTCTATAACCTTTAAGAATTACATCTGCATTGTAGATCTTTGATATTTCTTCAGCAGCCTTAGGCCTATTTTTTTGTATCTCATTATTAGTAGTTTTTAAAAGTTTAGCAGCTTCTCCTGGATGAGGCGTTAGTACTAATTTAGTGTGATTAACAAATGAATTTTTATCTAATAAGGATAAAAAATTTAAAGCACCAGCATCTAATATAAGACCATTTTTAAAATCATATTGATAAAAATTTTTAAAAAATTTCTCTGACCAGTTGTCCTCTCCAAGTCCAGGACCACATAAAGCAATTTTATTATCATCTTGCTGAGTATTATTTTTTTCACTAGAAACCATAACCTCAGGATTTCTCTCTAAGCTCGCTTGAACATTTTCTGGATGCGTAACTAGTGTTACAAGCCCAGCACCACAAAAGACACAAGCTTCTGAGGATAAAATACCAGCACCACCCATACCTTTTGTACCGGCTATTATTAAAGCTTTACCGTAGTCACCCTTATGTGAGTTAACTAATCTATAAGGAACTTTTTGTACGAGAGTATCAATATTGAATTCTTTCATTATGTTATTGTTTATCGATTATTACTCCTAACCGATCCGATCTAAAAGAGCCTAAATATATTTTGTTTTCAAATGGAACTGCGATAGTAGGAAGACCAAATACTGTTTTACTATATGAAAACTTATTTTTAATCATCAAAGTATCTTTATCAAGTTCAAAAATTGAAAAGGGAGCTGAGCAAGTTTTTCCTACTTCACAGTCTCTTAAATCATTTGGTTGAGAGTCAAGAGAAGTAACCCAAACTGAATTATTGCTTATGTAAGGATTATCTGGAGACTCAATCGAAAAACTTTCTATTTCTTTATTTGCAATTAAATCAAATTTAGAAATCTTATCGCCTTTATTATAATTTATGTATATAACTTGTTTTTTTTCATCCAAAGCAATTCCATTTGGGCCACTTCCATCCGTATTTTGTATTTTTTTAAATATATTTCTATCCCACTCCACAAGATATCCAGTATTTTTCTTTAATAGAGCTGCAATCAACCATCTTGATAATGTTATGTCTCTACCATACATATAAGATGCATAAAATGTCCCATCTTTTTTAAGACTTATATCATTAAAATAATACTTTTCTGGAACATTAATACATCCTCTCCATATCATCCCCCATTCATTATTTTCATTTATAAGCTCAAACATTTCTATTGTTTCTTTAGGATAATGACTGATAACACCAATTTGATATTGTTGATCATTTCTAGTGACAAGATCAATTCCATGAGGCCCATATTGTTGTGATTCTGACCTAGTACAAAATTTATCACCCCAGGTATTTTCTGCAATTTTAATATTTGGAACTAATTTTTTGCTAGATTTTATTTCTAACAACGAAAAGTAACCTGATTTTTCATGCTCATAAGGTTTGACTCCTCCAAATTCAGATATGAAAAGGAATTTACCATCTGGAGTAATTACTATATCCTCTGGGTTTTTAAAGCCACAAATTACAAAAATATCTTTATCTGAAATACATTCAGATATATCTTTTTTTGGTCCGATATAATCATTTAAGACAATCAGAATACCTATCAAGATTAAAAACACAGATGTAGGTATAGAAAATTTGTAATAATTTCTAAAATATTTGCCTATTAATTTTTTAACTATGTTAGGAAAAATTAAGGCAAAGATTCCTCTTAAAAATAAAATGCACCCAAGTATGAAAGTTGTAAGAGTCCAGACCCTTTCAAACCATAATTCATAATTTAAAGAAATCCCAATGAGTAATAACCCTACAATCATTGAAAGAGAAGCAATAACTCTAAGATTTCCTTTTTGTAATATTTTTGAAAATAAGTATTTAGTGATTGGTTTGCATAAAATCAAACCGGCTAATGCAATACAGAAAAAGAAATAAAAATAATTCATATTTTGCTATCAAAATAATTCCTTTTTGATTATATCAATAATTTCAACTGGCTTGTCTAAAGGCACATGATGAGCAGCGCCTTTTATTTCTTTAAATTCCATAATATCCGAATACATTAGTTTAATATTTTTAAGAATATTACCTGACATAAGAAGACTGTCTGAACCATGGATAAATAAGGCTGGACAAGAAAATGAAAATTTGTAACCAAATAATCTTTCAAGACTATTAAACATATTATCATCAAACTTCCAACGCCAACCCTTTTCAGTATCTTTTACAGAGTATTCAGCAATATATCTAAGAAACCATTCATTTAAGCATTCTTGACTTGGCATTAATCTGAACCTTTTAAGAATAGTATTTTTATCTGGATAATATTTTATTTTTCTTAAAGGGCCCCCTTGGTGTTCATCTGGATTGTAATCGGGAGGCCTTATAAATGTATCAATCATCACCAACTTCGTAATTAAGTCTTTTTTTTCTGATGCAACATAAGCCGCAACTTGTCCTCCTAAAGAATGACCAACTATATATACGTTTGATATTCGCCTCTTACTTTTTTGCTTCTCAATAATTTTAATTACGCATTTACCAAAGTCTTTAATGCTGTATTCTTGCCTAAAGCTTGAATCACCCATACCTGGAAGGTCAATGGCAATTACGTTTGAGAAATCAGTAAAACTTGGTGCAATAGGGTCCCACCATTTTTTATGTGCGCCAGTACCATGAATAAATAAAATGAGATTTTCTGAATTAGATTTTGCTGACCATTCAGAATAAGATATCTTACCTTTGTTATCTTCAATAGTATTTTCAATACTGATTTCATTAATAGCTTTTAAAAACCAACTAGGCGCATTTGAGATATCATTAGTAAGATTGTCAGTGATTTTCATAAAGAGTATTCTAAGCTATATAACTAAAATTTATGAACAATAATTTAACTCCAGCATCAACAGTTCTTGTCTTAAGGGATAATAATAACTTAATGGAAGTATTAATGGTTAAAAGATCAAAGAAACCTCCATTTGGAAATTTGTATGTTTTCCCTGGAGGAAAAATAGATGAAGACGATTTATTAGATGATCTTGAATCATATACCGATGGATTAGATGATAAGTCTGCATCTGATTTACTAGGTCTCAAAAAAGATGGTCTCAGTTTCTGGATAGCATCTATCAGAGAATGTTTTGAAGAAGTTGGTATTTTTCTTGCTACAAGAAGATCAGGAGAGAAGTTATTATTAGATGATAAAGAAAAATTAAAATTTAAAGAATATAGAAAACTATTAATTGAGAACAAAATCAATCTTTTCTCAATATGCAAAAAAGAAGATTTAATTTTATCCACATCAAATTTAGCTCCTTTATCTCATTGGATTACTCCAAAGATTGAAGCAAGAAGATTTGACACTAGATTTTTCATTGCATATTTGCCAGATAACCAAATCGTAGAGCATGACGGCCTTGAGATTACGAAAAGCTTATGGATTAATCCAAGCAAAGCAGTAAAAATGGCATTTAATGGTGAGATGCAGATGATAATGCCTACTATTAAAAATTTACAATCATGTGAGGATTTTGATAATTCAACACAAATGTTAGATACCTACAAAAAATTTACCAATAAAGATATACCACCAATTCTTCCTAAATTTTTCAAAAAGAATGGTAATTGGGTAGGATTATTACCTGATGATGTAGGGTACGAGGACCATTAATGGATAGCATTAAGAAAATCACCGCTCCAAATGGAGGCATATTTACCGGGCAAGGGACTAATACATATTTAGTAGGAAAGGACGATATTACTTTAATTGATCCTGGACCAAACATTCAAGAACATGTTGAAAATATTCTTTTAGAGGGCTATGGAAAAATAAATAGAATATTAGTGACTCATACTCATACGGATCATTCTCCTGCAGCTTTACCAATTTCAAAAGAACTTAATATTCCTATGTATGGTCGATTGGTTGATGGAAAATCAGATTGGGAAGATAAAAGCTTTATTCCTGATAATGTTCTCAGTCATGGCGATATTATTAAAACAAGTGAATATTCTCTCGAAGTAATCCATACCCCTGGACATGCAAGCAATCACCTATGTTTTTATTTAACTCAAACGAAATGTCTTTTTACTGGTGATCATATTATGGATGGTTCGACTGTTGTAATTGCACCTCCAGATGGCAATATGGCAGCATATTTAAGCTCTCTTGAATTACTCAAAAATTACGATATTGAAAACTTCGCCCCAGGACATGGAAATTTTATGGATAATCCCAATAAAACCATTGATTCAATCATAAGACATAGGCTAGCAAGAGAGTCAAAAGTGATGAGAAATATAGAGGCCAATCAAAATCTCACTATAGATGAATTATTACCAATAGTTTATTCGGATATTCATGATTCTTTGTATCCAATAGCTAAAATGAGTTTATTGGCACATCTAATAAAATTGGTCAGCGATAAAAAAATTAATTTAAATGACGGAAATTACTCTTCGCCTTGATCTGAAACATCATTTATATCTTTCTTCTTGAAAAGTTTTTCCAGTTTCTCAAAATTAAAATCATTTTCATCACTATTTACAACAACTATGCCTTTTTTCTTTTTTAAATAAATTTGAATTTTATTTTCATCTTTATTGTTAGCTCTTTTAACGGCTATCTTGGTTAATTCAGACTCCATACAACTTGCATCTGAAGATACGATTTGATACCTTCCATCTTCATTATTTGGATGAGGTTGATGATTTACAGGTTTTTGCAAACATGTAAGACTTGCTCTGCTAAATGATGGATCATCTGCTCCAATAATTTTGTCAAAATCACCTTCTGGAACTGACATACAACTAGTAAATAATATTATTGATGATGAAAGTAACGTATATTTCATAGACTTTGCTTATTATCAATAAGATCATTAATTACTGATGGTTCTGCAAGTGTAGTTGTATCTCCGAGATTATCCATATCACCATCAGCAATTTTTCTAAGTATTCTTCTCATTATTTTACCAGACCGAGTTTTTGGAAGTGCTGGGGCATTTTGAAGTAGATCAGGTTTTGCTATTGGCCCAATTTCATCTGAAACAAACTTTATGAGTTCATCCTTTAAAATTTTATCAAAATTTTCTCCTTTCATGAGAGTAACAAAAGCATATATTCCTTGACCTTTTATAGGATGTTCAATTCCTACTACAGCTGCTTCAGCAACTTTTTGATGAAGAACTAAGGCGCTTTCAATTTCAGCAGTTCCTAACCTATGACCTGAAACGTTTAATACATCGTCAACACGACCAGTAATCCAATAATATCCATCTTGATCCTTTCGGGCGCCATCTCCAGTAAAATAAATATCTTCGTAAGTTTCAAAATAAGTTGAAATCATTCTTTCATGATTTCCATAAACTGTTCTAATTTGACTAGGCCATGAGCACTCAATAACTAAGTTTCCTGAACCCTCACCAATAATTTCATTTCCTTTATCATCATATAGAGATGGTTTAATTCCAAAAAACGGAAGGGTAGCTGAACCAGGCTTGGTTGGCGTTACACCAGCAATTGGTGATATAAGAATTGATCCTGTTTCTGTTTGCCACCAAGTATCAATGACATCACATGAACTTTTACCAACAATATCAAAATACCATTGCCACGCCTCAGGATTAATAGGCTCTCCAACTGTACCTAAAACTCTGAGATTGTCCCTTCTAGTTTTTAAAACAGGTTCATTTCCATACGCCATTAAAGCTCTAATTGCTGTGGGCGCCGTATAAAAAACACTTACATCATATTTATCACATATTTGCCAGCATCTTGAAGCATCTGGATAAGTCGGTATTCCCTCAAACATAATAGTTGTTGAGCCGTTTGAAAGAGGCCCATAAAGAATATATGTATGCCCAGTAATCCAACCAACATCCGCAGTACACCAATAGATGTCTGAATCCTTTATACCAAATAAATACTTAAAACTTAAATGAGCACCTAAAAGATATCCAGCAGTTGTATGTAATACCCCTTTTGGTTTTCCAGTTGAGCCAGAGGTATATAAGATGAATAATGGATCCTCTGAACCCATAGGCTCAGGATCACAGGTATCCGAAACTTTTTCTTTTAGCTCTTGGTACCAAAGATCTTTATCTGGATTCCAAGTAATACTATCTCCAGTTCTTTTTATAATTAAAGTATTTTTTATATTTGGACAATATCGAATAGCTTCATCAACATTTTTTTTAAGAGGGATTTTTTTACCACCTCTTATACCCATATCAGCAGTAATTATTAGTTCACAATTTGCATCTAAAATTCTATCTTTCAAAGATTCTGATGAAAATCCTCCAAATACAACAGAATGAATTGCCCCAATTCTTGTGCAGGCAAGCATTGCAAAAGCAGCCTCAGGTATCATGGGCATATACAAACATACTTTTGAACCCTTAGAAATCCCAATTGATTTTAAAACATTAGAAAATTTACATACTTCAATGTGAAGTTCTCGAAAAGTGAATTTCTTTGATTCATTTGGATCATCACCCTCCCAAATAAGAGCTATTTTTTCAGCAGAATCTTCAAGGTGTCTATCGATACAATTCAGACTAATATTTGTTTTCCCACCTTCAAACCATTTTGTATTTGCAAATTTTTTATTATGTACTTTGTCAAAATTCTCAATCCATGAAATATTCTCTATAGCAAGATTTCTAAAAAATTTTTCTGGATTTTCTATAGAGTCTTTATAAAGTTTTTCATACTCTTCAATATTTTTAATATGAGGATTCTCTGATAATGGATTGTATTTATCAGAGGACACGATGATGAGCTAGATTATTGAAGGTTGAGGATTTACAAAATTTTTACCTTTTGGATTAGACATAATCATTGTAATGAGCTCTTCGTAGTCCTTTTCATTTGATTCTAGATTAATGTCAGCTGCATTAATTATTAAAAGTGGTGCTGATTTATAATCTAAGAAAAACCTTGAATAAGCATCATTCAGTTTTTGAAGATATTCAATGGTCAAGTATTGTTCATTAATATTGCCTCTTTTAACTATTCTTTCTTTTAAGATTTCAATAGGTGCTTGAAGGTAAATAACCAAATCAGGTGTTGGAGCATCTAAAGTTATATGTTCGTATACTTTATTGTATAGATTTATTTCTTCATTCGATAAAGTAACTTCAGCAAACAACCTATCCTTTTCTATTAAAAAATCAGCTACACGAACATTCTCAAACAAACTTCTTTGTTTTAAATCCTGTATTTGTTGCATTCTTTGAAATAGAAAAAATAATTGAGTAGCTAAAGCTGATTGACTAGGATTCCTATAGAAATTTTTTAAAAATGGATTTTCAGCCGGCTGCTCTAAGAACGCATCATAATTAAAAGTTTTAGCTATTTTGTTTGCTAATGTTGTCTTTCCAACACCAATAGGCCCCTCAATAGCAATGTATTTTGGTAGGGGTATTTCGTTTAAAGCTGCCTTCATTAAAATAAAAATATCTTACTAATAGATTATATTAACTCTTTAGAGAAACCAAATGTTTTAAAGGATTCTTTTTCTTTTTTATTTTTTAAATCTTCAATTAAATCCTTTCTAAGGGAATCATTGTTTTTTTGAAAATCTGTCCACCATTTACCTAAATGCATTTTCTTCTCTGATACCTTTTCTCTAATAAGCAACAAATCATATGCTGCTCTAAATCTTGGATGTTTCAGCGTCTTATAAGGTTGTTTGCCAATTCGGCTATGAAGTTTTAATTGAAGAACCCATATATCTTTTATATAGGTGTGAAATTTTCTCGGGACAGCAGTTAAGTTTTGCTGATTTCTCAATATTTTATCCATACCCCTAAAAAATTTTCTTAAATTTATTTGATTATTACTTTTACAAGACTCAAGAACAACAGGCCATAAAAGAGCAGCTATTAAAAATCCAGGTGTTACTGACTGATCATTTAAATATCTTTTATCAGTATTCCTTAGTGATTCTTCAATAAGTTTATTTGAAAATTGGTTTTGATTAATTTCAGTTAATAGCAAATATTTATTTAGGCCAAAAATTGATAACTTATTAAAATTTCTTTCAGCATTACCATAAAGAAATATTTTGCAGAATTCATCAAATAATCTTGCATTTGAAATATTTGCCAATAAATGACCTTTTTTATAGATAGCGTCTTTTATTTGATTATCGATTTTAAAACTTAATTTATTACTAAATCTTATTGCTCTTAGGCATCTAACAGGATCTTCAGCAAACCTCTTCTGTGGATCTCCAATAGAAACTATCAAACCTTTATTAATATGCTGCAGGCCATTATTATTATCTTCAATTTTTTTTGAGGTTGGACAGTAATAAAGAGCATTTATTGTAAAGTCTCTTCTAAAAGTGTCTTGCTCTAATGTTCCCCAAATATTGTCACGAATTATCTTTCCAGACTCATCTTTAACAAGATTGCTATCATTATTTGTTGTTTCACCAGATCTGAAGGTAGCAACCTCAATAAGCTCAGATCTATCAAAAATATGAACTAATTTAAATCTTTTTCCAATAATTCTTGATGCTTTAAAGATTTTCTTTATTTCACTTGGAGTAGCATTTGTTGCGATATCAAAATCCTTTGGATTTAAGCCACACAATAGATCACGGACACATCCTCCAACAAGGTATGCTTCGAAGTTATTTTTGTTCAATTTTTCTACGATTGAGATTGCGAACTTACTGATTTTTTTGTTATTTATCAAAATTATGATTTGATAAGAAAGGATGACTATCCACTAAGTTGCTT
>CABXXT010000003.1 GCA_902516285.1 uncultured SAR86 cluster bacterium
CATGGGAGAGTCAATCCCCAATACCTGAGAGAAAAAGCTCGTTTAGAAAAAAGACAGATATAATTATTCAAGAAGCAAATATGGGTGGTTTTTGGATGATAAGCAAAAAGAATGATAGGCGAATTAAAGTAAGAAGAATTTCATAATATGAATAATCAAAATCAACAATCAATTGCAATTACAAAAAATGCCTCAAATAGGATATTAAATGTTATAGATAGCAGTAATGAAAAGACTTCACAGTTCAGGATATTTGTAACCGGAGGTGGTTGTTCTGGATTTCAATATGGCTTTAAATTTGATCCAGATGTTGCCAATGATGACGATAAAATAGATTTCCCAGATTTTTCAATATTAGTTGATTCTATGTCATATCCTTACTTATATGGCTCAACACTAGACTTTGTTGAGGATCTTTCTGGATCTAAATTTGTAATAAAAAATCCTAATGCTAAAACAACTTGTGGTTGTGGAGAATCTTTTACAGTCTAGAATTAAATTTTTTCCCTTTATCTAAGTAAGCCAAATATGCAAAGCCTGCTGCCTCAACATATTTAGATGAAATTTCACTATCTGTTGTTCTAATCGCAACATTAATTTTTTTATTAATAAGATTCATTAAAAAGTCATTCTTTGTTCCACCTCCATGCAATATTACTTCATCTGGATTATTACAAAATAGATAAAATTCTTTCACTTTCTCAGCAGTAAATTCTGTTAAGGTTCTTAAAAGATTATTTGGAGTAATTTTCATTCTTTCCCTATTAAGTAATGCGTAGTAATCACTTTTGTCGTCTGATCGTGGATAAACCATCTTTGAAGACTCATTCATAAGTTCCCTAAGTAAATTTATTTCTATATTT
This sequence comes from uncultured SAR86 cluster bacterium, assembly GCA_902516285.1. Classification (GTDB taxonomy): domain Bacteria; phylum Pseudomonadota; class Gammaproteobacteria; order Magnimaribacterales; family D2472; genus SAR86A. The sequence continues at coordinate 864 of CABXXT010000003.1, forward strand.
CCCTTAGACGATTCATTCCCACAATTATCATACCCAGTATTAAAGAGTTTCTTTGATGCATGATCAATAAGACAATTTCCTGGACCAATGTCAGATGCTAAAGAAATAATATCACCCTCTAAATACGTACCATTTGCAATACCGCCTATATTAATAATTAATTTTCTCTTATCTTTTTCAGAATAAATGTATCTATGAAATTCTGGTATGAGGGGTGCGCCCATGCCCCCCATAGAGATATCATAATTTCTAAAGTCAGAAACAACATTTATATCTAAATCATTGGAAATTTTTTGGGGATTGCCTATTTGGTAACTTTTACCAACTGTATGGAAGACTGTCTGACCGGAGAAAGCGATTGAAGAAATATCTGATGACTTTATGCTTGTCTTTTTTAAAAGTTTATTTATTAATTCCACTGTTTTTTCATTCAACTTATCTTCTATTTCTTTTAAATCATTTGATTCTTTTATAGTTTTATAACCCTTTTTAATAGATTGTTCATACTTTTCCCTGTAACTTTCTCCTAATTCGGTACTCAATGATCCTATAAGTTTAAAACTCCTATCAAAAGAAACAATGCAACCATCTAATGCGTCAGCACTTGTACCTGTCATTATTCCTATAAAATATTTACTCATTTAAAAAAAGATTATACTCATTTAGGCTTTTATAGCTTAAGGTTAGTAAGTTATTAAATTCATTGAGTTGACTGGAATTAATTGCTTTTGCAGACGGAAGTTTGACTTTTACTGGGTCAGATCTTATGAGGCCCTGCCAAAATTCAAAATGTAAATGAGTACCAGTAGCCTGACCAGAATCTCCAACAAAAGCAATAACTTCACCTTGGCTTACCTTGTCACCAACTTTTAGCTTTGGTTTAAAGTTTTCTAGATGAGCATACAAAGTTTTAATGTTGCCACCGTGTTTAATTTCTACCGTTCTTCCATAGCCGGACTTTCTTCCAACAAAAGAAATAGTCCCATCTCCAGATGCTTTTACAGGCGTATTTCTTTTTGCTGCATAATCCACCCCATTGTGAGCTTTAATTCTGTGAAGAATTGGATGCATTCTATTTGGATTAAAATGTGAGCTTATGTATGCAAAATCAAGTGGAGCTCTTAAAAATGCTTTCTTAACATTATCACCAGACTCATTAAAGTATTGCTTGCCTTGATCATCATCATAGAATCTTTGAGCTACATAAGTTTTATTCTTATTTACAAATTGTGCAAATATAATATCTCCATTTGATATTTTTGCTCCATCTGAATATTCAATTTCAAATATAATTGAAAAAGTATCACCCTTTCTTATATCAAAAATAAAATCAACATCCCAACTAAAAATATATGCAAAATCCATAATAATACTATCAGGGATTCCGACTTTAAGAGCATCCTTATAAAAAGATTCGTCAATAACTCCCTTCCTAATGTATTTAATCTTTTGGATATCTTTTTTTATTTTTTTTACAGAAATTTCCTTAGAAGTTGAAATAAGAATTGAATTTACTTCATCTTTAATAATTTCAATACTTTGTAACTTATCACCTAGATAATTAAATTCCATTAAATCATTTGGTTGTATACCTGAGAGGACATTATCCTTATCATAATTAAAAATTTTATAAGCCGTGTTCAGTGGAACTTTTTTATCCTCAAAAATTACTGAAAGATTTTCACCTTCATTTACCTTATGAATAATTTTGTTATTTATATTAGGTAATCTCTCGCTAAGATTCTCACTAATTAAAACATTTTCTTCTGGCTCATAATAGTTTGTTTTTGTATCTATATAAGTTAGAAGGATGAATGAAATTAAACCAAAAAAAACAATCATGATTATTTTATTTGGTGATTTTGTAAATCCAATCATTAATCTTTTTGGAAGTTAAGTAATTCAGTATTTCCACCAAAAGCAACTGAATTCTTTGAGACTACTTTTTCATTTAAAAATTGTATTAAATAGTTAGGTCCCCCAGCTTTGAACCCACTTCCCGATAATCCTACACCACCAAATGGTTGAGATCCTACAACAGCACCGATCATATCCCTGTTAACATAAATATTTCCTATTTTTGATTCATCACATAAGTAAGATGCTCTTGATTCAATTCTTGTATGTATGCCCATTGTCAATCCGTATTCGCTATCATTTATTTGCTTTATGAGATTATCAATACCATCAAAAGAATATTTTAAAACATGCAGTATAGGTCCAAATTGTTCTTCTTTAATATCAGAAATTTTATTAATACTTATTAATGTTGGTCGAATATATTTATCACAGGTGGCCTGATTTGTTTCAATTACATCCATTCCTTTTTTACGACAGCTTGCAATGTAGTTTTTTAATTTTTTATGAGCGGTTTTGTTGATAATAGGACCAATATCTACATCAAAACTATTTGGATCTCCTAAAGACTGGACTTCCATATTTCCCAGGATCATATTCATAAGTTCATCATAGATTTCTTCTTGAACACATAGAACTCTTAATGCCGAACATCTTTGTCCCGCACTATCAAAAGCAGACCGAATTACATCATCTGTAACCTGTTCCAGCAAGGCACTTGAATCTACAATCATTGTATTAATCCCGCCAGTTTCAGCTATGAGAGGCACTATTTGATTTTGATTATTTAAAAGATTTGTTTGAATTCTTTTTGCAGTTTTTAATGATCCAGTGAAAGCAACTCCATTGATTGGAATCTTGCAAAGAATCTCACCATAAACTCCATTACCTAAAATTAATTCTAACGCTTCTATAGGTATTCCAAATTTATGAAATTTTTTAACAATTAAGTAACTTAATATTGGAGTATGCTCTGAGGGTTTTAAAATTACTTTATTGCCACAGGCTAATGCTGCTGAAATTTGGCCTATCAGTATAGCAACAGGAAAATTCCATGGACTGATACATAAAAATTTTCCTTTAGGAACATATGACATTGAATTTTTTTCACCTGTAGGACCGTTTAGTTGATTTTCACCAGATATTTCTAGAATTTGCTCTGAATAGTATCTGAGGAAATCTATTCCTTCCCTAACTTCATCAATAGAATTTTGAATAGTTTTCCCAGCTTCATTTATTAAATAATAGATTAATTGAAATGGATTTTTTTCTATATCATCAGCAATACGCTTTAATATTATTGATCTTTTTTTGACCTTTGTTAAACCCCAAACATTTGGACTATCCATTTTAAGACAACGCTTTATCTCAATAGGATCATCATAAACCACTGTTCCAATATCCAATCCTGAAGATATTGATTTAAGTTTCTCTGAAGTTTTCTTAGATTCATTTCTATTTTTATATATTGATTCTGCTTTGATAGTAGTATTTTCAAAAAATTTTAATTCTTTCTTTAAAAGTTCAATATTTTGTTTTTCAGAAATGTCAAAGCCAGAGGAATTATCTCTTTTAGTAAATATTTTTTTTGGTAAAGGAATTTCTTTATTCTCTTCATTGATTTTTAAGAATGGATTTTTTGCTAACCACTTAGGATCAGTTTCTGGATCGAGCAATCTATTAATGAAAGAACTATTAGCACCATTTTCAAGCAGCCTCCTTACCAGATATGGCAAAAGATCTTTATAGCTTCCAATTGGGGCATATACTGATGGATTTTTTGATAAACCCAATATTTTTGAAGCACTTTTAAACAACAGTTCACCCATACCATAGAGTCTCTGAAATTCATAATCATTATCTTTAGCCAAGTGAACAATGGAAGAAATTGTATGAGCATTATGAGTTGCAAATTTTGGGAAGAATTTTTTATTTTCTAATATCTCTTTTGCACAAGCCAAGTATGCAATATCTGTTAAAGATTTTTTTGTATATACTGGATAGCCCTCATAACTATTAATTTGGGCATGTTTTATCTCATAGTCCCAATAGGCACCTTTAACAAGACGAATATGAATTTTATCTCTCTTTTTTAAAATATTATTTAAAAAATGTATTACCTCTATTGACCTTTTTCCATAAGCTTGAAGTGCAATCCCAAAGCCATCCCAATTCTTAATATTTTTTTCCAATGCTAGTTTTTCGATTATGTAAATGCTAAGTGATAATCTATCTTGCTCTTCAGCATCAATAGTTACATCGACATCTTTTAAATATGCATATTTAATTAACTCAAGTAACCTTGGAACTAATTCAGACTCAACCTCGTTAACTTTTCTCATTTCATATCTTGGATGTAAGGCAGAAATTTTAATTGAAATGCCATTCGAAAGATTCTTAAGTTTGTTGATTTTACTTACTTCATCAATTGCATTTTTGTATGAATTAAAATAATTTTGAGCTTGTTCGATAGTCCTTGCTGCCTCTCCAAGCATATCGAAAGAAAATACTTCTTGATCAAGATCAGGGATTTTCTTTACATCATCGAAATCTCTTCCAATAACAAACTCTTGACTTAGAATATGCATAGCTCCAAGCACAGCATTACGCAGTGGCATTTCACCAGATTTTGATATTAATTTATGGATTAAGTTATTTGGATTTTCTGACCATTCCGAGGGCGTTGTGACTACTTTGCCAGCAAGTAATAACCCCCAAGTAGATGCATTTACAAAAAGACTGTCTGCTTTATTTAAATGATCAATCCATCTACCTTCAGATAATTTTTCTGAAATTATCAAATTTCTTGTTTTATTATCTGGAATTCTTAATAGTGATTCAGCAAGGCACATTAAAGCAACACCTTCTTGATTATCTAAGCCATATTCACTCAAAAATGCATCAAGCTTTGATCTATCAATTTTATTCTTTCTACATAACTTAATTATTTTTTCAGCATTACTGGATATACTTTTTTCATTGATAAACTTAGTGTTTGTTGAAAGGGCTGATAAGATTTTTTCTTCGCAAATAAATTTATTTTTAGCCTCTAACATAATTATTATTTTAATCTTTAAGTACCAAGTATCAACTTTGTGATTCTATTAATCTGATAAAAATATTATGATAGTTAGATGGATAATGCACTAAAGCTTATTAAAAGAGGCTCTGATGAAATTCTTACTGAGTCTGATCTTCAAAAGAAACTTAATTCAGGTAAACAACTAATTGTAAAAGCTGGCTTTGATCCTACTGCACCTGATCTTCATTTTGGACATACAGTATTGTTAAATAAGTTAAGACATTTTCAAGATTTAGGCCACAAAGTTATATTTTTAATAGGTGATTTTACGGGACGTATTGGAGATCCATCAGGAACTAATAAAACAAGACCAACACTTGACGCAAAAGATTTGGAAGAAAATGCTAAAACCTATGAAAAACAAGTATTTAAGATTCTTAAAAAAGAACTCACTGAAGTGAGATTTAATTCTGAATGGTGTGATCAGCTTGGGGCTGACGGCCTTATTAAACTGGCATCAAAATATAATGTTGCAAGAATGCTTGAGAGAGATGATTTTAGCAAAAGATTTTCATCAAATAAGACAATAGCAATTCATGAATTTTTATATCCGTTAGTGCAAGGTTATGACTCAGTTGCACTTAAGGCTGATGTTGAATGTGGAGGAACTGATCAGAAATTTAATTTACTTGTAGGAAGAGAGCTTCAAAGAGATTATGAGCAAGATCCTCAGATTGTCATTACTGTGCCAATATTAGAGGGCTTAGATGGCGTAAAGAAAATGTCGAAATCGTTAAATAATTATATTGCAATTGATGAGGATCCAAATGAAATGTTTGGAAAAATAATGTCAGTTTCAGATGAATTAATGTGGAGATGGTTTGAACTTTTAAGCTTTATACCTGAAGAGCAAATAAGAGATCTCCAAAAAGAAATGAAAGATGGGAAAAATCCTCGTGATATAAAATTTATTTTGGCAGAAGAACTGGTAGACAGATTTCATGAAGCTGGTGACGGTAAAAAATGCAAAGAGGCCTTTTTAGAAAGATTTCAAAAAGGAAAGATGCCAGATGAGATTGAATTAATTGAACATACAATTGAAGGAGACTCTATTTTATTAGTTAATCTTCTTAAGAACACAAATATGATCAATAGTGTCTCAGAGGGCAATAGACTAATTAAACAAGGTGGAATAAAGATTAATTCTGAAAAAGTTGAAGATCTTAAGCATGAAATACTTAAAGGCTCAGAAAGTATTTTCCAAGTTGGTAAAAGAAAATTCCTTAAGATAAAAACCTAACAATGAGACAATTACTCATTCTGTTATTTTCTTTATTCTTGTACTCTTGTGTTCAAGACAGTCCAAACATAAAACAAATTGAGAACTTACAATTCTTTATTGATAATGCAAAGAAAAGTGATGTCATAGAAATCGAATCAGGACTTCAATATTCTGTCATTAATAAAAGTGACTCAAATAGGACTAGCCCACAGCTTAACCAAGTGATAACTGCCCATTTTCATGGAACTCTTACAAATGGAGATATTTTTTGGAGCTCACTTGATTCTGAACCACTTAAAATTGAATTGTCAAAACTAATTATAGGTTGCCAAAAAGCTATTTCACTAATGAGTCCGGGAGACAAGTGGAAAGTATTTATTGATTCTTCAATGGCCTATGGCGACGAAGGGCGACCAGGGATACCATCAAATTCAATATTAGTTTTTGAAATAGAACTTTTAGATTTTATTTAAACAAGTGGTGGGCCTGGGAAGACTCGAACTTCCGACCTCTCGATTATCAGTCGAACGCTCTAACCAAAACTGAGCTACAGGCCCACAAATGAAAGAGCATTCTACCTTTGAATTACAATTTCGACAATTAAACTACCTTTCTTTAAGAGACTTATAAAGAGTAAAGTAAATATAACCCAAGGGAATTACAAATAAATATTCATTTATTGCAAGTATAGATGTTTGCACTATTCCAGCTGGCAGTATACTGGACAATATTAAACTTGAACTTATCATTAATACTACAAAGACCAAGGTAAACCCAAATAATTTTGATCCATATTCATCCGTCATTTCCCATGATGAACTTATTGATTCAAAAACACCCTTATTTTCATACATAATTTGAGCTGCAAATAATGAAAATCTTGCAGTGAGATATATGCCAGGTAATATTAATAATATATACCCAAAAAATGAAACTATAGCTATTAAGATATATGCTCCAAATAAGGGAAAGAATTTTGTTAGTCCAGCTTGAAGAGCATTTATAGGAGTTATCTCTTTTCCCTTATCAATTGACAAGTAGCTTACCCAAATACCTCCTAAAAAAGAAATTTGGAGAATAACTCCAATTAATGCAACCATACTTATTACAAGCGAATTATTTTCAAAAAATTCTATAAAATCTTCTGGTTGAGAAATCTCTGCAAGAGGAATAATTAGGAAGGCGGTCAATGATTCTATTGCAATTACAGGAAGCGCAAGCATTATAAAATATTTCCAATTTGAAAATGTGTACTTCCATGCAGAATTGAATTGATCCATCGGGTAATTGTAAAGTAATATTATTTATATGTATAAAAAATACTTTTCTTTATTGTTTTTCATTTTAGTTTCCTGCACATCTCAAGAATCTGAGATTTCATATCCACAAACAAAAAAAATAGAATTTAGCGAAACGATTCATGGTTATGAAATAAGTGATTCATATAGATGGCTTGAGGATTTTACAAGTGAAGAATCTACAGATTGGGTCGATAGACAAAATAACTTTACAAAAGATTTTATTCAAAATAATAATTATAAAAAAGATCTTGAAAGTTATTTGAATGATATATGGGAAAGCGAGTCGATATCTATTCCATACAAGGTAAAAGAAAAAACATTTTACTATTTTAATGATGGCACGTTTCAACAAAGCAAGTTAATGATTAAAGATTGTGAAGATTGTAAAGAAAGAGTTTTAATTGATCCAAACACTTTCTCAGAAGATGGGACAGTATCTCTTGGTGGAACAAGTATAAATAATAATGCAACGCATATTGCATTTTCAGTTTCAGATGGTGGGTCTGATTGGAGATCATGGAAAGTAATGAATATTGAAACAGGAGAGGTTCTTGAGGATAACTTAAAGTGGGCAAAATTTTCTGGGGCAACGTGGGAAAATGATGATAGTGGATTTTACTACAGACGCTATAAAGAGCCTGACGGAGAGTTACTAAAAGAGTTAAATGAATCTCCACAAATAATGTTTCATAAAATTGGCACGAATCAATCTGATGATCAATTAATATACGAAAATCCTGATAATCCTAGATGGGGGTTTGGGATAACAGTAGTTAAAGATAGTGATATGAAAATATTATCTATTTCTGAGGGAACTGACGAAAGAAACAGAATTTATTTAAAAGTTAGCAAAGATAGTGATTTTATTCCCATTATTGATGAATTAATTGCTACATACAGCTTTATTGACAGTAAAGATAATATTTTGTGGTTTTATACGACTGAAAGTGCTCCAAATGGAAAAATTGTTAATTTAGAAGTCAAAAATAACTCTTTTGTATGGAATGAGGTAATTCCTGAGACTAAAAATGCCATCAGATCCGTTAATATTGTCAATAATTCTTTTGTGATTAACTATTTAGAAGATACTTTTTCCCAAATAAGTGTCTTTGATTTAAAGGGCCAGCTAATTTCTAAATTGCCATTACCCAAAGAAGGAACCATTAGTGGTTTTAGTGGAGGCCTTGAGGATACTAGCTCTTACTTTTCAATTACAAATTATGTAACTCCAAGAGAAATTTACGAAATAGATTTAACAGATCTTTCTTATAAACTTTTTTGGCAAGAGGAACTAGAAGGATATGACTCAGAGGAATATATATCTAAGTTAGAATTTTATAAGTCAAAAGATGGGACACAAATCCCAATTCATATAAGTCATAAAAAAAATTTAGAGATCGATGAAAATACACCCTTACTGATTTATGGATACGGCGGATTCAATATTTCAATATTACCAAGTTTTAGTAAAAGTCAAACTGCTTGGAAAAATCAAAATGGAGTTTTTGCTGTAGCGAATTTAAGAGGTGGAGCAGAATACGGAGATGCTTGGCATGAAGCAGGTATGCTTTTGAATAAACAAAATGTCTTTGATGATTTTGCATACGCTGCAAAATTTTTGCATGCTAAAAAAATTGGATCCCCAAAATCGACTGCTATCGATGGAAGATCCAATGGTGGACTTTTAGTAGCAGCAACCATGTTACAAAATCCAGACTTATATAAAGTGGCTATTCCACAAGTTGGTGTTTTAGACATGCTTAGGTTTAATAAATTTACAATTGGTTGGGCCTGGGAAAGTGACTATGGATCTTCAGATAAAAAAGATGAGTTTGAGAATCTTCTATCATATTCACCGCTACATAATATTAAATCTGATGTTTGTTATCCTACAACTTTGATTACAACAGCAAGTCGGGATGATAGAGTCGTTCCCTCACACTCTTTCAAATTTGCTGCTAAGCTTCAAGAGAACCAGTCATGCAATAATCCTATTTTGATAAGAGTAGAAGATAGGGCAGGTCATGGAGCTGGGACACCAAAAGATAAAAGAATTAATCAAATTTCTGAAATCTATGGTTATGCATTAAATGTTATAAATAACTGATATACGGTAATAAATAATAATTTGTTAAGTCTTAAATTATATTTTAAATCAATACTTTTAAATTATAGAAATATTGATTAATATAAGTTATTAATGCAAAGGGGTGGCAATTTAGCCTGAGATCTTTTTGAAACTCTTTGAACCTGATCAACACAATAGTTGCGGAGGAATTGCATATGTATATCAGAATAAATATTTTATTTTTAATACCCCTATTTTTTTCTTTTTTAATCTTTTCACAAGACATTGAAGAAATAATTGTGAAGGGAGAGTTTAGAGAAAAATTAATCAGCGAGGAAGACTCTAGTATTGCTGTAATCCAATCTGAAGAAATTAAATCTCAAGCGATCAAACATTTTCAACAACTTTCTTATCTAGTACCAAATTTGAATTATGCTGCTTCAGATTCTCGGGCAAGATATTTTCAAATTCGAGGCATTGGAGAAAGATCAGGTTATCAAGGAACTCCAAATTCTTCCGTTGGGTTTCTTATAGATGATATTGATTATTCTGGGCAAGGTGGAATTGCAACTCTGTTTGATGTAGATCAAGTTGAAGTTTATAGAGGACCGCAAGGATCAAGATCAGGTGCTAATGCTCTAGCAGGATTAATTTATATTAAAACTAAAGATCCAACTGACGAATTTGAAGGGATCTCTGAAGTGACCATTGGAGATTATGGAACACAAAATATTGGTGTTGCATTTGGAGGGCCAATGCAGAATAAAAATATGAAATATCGTTTAGTAGTTAGGACCGATTATGCAGATGGCTTTAGAAAAAATATTTATTTAAACAAATCTGATACTTCAAAAAAAGATGAGTTAACTCTGCGATATAAATTAAATTGGGAAATTGATGAAATTACAAATATAAATTTAGTAGTTTCAAAAATTGATATGGATGATCCAGCCGATATTTGGACTATAGACGGAAGCTTAAACACATTATCAGATCGTCCGGGAATGGATTCACAAGTCACAGATTCATTTGGAATAAAGATAACAAAAAACTATAGTAATTTTGATCTTCAAAGTTTTACAAATGCTACAAAAACTGATGTTGTTTTTAGTTATGATGCTGATTGGGGTAATGCTGAGTCACACTTTCCCTATATTTATGATTATTTTTCAGAAACATTAAGAAAAAGAGATACTTTTAGTCAAGAAATACGTTTTTTATCAAATAATCCTGAATTTTCAGAGAAAAATCCATTTGAATGGGTGTTTGGCTTTGAATTTAGTGATCTTGAAGAGAAAAATGTCACAAAAGATGATGGTATATACGGTGACCCTGATGATCCTTATAGCCCTTATGCAAGTGATTCGTTAGTTTCACGAGACTATGAAGCGAATAACTTATCTATATTTGGAAATATTGATTATTTTTTAACCGAGAGCTACAAGTTTGCTTTTGGATTAAGATGGGAAAAATGGGATTCTAAATATAAAGATTCTAATAATGAATTTTTTAATCCATCAAATAATATGAATGGAGGAAAGATATCATTGATCAAAAATAATGAAGACGGATCTAATACTTATTTTTCAATTGCAAGAGGATACAAACAAGGTGGTTTCAATCTTGGTCTTGATGCTACTGATAGCTCTGTAAAAGAATCCTTGATATATGATCCAGAATTTTTAACAAACTATGAAATTGGTTTTAGTTCAAAAGCTGGTGAAAATTTTAATTATTCTTCCACAATTTTTTATTCTAAAAGAAATGATCAACAAGTTTTAATCTCCAAACAGGTTGATCCGTCTGATCCTAATACCTTCTCATTCTTAACTCAAAATGCCGCTGAAGGTGAAAACTATGGATTAGAAATAAGTTCAAATTATTCAGCTACTGATAACTTATATATTTTTGCTAATCTAGGTATTCTAAAAACAAAAATTATCAATTGGGAGTCTAGAGCTGATTTAGAAAACAGAGCTCAAGCTCATGCACCTCAACAAACGTATTCTATCGGTGCAAATCTAGATTTAAAAAATAACCTATATTTAAAAATAGATATTAATGGAAAAAGTAGCTTTTATTATTCAGATTCTCACAATAATAAATCAAAAAGTTATCAGCTTGTTAATCTTACTTTTGGCTATGCCAAAGCAGACTTTTCAGCAAACTTATGGGTAAGAAATTTATTTGATGAGTATTACTCAACAAGAGGTTTTTTCTTTGGAAATGAGGCCCCAAATTTTGTTGATACATTATATAAAAGACAAGGTGATCCAAGAAATCTCGGATTTTCTGTAAGATATGATTTCTAAAATTATATGGTTAACATAGTTATTGAGAGCATAGCTGTTCTCACAGCTATTTTATATTTAGTCTTAGCAGCAAAAGAAGACGTAAGATGCTGGTATGCGGCATTAATTAGTTCTTGCCTTTATATTTATATTATGTTCCAGGCAGGTCTTTACATGGAATCCTTATTACAAGTTTTTTATGTTTTAATGGCGGTTTATGGATGGTTACATTGGAAAAATATTATCAATGGTAAGCATACTTTAAGAATCAAAAGTTGGAATAATTTAAATCATATTTATGCAGTCATTTCTGTAATAATTTTAGCAATTTTATCTGGGATTGTTTTAGAGAAATATACTCAAGCTGCCCTACCATTTATTGATGCTTTCACTACTTGGGGTGCAATAGTAACGACATATATGGTTGCAAAAAAAATATTAGAAAATTGGATATACTGGTTTGTAATAGATTCAATCTCAATTTATTTATATACATCAAGAGGATTATATTTAACTGCTTTTTTATTTGTAATCTATTTAGTAATAATAGTTTTTGGTTACAGATCATGGAAAAGAACACTTAACCAAACTGATGGATAACATATTAAAGAATTTAAAAGAGATCAATATTTTTATTGAAGATTTAATTCTATTAAGGGAGGGAGAAACATCAAATACATTTACCGGACGACTTAATAGAAAAAAAATAATACTTAAAGTTTTCAAAAAATTTAATACCAATTTTAAGACTAATAGTTATCTCAACAAAGAAACTCTAACTGAGTTATCAAATAAAAAACTACACCCCAAAGTTCTATATAAAAACAAAACAAAAGGTATTTTAATTTACGAATACCATGAAACATCATCATATAAAAAAGATAATATGTTTTTTAAAAAATTGGGTAAACAATTAAAAGAAATACATGAATTAAAAAATAAAAAAAACATTCACACATTCAATGAGCAAATAAATGCATATAAAAAAATATTAAATACAAACAAACTCCCTAAGGTCTATACAAAATTAAATGCCTTAATAAAAATGTCAAAAACAAATAATCAAAAGAACGTCTTTTCACACAATGATTTAAATCCCACAAATATTTTGTTTAATAAAAATATATGTTTTATTGATTATGAGTATGCATCATTAAATAATAAATTCTTTGATATTAGTAAAATTATGCTCTCATATGATATGAAACCAAATGAACAAAATGTTTTTTTAGAAAGTTACGGAATAAAAAATCATATTGATATAAGAGAAAAGATCTTACTTTGGAAACAAATTAATTTATATATTGATTATATATGGTCGCTAATAATGGAAAACATTCATAGTAAAGAGCAAAATTCACCAAAAAGTAAGACTATCTTTAATAGAATCAAGCAATTAGAACAACAAATAAAGTTAAAAAAACTATAATTATGGGTACATAACTGTCAATTTTACTTACAATCTCTTCTCTTTGAGGCAATTTAGGTATTTTAATGGAAAAGATTGTATAAATATCTTCCTTTTTATTTTTTGTACCCATTTCTTGATGTCTTTTTTCTAAATTATCTGTATTTTTATCAAAATCGTTAGATTCTTTATAAATATTTGATTCGTTTATTCTAATATTGTCTATATCATCAGTAAATTTTGCCTCTAAAGCTAGCTTTTTCGATATATTATCAAGATCTGATAGTATCTTATCTCTTTTGGCAATTGCTATAGACAAATCAGTTGTTTCTAGAGATTTTTTAATAAAATCATAGCCTAGAAAAGATGATTGTTCTTTTGATAGTCTTTTTTGAATAAAATATATATCTTTATTTTTTCCTCTTAATACTAAGTATTTATCAATTTTTGTACTCATTTTGTACTCATATAGTAAATATTTTTGTTTAAACTAATAATTTTGTACTCATATTACCACATTTTTTATGTTTGTACGCATTAATTTTGTTAAATTAAATGAAAATCTTAATAAAAATTATCATTTAAGTTTTTTAAGTCTTTATATAAGATTTTTCCCTTAATTTAAGTATTTTTTATACTTATGCTAAATATGTAATTTATTTGTTGTTTTTAATTTTTTTTGTTTTAACATGAACATTCAAACATTTATTTGGGAGCTTAAATGAAAATTTTATGTATTTTATATGATGATCCTGTTTCAGGGATGCCTGATAGTTATGCTAGAGATGATTTGCCTAAACTAGATAAATATCCTGACGGAATGTCTTTACCAAGTCCATCAAACATAGATTTCATACCTGGACAATTATTAGGTTGTGTCTCTGGAGAGTTGGGCTTAAGAAAGTTCTTGGAGGATGCTGGCCATACTTTAGTAGTAACATCTGACAAAGATGGAGATGGTTGTACTGCTGATAAAGAGTTAGTTGATGCTGATATAGTTATATCACAACCCTTTTTTCCGTATTACCTTACAAGAGACAAGATGGAATCTGCTCCAAATCTTAAAATGGCGATTACAGCTGGTATTGGTTCAGATCATGTAGATTTACAAGCTGCAATGGACAATAAAGTAGATGTTGTAGAGGTAACGTATTGTAATTCCAGATCAGTTGCTGAGCACATAGTCATGATGATTCTGTCAATGGTTAGAGATTATCATAACCAACATAGAATTGTTTTAGATGGTGGGTGGAATATAGCTGATGCTGTTCAAAGATCCTATGATGTTGAAGGAATGCATGTCGGAACTGTTGCTGCTGGAAGAATTGGTATTGATATGCTCAGAAAAATGAAACCTTTTGATGTTCACTTACATTATTTTGACATTCATAGACTTCCTGAAGAAGTAGAGGTTGATTTGAATCTTACTTATCATGATTCTGTAGAATCTTTAGTTTCAGTCTGTGATGTTGTAAATATTAGTTGTCCACTTCATCCAAAAACTGAACATTTATTTAATGATGAAATGATTGGAAAAATGAAAAGAGGTGCCTATATTGTTAATACTGCCAGAGGAAAAATTTGTGACAAAGACGCGATTGCGAGAGCTTTAGAATCTGGACAGCTCAGCGGTTATGCTGGAGATGTCTGGTTCCCTCAGCCAGCACCTAATGATCATGTTTGGAGATCAATGCCAAACCACGGAATGACTCCTCATACTTCAGGAACATCTCTATCTGCTCAAGCAAGATATGCTGCAGGTGTAAGAGAAATCTTAGAATGTTTCTTTGAAGACAAGCCAATAAGAGAGCCATATTTAATTGTTCAAAATGGCGATCTTGCCGGAATGGGAGCACATTCATATACAAAAGGAACAGCTACAGACGGCTCTGAGGAAGCAGCCAAATTTAAAAAATAATTTAAAAGTCTTAAACAGGGTGATTACTAAAATATTACCCTGATTAGATTTATAATTGATTAATGAAATTATCTTATTGGCAATCAAATCTAATTATTCTAATTTCACTTCTAGTAGTTTGGTTTATTGTCTCATTTGGTTTTGGAATCATTTGGTCAGATAAATTAGATGATTTCAAGATTGGTGGATTTAAGCTAGGTTTCTGGTTTTCACAACAGGGCAGTATTTACTTTTTTGTTTTGATCATTTTTATATACGTCTACTTATTAAATGAACTCGATAAAAAATTCTTTTCAAGCTCTTCTGAAATAGACAATAAAGAAAAAGAATAATGGAACTTCAAGGATTAACTTATCTATTTGTTGGAGCATCATTTGCTATATATATAGGAATAGCAATTTGGTCACGAGCAAGATCAACAAATGACTTCTATATTGCTGGAAAAGGAGTTAGTCCTGTTGCAAATGGAATGGCAACTGCTGCAGATTGGATGTCTGCAGCATCCTTTATTTCAATGGCTGGCTTAATTGCATTTCTAGGTAAAGATGGGTCTGTTTATTTAATGGGTTGGACAGGTGGTTATGTATTATTGGCACTTTTACTAGCTCCATATTTAAGGAAGTTTGGTAAATATACTGTTCCTGATTTTATTGGAACTAGATATTACTCAAAGACTGCTAGGTTAGTTGCAATAGTATGTTTGATCTTCATCTCTTTTACCTATGTTGCCGGACAAATGCGCGGTGTTGGAATCGTATTCTCAAGATTTTTAGAAGTAGATATTAATACTGGAGTAATCATAGGAATGTTAATTGTGTTCTTCTATGCCGTTCTAGGTGGCATGAAAGGTATTACCTATACACAAGTTGCTCAATACTGTGTTCTTATATTTGCTTATTTAGTACCAGCTATATTTATTTCACTTTTGATTACAAATAATCCAATCCCTCAATTGGGATTTGGTGACAAGATTTCTGGTTCCTCAGTTTATCTACTTGATAAACTCGACCAACTTTCAATTGAACTAGGATTTAATGCTTATACTGAAAATACCAAAAGCAATATTGATATATTTTTTATAACTGCAGCATTAATGTTTGGCACGGCAGGACTTCCCCATGTTATCGTTAGATTTTTTACAGTTCCAAAAGTTAGCGATGCAAGAAAATCTGCTGGTTATGCTCTTGTTTTCATCGCTCTTCTTTATACAACTGCTCCAGCAGTCGCCGCTTTCGCAAAGATTAATTTTATAGAGTCAGTTCAGGAGACTGAATATCAGTCTGCTCCAGGTTGGTTTAAAAATTGGGAGAACATTGGATTAATAGCTTGGAAGGATAAAAATGGTGACGGGCTTATTAATTATTCAAACGGAAACGCTCTTGAAGAAGTTAAACCAAAATACATATCTGAAAGGGGGCAATATGGTGAGAGGTTAGTAGCAAATTCTCCAGATCGGTCAAATGCGAATGAAATTTATATTGATAATGACATCATGGTTCTTGCAAATCCTGAAATTGCACAGTTACCGAATTGGGTTATCGCATTAGTAGCTGCTGGCGCTTTAGCTGCAGCCTTATCCACAGCGGCTGGATTGTTATTAGTAATATCAGCATCAATTTCACATGATCTAATGAAAAATATGCTCATGCCAAATATCAGCGATAAACAAGAATTATTTTTTGCCAGATGTGCTGCAGCAGTAGCAATATTTATTGCAGGTTTATTTGGAATATATCCTCCAGGATTTGTTGCACAAGTTGTAGCCTTTGCATTTGGTTTGGCAGCAGCAACTCTATTTCCAGTATTATTCTTAGGAATTTTTTATAAAAGATTAAATAAAGAGGGCGCTATTGCTGGAATGTTATGTGGCCTGATAGCAACCTCTAGTTACATAAGTTACTTTAAATTTATAAATCCATCTTTGAACAATAGTGATTTTTGGTTTTTGGGTATTTCTCCTGAGGGATTTGGTTTCTTAGGAATGATAATAAATTTTGTTGTTGCATTATCTGTCTCAAGTTTTTATAGTAGACCACCTGAAGATATCTACCAATTGGTAGATGAAATTAGAAAACCATAATATATGAAAAATGTTGCCATAATTGGTTCTTCTGGAGCCATAGGAAATTCGATATCTAAAATTCTATCAAGAGATGTTTCTGTTGAAACAATTTATAACTTTTCTAGGTCTGGAGTAAAAGAAGACACAAAAAAAGAAAAAAATATCTTCATAGATATTGAAAAAGAAGAATCAATAATAGATTCACTTAAATATATTCCAGAAGAAACTAAGTTCGATTTAATTTTTGTCGCTACTGGATTTCTTCATAATAATAATGATATTTTTCCTGAAAAAAGTATAAAAGATCTATCTGAAGAGAAGCTAAAAAAAGTATTTCACATAAATACGATTGGACCTGCGCTTATTGGAAAGCACTTTATACCTTATCTATCAAAAACTAATAAAAGTGTTTTTGCTTTTTTAAGTGCTAAAGTTGGAAGCATTTCTGATAATAAGATTGGAGGATGGTATTCATATAGATCCAGCAAGACAGCTCTCAATCAAATCATCAAAAATTTTAGTATTGAAATAAAAAGATCAAACCAAAATGCAATCTTCGTTGGTCTTCAACCAGGAACGGTTAAAAGCAATTTGAGTAAGCCATTTCAAAAAAATGTGAGCTCAAATAATATGTTTTCACCTGATCACAGCGCTGAAAAATTATTAAAAGTTATTAATAACTTAAGCTCTGATGATTCAGGAAAATTCTTATCTTGGAGTGGCGAAGAAATTCAGCCATAAAAAAACCCAGCATTAAGCTGGGTTTCATATAATAAATTAATATTATTCAGAGTCGCTAACAGCTGCTACATATATAGCTAAACCAAATGCGATTTTATTAATAAAATCAGCATAGTTATAAATTAAGTTTGCGCTAGCCATATCAGCATTAGTTCCGACGCCTACCCAATAACCTATTGGATAGATAGCCCAACCAATTGTAACAATCCATCTGATTGAGTTGAAAGCACTTTGTGCAGCAGCGTTTCCACTTGCAGCGTTAAGTTTTCCAGCTTCACCAAAGAATACCTCAAAAATAATATAACCCCATGCTATTACACCTAGAATACCCATTATATTTTCATTTGCTCCACCAGTTTCACCAACGAAACCAAACACAAGCATTAGTACAGAAGCACCCAATAGTTTCCAGAATAGACCTGAGCCAACATTAGTACAAACTTTAAGAATTAAGTAAAACTCAATAATTTGAAGTGGTACTGTGATTAACCAGTCAATATATCTATAGACAGTTGGAGATGTACCAGTATCGACCCAAACTCCTCTCATATATAGATAATGCCAGAATGCTACACCAGTAACTAAACCAGCTACTGATAAAGATGTTTTCCACTTACCGTGAACTCTATCTCTTTCTACAAAGAAAAAGACAGTCGCAGCAAGCATAGCAGCAGTTACTAACCAAAATGACACTCCGGTCATGTCATTCGTGCTTAAGTCTTGTGCAAAAGCAGGCATAGCAACAGCAGTAGCCAACATTAATAAAAATTTCATATATAACTCCTTATATAAGTAGTAGGAGTAAAATTACTCCCCCCCGTTAATATACAACTGTATATGATACCAAAATATCAAAAGGTATCAAATTTACTAAAAAATATTGAAAAAGATGCTTTTTTAAAAATATATATATATTTTGATTAAATGAATTTGTTTAGTATTATTCAATATATATGAAAGTAGCAATATACCCTGGTTCTTTTGATCCTATCACTTTTGGTCATATGGATATCATCGATAGGGCATCTGGTCTTTTTGATAAAATTGTAATTGCAATTGCAAAAAGCGAAACCAAAAATCCACTATTTTCATTAGAAGACAGAATCAAGTTAGCAAAGAATATATATCAAGATAACCAGAAAGTTGATGTAATGGGATTCCCAAGACAATTAACTGTTGACGTTGCAAAAGAACAAAATGCTTGCGCAATAATAAGAGGCCTTAGAGCTGTTTCAGATTTTGAGTATGAATTCCAATTAGCTACAATGAATAGATCTTTAGCTCCAAATATAGAAAGTATCTTTTTAACACCAAAGGAGAGCTTGATATATGTATCATCAAGCTTGATTAAAGAGATATGTGATCTAAAGGGAGATATATCTAAATTTGTTCATCCCTCTATAGAGAAAGCTTTGAAAGCTAAATTAGGTTCTTAAGATTGACACTTTGAGCAATAGTAAGTAGCTCTTTGCCCAATATTAATTTTTTTTATCACCTCACCGCAGGACTTGCATGGTTTATCTTCTCTACCATAGACCTTGAGTTTTAACTTAAAATATCCCTCACTTCCGTCAGCTGAATAGAAATCATTAAGTGTTGTTCCTCCCATTTTAATTGCATATTTGAGAATTTTTTTTATAGAGCTAACTATTGCAGCACATTCATCAAGATTAATATTTCTTGATATTTTTGTTGGTTTTACTTTTGCCAAGAACAAGCTCTCAGATGCATATATATTTCCAACTCCAACAACTTTTTTTTGATCCATTATTAATTTTTTTATATTTAAATTACTATCTTTTGAAAGACCGTATAAATATTCCTTATTAAAAGATCTAGACAATGGCTCAACACCCAATGAAGATAGCAAGAAATGAGAATTTATATCATCTATTAAATGAATTGACCCAAATCTTCTGGGATCGTTGTATATAATTTTAAAATCTTTAAATATCAACTCCGCATGGTCATGCTTTTTAAAGAAATTATCTTTTGATTTTTGTATCCTTAGCTTACCAGACATACCTAAATGTATTATTAGATATTTTGAATTAAAATTAATAATAATATATTTGGCACGCCTGCTAATTGTTTTTATGAATTTATCTCTTAAGATTTTCTCTATCTTGGAATCAACCTTCCATCTCAGATTAGGATTGTGAATTATAATTTTTTTTAAATAAGAGCCTTCAAAATTCTTTATAGCTCTAACGGTTGTTTCAACCTCAGGCAGTTCAGGCATGAATTATTTAAGTAAGCTATTAATTTCAATAATATCGTTAGGGTCAATTGTTCCAGCAGCAAGTGCCAGCCTAAGATTAGCAAGAATATAATCATACTTTGCATTTGCTAGATTTTTTTCAGCACTATACAAATTCTTTTCAGCTTGTAAAAGGTCAACAATATTTCTAGTACCTACCTTGTACCCAACTTGAGTAGCTTCGAGCGCACTGGTTGCAGATACAACTGCTTGTTTTTGTGCAGTGACATTTGCTACCAAAGTAACAACATTTGAGAATTGAGATCTTACTTCTTGAATTATTCTTCTCTCTGTAAACAATGTATTTTCATCGGCCTGATTGTACTGAGAATATGCTTGTTTTCTTCTTGAGTTAACTGCTCCACCCTGAAAAAGAGGCATACTTAATTGAATAGAATAATTCCTTCTACCAGTAACAGCTGGCACTGGTATACCTTGCCCATTAATGCTAAAACCCTCATAGTTAAATTGATTTGTTTCAGACTCAGAACCAGAGCCAACAATATCTATTTTTGGTAAGTGATTTGATGCGGCACTTCTGGCATTACTTTTTGCAGCATCTCTTTGAAGATATGCAGACTTAAGTTGAAAATTGTTTTTTAAGGCCATTTCCACCCATTTTTCTTTTGAATTAGGAAAAGGCTCAGAGATTTCTATTTCATCACCCAATTCGTTTAGTGAAAATATCTCTCTCCCAATTAAAGCATTGAGTGCCTCTCTAGATGAAAATAGATTTCCTTCATTACTTATTCTTGAAGCTTTGCTAAGGTCATATGCAAGTTGGGCTTCTTGAACACCAGTTATTGCTGAAAGACCCACCTCAAATCTTTGTTGAGCCTGATCAAGTTGTTTCTTTATAGCTTTTTCTTCTGAAATGGATGCATTTAAATTATCTATAGCTCTCAAAACTCCAAAATAAAGTTCAGCTGTCCTTAAAAGCAAATTTTGTTGCTCGAAAGCAAAGTCTGCCTCAGCAGCATTTGTTAGAGATTTAGACCTTTTAAAGTTAAACCAAGTATCAAGTCTAAAAAGTGGTTGAGAAACTCTTGCGTTTGTAGAAAATGAATTGTACTCCTGCTGCAACTCATCATTTTGATAATACTCATTCCAATTTGTTGACCCGCTTAAAGTTATGCTTGGAAGTAATGCCGCCCTTCCTTGAACAAGGATTTGTTTATCTGCTAAGTAGGAATATTCAGCTGCTCTATAAGTTGGATCGTTCTCAAGTGCTTCATTATAAATATCTAAAATATTTTCAGAATTTACAGCCATACTTATAAAAAATATTAAGCAAGTTTTAATATTAATTTTGTTATTCATGTATATATTCTATCTTATTTAAATGTATGCGGTGTTTACATTATAGTATTTAATAAACTTTGCAATAAACATAAGCTAAAGTTTTGTCTAAAAGTTTAAATAACACCTTTTTTTTGAATCTTTGGAGTAGAATAAGAATTATTACAAAAACTTTTATGAAAAATTATAATAAAAAAAGTTTTTTACAAATTAATTCATAAGGCAAACTAAATTGGCCAAGAATACATACGACTCAAAAGCAATAGAGGTTCTCTCCGGTCTTGATCCTGTAAAAAAAAGACCAGGTATGTACACCGACACATCTTGCCCAAATCATTTAATTCAAGAAGTCCTTGATAACTCTATCGATGAGGCAATTGCAGGGCATTGCTCCAACATAAAAATTAAAATTCACAAAGATGGAAATATTCAAATTGCAGATGATGGAAGGGGAATGCCGGTTGATATTCATCCTGAGCATAAAGTAAGCGGCGTTGAATTAATCTTATGCAAGCTTCATGCAGGTGCTAAATTTTCTGGAGAGGAATATAATTTTTCTGGTGGACTTCACGGAGTAGGTGTATCTGTTGTGAATGCTTTATCTGAGAACCTTCAAGTCAATATCAAGCGAGATTCAAAAGATCATGAGATGTCATTTAATAATGGCGACAAAAAAAATGAACTAAGAATTGTAGGCGACGTTGGAATTCGTAATACTGGTACCACTATCAAATTTAAGCCTAACGAAAAATATTTTGAGTCGGTCGAAATTAAAGTAAAAGAACTAAAACATTTATTAAAAGCAAAAGCTGTTCTTTGTCCTGGACTAACCATCGATTTTCACTATGAAAAAAAGAAAGAAAAAATAAAATGGTTTTATGAGGATGGATTAAAAAGTTATCTTGATGATGTATCTGAAGGCATTGATTTAATTTTAGAAGAGTCTATCTTATCGTCCAAGAATTCAGACACTCAGGAAGTTGAATTTGTAATAAATTGGTCTGAAAAACCCTCAAAAAATAAATTAGAAGAAACTTATGTAAATTTAATTCCTACGCCTCTAGGCGGATCCCACTTAAATGGGTTTAAATCAGGTTTATTAGAGTCATTAAAAGAATTTTGTGAATACAGAAGCCTTTTACCAAAAGGATTAAAGCTAAACGCAGATGACGTTATAAGCAACGCAATATTTGTTATTTCTTCAAAAATGCAAAATCCTCAGTTTGCAGGCCAAACTAAAGAACGTCTTGACTCTAAAGATCATATGACGTTTGTTTCAAGTGCAACAAAAGATATTTTAAGTATTTGGCTAAATAAACATACTGAAGAAGGTGAGAAAATTGCTGAGCTTGCAATTATGTCTGCTCAAACAAGAATAAAAGCTTCAAGCATTGTTGAAAGAAAGAAAACTTTTAAGGGTCCTGCTTTGCCGGGAAAACTATCGGATTGTAATAGCGAGGATTTAAATGAAACAGAACTATTTTTAGTTGAAGGTGATTCTGCTGGAGGGTCTGCAAAGCAAGCTCGAGAAAGATCTTTTCAAGCAATAATGCCACTTAGAGGAAAAATTCTTAATACATGGGATTTGGAAAGCCAAGAAATTATCAAGTCTCAAGAAATAAAAAACTTATCTACAGCAATAGGTGTGTTGCCTGGAAGTTCTGATATTACCTCACTAAGGTATGGAAAAATTTGTATTTTAGCTGATGCCGACTCTGATGGGCTTCATATAGCAACTCTTCTTTGCGCTCTGTTTTTAAGGCATTTTAAATCCTTGGTTAATGAAGGAAGAATTTTTATTGCTATGCCACCACTATTTAGAATTGACTGTGGTAAGGAGGTCCTATACGCGTTAGATGAAAAACATAAAGATAATGTTGTAAAGGAATTCAAAGCTAAAAAAGGAAAACCTAAAATTAATATCCAAAGGTTTAAAGGACTTGGCGAAATGAACCCGTCTCAACTAAGAGAAACTGTTATGGATCCGCAAACAAGACAATTAGTTAGGTTATCAATTTCAGCAACTGATAATGCAAATGCAATGATGGATCTTTTGTTGTCAAAGAAAAATGCACCTGCAAGAAAAGAATGGTTAGAAAAGAAAGGATCATTAGTTAGAATATAAAAATTATGTCTAGAGAAGAAATTAATTCTATAAGTTTAAAAAAGTATGCTGAAGAGTCCTACTTAAACTATGCGATGTATGTGATTCTTGATAGAGCTTTGCCTAACGTGGGAGACGGACTTAAGCCAGTTCAAAGAAGAATTTTGTATGCTATGTCGGAGCTAGGCTTAGATGCATCTTCAAAATACAAAAAATCTGCAAGAACAGTAGGAGATGTAATTGGTAAATTTCACCCTCATGGAGATAGTGCTGCATACGAAGCAATGGTTTTAATGGCACAAAATTTCTCATTTAAATATCCTTTGGTAGATGGACAAGGCAATTGGGGATCCCAAGATGATCCTAAGTCATTTGCAGCGATGAGATACACTGAATCTAAGCTTACAAATTTTGCAAACTTATTAATTTCTGAATTAAAACTTGGCACAGTTGACTGGCAAGCTAATTTTGATGGATCTCTTCTAGAGCCAATTATTTTCCCATCAAAGATACCCTCTATTTTACTTAATGGAACATCAGGAATTGCTGTAGGTATGGCAACAGATATACCGTCTCATAATATTAATGAAATCATTGATGCAACAATAAAAATTCTTGAAGAACCTAAAACATCTCTCAAAGAAATTCTCAAAATAATAAAAGGGCCAGACTTTTCAAATGAGTCTCCAGTAATAATTAATAGTGAAGAGCTTGAGGAAATGTATTCTTCTGGTAGAGGTGGATTTAAGATCCAGGCAAAATGGCAGCAAGAGAAGAATTCAATAATTATTGATTCTTTGCCTTATCAAGCCTCTGGATCAAAAATACTCGAACAAATTGCAGAACAAATGCAGAACAAAAAGCTTCCTATGGTAGTAGACCTCGCTGACGAAGGAGACCATGAATATCCGGTTAGGCTAGTAATAACTCTTAAATCTAACAGAGTGAATGCAGATGACTTGATGAATCATCTTTTTGCATCCACCGATCTACAAAAAAATTATAGAACAAATATGAATCTTATTTCACTTAAAGGTGGACCTAAGGTATTTGCATTAATTGATTTGTTGAAGGAGTGGTTGGTATTTCGAAAAAATACTGTTAAAAGGAAATTAGAACATAGACTTGATCAAGTAAATGATAGGCTTCATATCCTGGAAGGATTGTTACTAATATTCATTGATATTGATAAAGTGATAAAAATAATTAGAAAATCTGATGAACCAAAAAAAGATTTGATTAAAAATTTTAAGTTATCAAAAATTCAAGCAAATGCTATTTTAGAGATAAAGCTTAGACAATTAGCCAAGCTAGAGCAAATAAAACTCGAAGATGAAAAGAAAAATCTCACCACTGAACAAAATGAAATTGAAAAGGTATTAAAATCAAAAACAAGATTAAAGACCCTTATAAAAAAAGAATTAAATGAAATAAAAGAAAACTTCGGTGAAGATAGAAAATCACCAATAATTGCTTCTTCCGCAGCAAAGATTTTTTCTGAAGAAGAAACCATTATCACTGAATCTATTACTGTTGTTCTCTCTAAGGCTGGGTGGATAAGAAGTGCAAAAGGACACGATATAGATCCAAATTCATTGTCATACAGAGGTGATGATTCTTTACAAGATTTTGCAAGAGGAAAAAGTAATCAAATCACTGTTTTCATAGATTCCAACGGAAAAGCATATTCTATTCCAAGTCACTCGTTGCCATCAGCAAGAGGAATGGGAGAGCCGATTACTGGCAGATTGAGTGCTGATTCAGGAGTTCAATTTATTTCATCTGTTATAGGAAATGATGAAAGTAGATTCTTAATAATGAATACGGCTGGTTATGGCTACATTTCGGAATACAAAAACATGATTTCAAACAAGAAGACTGGAAGGGCTTTTATGAAATTACCAGAAAATGCAAAAATGTTAAAAGCAATTCCTATAAAAGAAGATCACAGCTATATTGCAGCAGTTTCAAACATCGGAAAACTATTAATTTTTGAATTAAAAGAATTACCAGTCTTAGGAAAAGGAAAAGGAAACAAAATTATAAATATTCCAAAAGACAAATTAAAAGCAGGCGAAGAATTTATGGCTCATGCGCAAGTTCTTTCAGATGATAGCTCTTTAATGATTGAAGTAGGAAAAAGATCAGTAACATTAAAACCAAAAGACTGGCAACAATACATTTTATCAAGAGCTAAACGAGGTAAAAAAGTTGGCAAATTAATAAATATTGAGAGATTAACCGAAGTGGTTAATAATTCTGATAATAACTAAAATTCAAAAGGTTCTTTAAATTGGTTTCAGTTCAAAAAAATAATGAATCAAGCTATTTAATTCTATTAAGTCCAAATAGCTCACTGGAGGGGAAGTATAGGTTACTTTTTTTATTAAGCATCACAATTATTTGTGGTGGCATTGGAATTATATTTTTCTTTCTGGGCGCCTCGCTGATATTGCCATTTGCAGGTCTTGAATTAACAATTTTATTTATTGCATTCTATTTAAGTTTTAGATGGAGCAGTAAAAAAGAGAAAATTTATATATCTGAAGAGATTGTTAAAATAGAAAAAGGCTTTAATAAAGCAGACTATTTATGGAAAGAATTTAGGACATTCACATCATTTAATATAGAAAAAGATAAAAATAAATCTCTTAAACTTAGTTTTAGATCTAAAGGTGAAAATGTCTTTGTTGGAGATTTTCTTAATGATGACGATAAAGTACTTCTTAAAGATGCTGTTAGAGACATCATAGATGAACTTAATTCAAAAAGTTTTAACTAATCCAGGGAGTTAACTTCTTTCTAACTTCAATTAGCTTTAATTCGATGACAGAGGGTACTCCTACTCTATATTTTGGGTATGCTTCACCAACTATAAGAGGCTTTAGATAATCGATACATTTATTTGTTACATCAAAACCATTTTTTGATATGAAAGATTTTGGCAATTTTTTTTCTACATTTGCTATCTTTGATAGAGGCGCTGGCTTTATTTTCCATGAATATTTAGGACTCTTCCCCCTTATAATTACTGGCATTACTCCATTCATACCTTTGATTGCGTATCTTACTGCATGAATTCCGACAGCCTCAGCATGAAGAAGATCTGTTTTAGAGGCTATATGTCTTGCACTCCTTTGCAGGTAATCAGAAACTGCCCAATGATTTTTTAATTTTAATTTATTCGAAATTAGTGATCCTAAATATGGTGCAACACCTCCTAGTTGAACATGACCAAAAGCATCTTTTGATTCTGATTCAGCAAGAAATTTTCCTTTATTGTTTTTAACTCCTTCAGAGGAAACTACTACACAATAACCATGGAGCTCAACAATTTTTTTAACTCTGTTTAAAAATTTTTTTTGATTAAAAATAACTTCGGGTAACAAAATTATGTGAGGAGCATCGTTCTTTTTTGATCTGGCAAGAGCTGATGATGCCGCCATCCAGCCAGCATTTCTGCCCATCACTTCTAAAATAAATACCTTAGTTGATGTTGCCGACATAGACGCAACATCTAAAGATGCTTCTAATGTTGAGGTCGCAATATATTTTGCAGCTGAACCAAAACCGGGACAACAGTCAGTTATTGCTAAATCATTATCAACTGTTTTAGGTATTGCAATACAGCTTATTGGATAACCCAGTTTTTTACTAATTTGAGAAACTTTATGTGCAGTATCTGCAGAATCATTTCCTCCATTATAAAAAAAATATCCAATATCATGAGCTTTAAAGACTTCAACCAAACGTTGATACTCTTTTTTATTTTCATCCAAACTTTTTAATTTAACTCTACAGGATCCAAAAGCACCACCTGGTCTATTTTTTAGTGATTTAATTGCAGATAAACTTTCCTTTGAAGTATCAATAAGTTCTTCTCTGAGCGCTCCTAAAATGCCGTTTTTTCCTGCAAAGACTTTACCTATTTTTGATTTATGTTTTTTTGTTTCCAATATTAAAGCTGCGGCAGTTGCATTTATAACAGATGTGACCCCACCAGATTGGGCATAAAATGCGTTTTTTTTCATTATTTCTCCACTAATGCTTTGAATAAAATACAACTATCGTATTATAACTAATATGAGAATACATATCTTAGGTATATGTGGTACCTTCATGGCTGGGCTTGCTCAAATCTTAAAAGAGTCTGGACATGATGTTTCAGGTTCTGACATTCAATTCTATCCACCTATGTCATATTATCTAGATAGCTTAAATATAAAAACTTCTAAAGGGTACAAAAAAGACACCCTACCAAAAGCTGATTTATTCGTTATCGGTAATGCGATCTCAAGAGGTAATGATTGTGTAGAGTATATTCTAGAAAATAATTTACCTCATACCTCTGGACCAGAAATCCTTGGAAGAGAACTTAAAAATAGAAAAGTTTATGCAATTTCTGGTACTCATGGAAAAACAACTACTTCATATATGCTTGCACATATTTTTTCTAAAATTGGAAAAGATATAGGTTACTTAATTGGTGGGATGTCTAAAAATTTTGATGATCCTGCAAAACTTGGTACCGATCAAATTTTCGTTATAGAAGCTGACGAATATGATTCAGCCTTTTTTGATAAGCGTTCAAAGTTTATTCACTACAACCCTACAAATCTAATAATTAATTGTATCGAGTTTGATCATGTAGATATTTTTGATGATATTAAAGATATAAGAAAACAATTTAATCACCTTATTAAAACTATTAAAAAGTCTGGAAATGTAATTTATTTTAAGGATGATCACAATTCAGCTAAAGTTATTGAGAATGGTATATGGTGCAATAACATAATAATTAATTCGGATGAGATAGCGACCAATTTTTCTAAAAGGGAGTTAATTTATGATGAAATTACTTATTCTCTTGATAGTCTTCCGTTAATAGGTGAGCATAATTTTAAGAATTATGTTTGCGCAATTGTTGCCGCTAGGCTTGAAAATATTTCCATAGAAGAATCAATTAAAGCCCTAATGTCTTTTGAAGGAGTTAAGAGAAGAATGGATAAAATTGCTGAAATATCTGGAGTAAAAATATTTGATGATTTTGCTCATCATCCGACTGCAATAAGACTATCAACTTCAGCACTTAAAGATAATTATCCTGATAAAAAGATATTAGGTATTTTGGAGTTGGGTTCAAATACAATGTCCTCTGGTTTTCATGAGGAAGATTTACTAAATTCACTCGCCTCATTAGATCAAACACTTATCTTAGATCATAAAAATGTATACACTCAAGATAATATCTTTAATGATCTTGATTGTTTACTAAGTAATATAAAAGATACTATTATTGAATATGATATTATTTTAATTATGACAAACAGAGACAGTCAAAAATTTACAAAGCCATTAATGAGTTATCTTGAAAGCAAATAGTTTGCCAGTATTTCCGTTAGGGATTGTTTCTCTGCCAGGAACCATACAAAATCTTCAAATTTTTGAACCACGTTATGTGACTATGGTTAAAGAATGCATGAAGAATAATAAAGGTTTTGTAATGGTGTATCAGAAAAACGAATCCAACAAAGATTTTGAAATATCAAAAAAGGGGTCTTATGTTGAAATTATTGATTTTAATAGCTTGCCTAATGGCCTTTTAGGGATAACTGTAAAATGTATGAATAAAGTCCTTATAGGAAATCTTGTTCAACTTGAAGATGGTCTTAACATTGGAGAAATTGAAGCGGTTACAGATCCTGAGGTAGATGATCAAGCTTTGCTAGCAGAGTTTCCTGAGATATCAAATATTTTGTCTCAAATAATTAAGCATCCTTCCATAAGCGAAATGCCTATAAACATAGACTTTAACTCAGCTGATTCTGTTGCATATCATTTAGCTGGACTTATTCCAATTCCATCTAAATCTAAACAAAATTTATTAGAAGCATTTGATGCCTCACAAAGATTCGCAATATTATCTAAATATATTGATGAAATTTCTACAAATTAAAAATTAAAACCTAAACTTTTAGCGGGGGTTTGTTTGATTTTCTCCTCAACCAATTTATTGATTGAAGAACACTTGGTATAGCAATAAATCTTTTTTCAATATAATACTTGCCAGGATAATTACTCAGCATAAGGCCAATAAAAATTGTAAACAAACCTTGACCAGGGAGAACCAACATAAAAATACCTCCTACAATTAGGGAATATCCAAAAATATTTTTAATAAGCATTATAAAAATCCATAAGAGAGGAAAATTTGATTTAAATTTTGTATTTTTTTTTGATAAAAAATAATCCTCTGGTATTAAGGCAACAAGCCATTTAATACTTAGAAGACTAAATATAAATAATATTAGAGAGACGGATCCAAATCCAATAATTAATTTTTTATAACTTTCAAAAATGTTGAAAAGATTCTCAAACAGGCCGATTTCCAAAATTTACTTACCTTTTTTTATGATTATGATTTAGTATACCAATAAGAAATTTTATTTAATAAATCTTATAAAACTTAAAAACTTTGTCAAAAAAAAATCTCTCAAAAATATGCGTATCTAATCTCATTGAAAGTAAGGCAGAGAATATCATTTCTTTAAATGTTATTGGAATTTCATCATTTGCCGACGAAATTATAATTGCAACTGCAAACTCAAATAGACACTGTATGTCTGTATCAGAAAAGCTTGTAGAGACTCTAAAAGATAATAAAACATTTGTAATTGGGGTTGAGGGTAGTATTGATTCTGGATGGATTTTAATTGATTGCGGCCAGATAGTTATAAATATTATGAAAAAAGAAGAAAGAGATTTTTATGATCTTGAGAGCCTCTGGGGAGAAAATTCTTTTATAGAACAGAGCAGCTGAATGAATATAAAAGTTATTACTATTGGTAATAAATCTAACTCATGGGAATTGGATGGAATTGAATTTTACAAAAAACAATTACCTAGAAATTTAAAAGTAGAATTTGTCAATATTAAGAGCCAGCAAAATTCTAAATTAACAAGACAAGAAATAATTGAAGCTGAGTCGAACCAAATTATTTCAAAGATTAAAAAAAATCCTTATATCGTTGCTTGGGACAAGTGTGGAGATCAAAAAAGCAGTAGAGATTTTAGCAATTTTCTAGGAGAGTTTACTTCTTTAAAAAAAGAACTTGTTTTTATTGTAGGTGGATCATATGGATTATCTAAAAGTATTTTAGAGAAATCTGATGATATATTTTCAGCATCACTATTCACTTTTCCTCATAGACTGTTTAGATTATTACTTATGGAGCAAATTTATAGAGCATATTCAATTATAAACAATAAACCCTATCATAAATGAGTGATATTGAAGAAAGAAGATTAGAAAAGAAAAATTTTTCTAATAGACTATTATTTATCTATATATTTTTTGCATTTTTATTTACTTATTTCTTATCTAAAACATATTCTCTTCAGATTTCCAGTTTTTCAGACTATGAAATTGCAGCATTAAAAAATAAAACAAGAGAAGTTTTAATTCAACCTAGAAGGGGCATAATTTACGACAGAAATAATAATATTCTTGTAAATAATATACCTAGTTATAACCTTATCGTAAGTCCATCGCAAATACTAAACCCAGATATATTATTAAAAAATATTCAACAAGTAATTTCTTTAAATAGTGAAGAGCAAACTTACTTTTTTGAAAACTTTGAGGCAAAGGCTAGCCTAAATAGAGAACTTACAATTAAAAAAAATCTTTCTCCTGAGGAGATTGCAAGGTTTGAGGTAAGAAGACATAAATTTCCAAATGTTTTCATTGACGAGAGATTTTCAAGACAGCATATATATCCACATCTTTTCTCTCATGCAATTGGCTTTGTTGGCAATCCAAATGACGATGAGTTAGAGGAGATTCTTTCAAATCAAGATCAAAAACTAAGAGAAACACGGTTTAACTACTCTAATGCGTTCTTACTTGGAAAAACAGGTATAGAGAGTATTTATGACAAAGAATTGAGAGGAACTTTTGGAAAAAAAGTTTACGAGGTAGATGCAAAAGGAAAACTTCTAAAAGAATTAAAGTTTATAGCTCCTTTGCCAGGAAGAGATCTAAAAACAGCCCTTGATATTGACGCTCAAAAAGTTGCATATGATGAGCTTGATTCCCGAAGGGGCGCAGTAGTAGCTGTTGATTTAGATACCGGTGAAATAAATACCTATGTTAGTTCACCAACATTTTCTGCTAATAAAATTTCAAATGGGTTATCCTCTTCTGAATTTGATCGGCTTTTGGAAGATGAAAACAAACCTTTCTTTGATAGAGCAGGTCAGGGAAGATATTCGCCTGCATCTACAATAAAACCAGCAATCGCATTATTTGGTCTTGAAAATAATATTATTGATTGGGATTACACAATTGATGACCCAGGATTCTTTGTTCTTCCAGAAGATGGCCGTGTTTATAGAGGATGGAAAAAAGGAGGCCACGGAAATATAAACCTAAATGATGCAATTATTGAGAGTTCAAATACTTTTTTCTTCTCTCTTGCATATCAATCAGACATCGATGAATTAATTAAGCATCTGTCATATTTTGGTTTTGGAAGAAATGTCTGCAAAGATTGTTTTTTTCCAGATAATGGACTTCTTCCAAATCCACAATGGAAAATTAATAATCTTAATTTTGGTTGGTTTAAAGGAGATACTGTGAATATTGGTGTTGGACAAGGCTACTTAAGTGCAACTCCAATTCAACTTGCATACTATGCTTCTTTCTTGGCCAATAAAGGAAATTTAAATAATCTATCATTTGTTAAAAATAATATTGATCTAAAAGAAGAAACATTTAAAGCAAAAAATATAATTGATACAGACTGGCAAAAGCTTCATGATAGTATGATTGGGGTGATCGAAAATCCTAAAGGAACTGCAAAAAGACTTAGAAATTTAAAAAACTACATTATTGCTGCAAAATCAGGAACTGTTGAGCTTGTAAGCACCGATACAAAAGAAGATTATAAAATAATAAGAGAAGTTGAGGGCAAAAGAGATCACGCAATTATTGTAGCATTTGGTCCTATGCCTAACCCTAAGTATGCTGTTAGTGTAATTATTGAGAATGGTGAAAGTGGAGGATCCGTAGCTGGACCAGTAGCTATAAAAGTCTTAAATAGCTTATTAAAGAAATGAGAAATTATTCAAGGCAATTAAATAAGGATTTATATTTTGATCCATATTTGTTTATTTCAATTACTCTTCTGTCATTAATGGGCTTAGTTTTTTTATTTAGTGCATCTCAAGGTAATTATGATGCAACAATTAAACAGTTCGTTTTTGTGATATTTGGACTTTTATTAATGTTTTTGTTGAGTCAGCCTGACCCAGATTTTTATAAAAATAATTCATTAATTTTTCTTGTTTCTTCAATAATTTTAATTATTGCCACTTTTATTTTTGGTAATGAGATTAATGGCGCAAAAAGATGGCTTAATTTTGGATTCTTTTCTCTTCAATCATCCGAAATGGTTAAGATCACATTACCTGTTTTCTTAGCAGCTTACTTATATGACAAACCATTACCGATAAGTTTTAAGAATACATTAATTTGTATAATTTTAATTCTAATTTTAACTAACTTTGTTAGAATTCAGCCTGACTTAGGAACCAGTTTGGTAATTCTAATAGCTGGTTTATATATTTTATTCTTAGCAGGTTTAAGTTGGAGATTTATTGGTGTTTCGATAGGAATATTTTTACTATCACTACCTTTTATATGGAACAACTTTTTAGAGCCCTTTCAAAGACAGAGAATTTTGACATTATTTGATCCCACAAATGATCCATATGGATCTGGATGGAACATTACACAATCAAAAATAGCAATAGGTTCTGGTGGCATCCTTGGAAAGGGATATCAAGAGGGTTCACAAGCACATCTTGATTTTTTACCTGAAACAGAAACAGATTTTATTTTTTCAGTGATTGCGGAGGAATTTGGTTTTTTTGGTGTTTGCGTAGTTCTTTTAATGTTTTTTTTTATTATGTTTAGGTGTTTATATTTAGCACTTAACGCAAGAGATAGATTTTGTAGATTAACAATTGGAGGACTTAGCTTAATATTTATTTCAACAGTTTTTATTAATCTGGCAATGGTCATTGGAATAATCCCTGTTGTTGGCATGCCATTACCTTTTATAAGCAAAGGAGGCTCATCTTTGCTATCATTTTATATATCTTTTGGAATTATTATTTCCATGGCAACTCACAAGAAATTAATGCAAAGATGAAAAATATAATCACGTATATACTTTTAATATTATCTTTTTATAGTCACGCTAGTTATTTCAATCATCCAAATGCAAACGAAGTTATTGATGAATTGGTTGAAGTGCATGGATTCGATGCGTCTTATGTCAAAGATGTTTTTGAAAACGCAACAAAACAACAAAAAATAATAGATAGTATTTCATCTCCTGCAGAATTTACATGGACTTGGGAGAGATATAAAAAATTATTTATTGAGGATAAAAGAATTATAAATGGTAAAAAATTTATTAGAAATAATATTGAAACATTAGAAAAGGCTGAACAAGAGTTTGGAGTGCCAAAAGAAATTATTGTGGCAATTTTGGGTGTTGAAACAAGATATGGAAAGATAATGGGTAGTTATAGAGTGATAGATAGCTTAATGACTTTAGGTTTTGATTATCCTAGAAGATCAAAGTTTTTTAAAGATGAAATCGTAAAGTTTTTTTTATTAACAAGAAATAATAATTTAGATATTTTTGAGATTAAAGGTTCGTATGCTGGAGCAATGGGATACGGTCAATTTATATCATCAAGCTATATGGCATATGCTATTGATTTTGATGGTGATAAAAGTGTTGATTTGTTCTCATCTGTTGATGATGCCATAGGAAGTATTGCAAACTATCTCAAAGTTCATGGTTGGAAAAGAGATGGAAAAATTGTTTCTGAGGTTTATTTAAATAACGTAAGAGAGATTTATGAACCTAAAGATTCACTTTCAAAATTTATACCATTAAGTTTTAATGAGGAAGGAAATGATTTATATTTTATTGGGGATGACAATTTTATAGCGATAACTAAATATAATAGAAGTCATTTCTATGCAATGGCTGTTTATTATTTATCAGAAGAGTATAAAAAATGAAAAAATTATTATTATCATTGGTTTTTGTTTCTAGTTCATTAATTAGCCAAAGCTTTGTTCCGAATGCGCCAGAACTAAATTTGAAAAGTTATATTTTACTTGAACCTAATACCAATACTGTAATAGCAGAGTTTAACTCTGATGAATTAATTGAACCTGCGAGCATGACTAAAGTCATGACAGGTTATGTTGTTGCTGATCAAATAGAAAATCAACTTATTAATCAGGATGATATGGTCTTAGTAAGTGAAAAAGCTTGGAAGATGGAAGGATCTAAAATGTTCATAGAAGCTGGAAAAAAAGTAAGTATTCTTGATCTATTGAAAGGAATAATAATCCAATCAGGCAATGATGCATCTGTGGCAATAGCGGAATATGTGGGAGGTACTGAAAGAGGTTTTGTAGATTTAATGAATTCCTATGCAGGAGCTATTGGAATGAAAGATACATATTTTAGTAACTCTACAGGTTTGCCAGATGATAATCATGTTACATCTGCAAGGGATTTAGCAAAACTAACGTCTAAATTTATTTCAAATTTTCCTGAGATGTATTCTTTGTACAAGGAAAAGCAATATACTTATAACAATATTAAGCAATTAAACAGAAATAAACTTCTATGGCGTGATGAGTCTTCTGATGGAGTAAAAACTGGTCATACATCAACAGCTGGTTATTGTCTTATAGGTTCTGCTGAAAGAGGTAATATGAGACTCATAACTGTTGTTGCTGGCAGCGTATCTGATAATGAAAGATTTTTATCAACACAAAGATTACTAGAATATGGGTTTAGATTTTATGCAACTCAAAAATACTTTGATGCAAACAAAGAATACTCTTCTTCAAGGGTTTGGGGTGGAAGATCTGATAAAGTTGGCCTTGGAGTTGAGAAAGATATATCAATAACTTTGCCTAGAATAGAATTCAAAGACATTAAGGTTAATTACAATATAAAAAATAATGTCCAAGCACCAATTAATTTAGGTGACAAGCTTGGTACGCTTGAAATAATAAGTAACTCGCAAATTGTCCATACTTCTGATCTAATTGCACTTGAAGATATTGAGGCAAAAGGATTTTTTGGCAGACTTTGGTCCAAATTTGTTTTATGGATAATGTCATTATTTAATTTTAATTAAAAAGATGGAAAATATTCAGGCTGTTTATAACGGAAAATTTGATTTTCTTGATAATATAAAAATTTCACCTCTAAGTAGAGCATATACTTTTTCAGATAGTGTATATGAAGTGATCCCTTTTTTTAAATCTAATATCATAGCGTATGACAAACATATTGAGAGGCTCAAGAAAAGTTGTGCAGCATTATCTTTAGTTATAGATGCTAATTATATAGAGAATGAGATATTAGAGTTAATAAATAAAATTAGTTTTGAAAATGGATATGTTTACTATCAGATCTCAAGAGGTGTGGATCTTATCAGATCACATATGTTTGATAAAAAACTTTCTATCGAGACATTTGGTTATGTAGTCGAGCATTCTTTTAGCCCACAAAAAATAAAAGTTATGATTAGTGAAGATTTAAGATGGCAAAGGTGTGATATTAAATCCACATCACTTTTAGGAAATATAATGAGCATGAATCAGGCTAAAGATAAAGGCTGTGGTGAAGTAATCATGCATAAAGATAATATTATTACTGAAGGTGGAGCTTCAAATGTTTTTTTTACTGACAATGATTGTGTCTATACACCTTCATTATCTTCAAATATTCTTCCAGGTATTACAAGAGATTTATTAATTGATAAATTAAAAGAAGCTGGTATTAAAGTTGAAGAGGGCAAATATTCACTGGATAATTTGTTGAAGTCGAAATCAATTTGGTTGACAAGTTCTACAAAAGGACTTGCATTAGTTACTGATATTATTGGCTATGATCTTCAACTTGATCATGAAAACTATATTTTTAAAAAAAGTGAAACGATTTTTAGAGATAACTTTCTCAGTTAGAGCATAACTCGATGATTAAATTATCAATTTCTTGCCAAAACTGATCCTTTGAAATGCCTCCAAGTCCTTTGGACGCCAAATCGAGTTTATAAATTTTTTTTTGATGATTGAGCAAATCTTTAAGTGAAATCTTTTTAATAAAATTTAAGTAATCTGGTATTTTGTTACTCCATATTCCTGCAGACTCTAAGCTTTTTCTAGAATTCGCATTTTGGAGTGACACCACAGAGACATTTATTATTCTACCTATTATCCAGACTAAGAGAGGACCGTAATGATCATCATTTCTTTTTATTGCTCTGACGATCCTAAGTGAATAGTTAGTATCTTTTTCAATTATTTTATCTTCAAGCTCGTAAGGCAAAAATTCAGCTTTATCATTTTCATCGTAAGCGTCATTTTTTTCTTGTGAATATGTTAGCTTAAGAATATTAATTTCATTTTGTTGCGCTATTAAATTACCACTAAATAAGTCATTTATTTTTCTAGAATATTCTCTTGCATCTTTTTCTGCCATAAAACAAAGTTGATCTTTGATCCATCCCTTTTCCTCAAAAACCTTGAGCTTTCTGCAATCTATCATTAGGCCTATAGCATCAAACTTTTTTACCCATTTTGTTGATTTATTAATTTTTTCACTAATAGATCTGATTATGATAGCTATGTTGCTCATTTTTTCTATATCAGGCATATCTAAAATATTAAGAATATCAGAGGATAATCTTCCTTTATCATGAAATATTTCTATTAAGGTTTTAGAGCCAAACAATGATCCGCTAGCATTTTCTTTTATTATCTGTTCAATATTTGAAAAGTCTTTTTCTAAGATTATTTTTTTTTCAGAGAAGCCCTTTTCTCTTAAGTTTGCACTTATTAGATCCCTTGAATTATTTTTTAAAATAACCTCTGGGCCAAATATAAAGAAAATATTATGAGATGAATCTATATATTTTGATAAAGAGTTGGCGTCACAAATCAATTAAGGCTACCTCTATGACTAATTGATTGATTAAATCCATATAAAGCTCTCTTTTTATAAAGGTTTTCATCTCAGAGTCTGCAAGTGAATTTAGTTCATTTGAGTTAAATCTTTTCATTGATGAAAGCTTCTTATTTATTGTTTTTTTACCATTTATCCTTAATTCAATTGATGATTTAACTTCAGTTTCTAGAGATCGCAGAGCATCACCTGCATATATGTCATATTCTTTGTACATAAAATTTTTAACTTCGACCTTTACTAAATTATTAGAGTCGGCCTTTGATGACTTCAAAATAGAATTTAAAGTATTTTGCATGTCTTTTGGAATACCTTCATCAAATAAAATTTCATAGCTATTTGTTGAAATATCGTCATATTTTAATTGATTAAAAGAACAACCTAAATTTAATAAAAATGGCAGGAGTATGAATATATTTTTTATTGTCATTTAATTTATATTACAAAGTTTATGAGTTTATCTTTAACATAAATTGTTTTTTTAATCTTTGAATTATTTATAAAACTTTTCACATTTTCAACCTCAATAGCTTTAAGCTCTATATCCTTTCGATTTGTATCTTTTTTAATATTTAGCTTCCCTCTTACTTTGCCATTTATTTGGATAATTAATTCAAATTCATCAATTAAAATTATATCTTCATCAAAGTCTGGCCAAGATAATTCAATATCTTTTTCGCCATAAAATTTGTTCCATAGATCTTCACAGATATGAGGAGTTATAGGTGCAAGCATTTTGAGAATAAAAACTATTGTTTCATTTAAACAAAATTTCTGTGAATTTGTAGAGCTATCTTTTTTAAATTCTTCTGGAATAAAATTTAAGAGTTCCATTATTGAGGCTATTGCAGTATTAAAAGCAAATCTATTTTCATAATCATTACTGACTTTTTTTAAGGTTGAATGAGATTTTCTTCTTAACTCAATCTCTTCCTTTGAAAATTCAAAAGTATCATCATACTCTTCATATTTCCTTCCACTTGTAAGCTTCCAAATTCTTTTTAAAAACCTTGATGCCCCTTCAACAGAAGATTCACTCCATTCAAGACTTTGTTCTGGAGGAGATGTGAACATCATATAAAGCCGAACTGTATCTGCACCATATTTATCAATATATTGTTGAGGATCAACTGTATTTCCTTTTGATTTTGACATTTTTGAGCCATCTTTTAAAACCATGCCTTGTGTCAATAATTTTTTAAAAGGTTCATCGCCCTCTACAAGATCTAGATCCCTCATTGCCTTATGAAAAAATCTTGAGTATAAAAGATGTAAAATTGCATGTTCAATGCCACCGATATAAAGATCAACAGGCAACCAATAATTAGTTCTTGAGTCAAAAATATCTTCGTTATTATCTGCTGAGGTAAATCTTGCATAGTACCAAGATGAATCCATAAAAGTATCAAAAGTATCAGTTTCTCTTTTTTGATTAGTGCTTAAATTTATAAAATTTTGATTTTGGCTAAGTGGTATTGGTTTTGCACTATCTTTAAGTTCAGGAAGTTGGATTGGCATTTCCTCTTGATTAACTACCATTGGTTTATGATCATCATAGACCACTGGTATCGGACAACCCCAATATCTTTGTCTGCTAATACCCCAATCTCTTAATCTAAACTGAATTAAACTGCTTCCACATTCAAGCTCTATTAATTTATTAATTATTTCCTTAGATGCATTTTCAGAGGTCATACCATCAAAGTTGTCAGAATTTATTAATATACCTTTGTCTGGAATTGGCAAATCATCCTTATCATTTTTAATTACTTGTTTAATATCTATTTGATATTTTGTTGCGAATTCAAAATCTCTTTCATCGTGTCCAGGAACACCCATAACCACGCCAGTACCATAATCCAATAAGACAAAGTTACCGATCCAAACAGGTAATTTTTCTTTTGTAATTGGATGAATCACTTTTTTACCAGTATCAATTCCAAGCTTTTCGGCTTTAGCTATATCAGCTTCGGCATTTTTACGATCTTTACATTTTTCAAGAAATAATTTGATGTTTTCATCTGTTTTAGAAAGATTTATTGATAATTGATGATTTGGAGAGATTGCTAAAAAAGTAACACCATAAATGGTATCAGGTCTTGTCGAAAAGGTTTTAAGACTTTCGTTACCTTCCTCCATTTTATATTCAACTTCTGCACCATAGGATTTTCCTATCCAATTTTTTTGCATTAATTTTACATTTTCAGGCCAATCTAGTTGTTCAAGTGAATCTAATAATTCGTCTGCATAAGATGTTATTTTAATAAACCATTGATCAATTTCTTTAATTTGGACTTGAGCACCAGAACGCCAACCTTTTCCATCAATAACCTGTTCGTTGGCTAAAACAGTTTCATCAACTGGATCCCAATTTACAAGCGACTTCTTTTTATAAACTAAACCAGCGTCATAAAATTTTTTGAATATTAATTGCTCCCATTTGTAGTATTTTGGATCACATGTCCTTAGCTCCATTGACCAGTCATAACTAAACCCCAACGACTGCAGTTGATTTTTCATATTTTCTATATTTTGATCAGTCCAATCTTTTGGACTTACTTCATTTTCAATTGCAGCATTTTCTGCTGGAAGGCCAAAAGCATCCCATCCCATTGGTTGAAAAACGTTAAAATTTTGCATTCTTTTGAATCTGGAAATTACATCACCAATTGTATAGTTTCTTACATGTCCCATATGTAGTTTCCCTGATGGGTATGGGAACATCGATAAACAATAAAACTTTTCTCTGTTATCTACGGCTGACTTATACTTATCTGATTTATTCCATTTATCTTGAATTTTTTTTTCAATTATTTTTGGATTATATTCATCAAACATATTATTTATTGAAATCCCTTTCTAAATAATTAATTGTATGTTCATTTTTAATAAAAGTTTCATCATTGAGAATTTTTTGGTGCAACATCTGATTTGTTTTAATGCCCTCTACAAAAAATTCATCCAAAGCACTTAACATTCTTTTTATAGACGATTTTCTAGTATTTGCTTGAGTAATTATCTTTGCAAGCAAAGAGTCGTAGAAAGGCGGGACAGTATAGCCCCCATAAATATGAGAGTCATAGCGAATGCCGAAACCTCCAGCAGTATGCATTTTTGTAATTTGACCTGGACATGGCTGAAATGTTTCAGGATCTTCTGCATTAATCCTGCATTCAATTGCATGACCATTAAATTTTATATCATCTTGGTTAAGTTCAATACCCATACCAAGTGCTATTCTAAATTGAGCTTTTACAATGTCATAACCAGTTATCATCTCAGTCACAGGATGTTCAACCTGAATTCTTGTATTCATTTCTATAAAATAAAAATTACCATTTTCATACAAAAACTCTAATGTACCAACTCCTTCGTAGCTAATTTCCTTACATAGATTGGTGCAAGAAAATAATATTTTAGCAAGGCTCTCATTTTCAATATTTATTGCTGGAGCTTCTTCTATAATTTTTTGATGTCTTCTCTGAGTACTACAGTCTCTTGTTCCTAGATGAATCGCATTACCTTTTCCATCTCCAATAATTTGTACCTCAATATGTCGAGGATTTTGAATATATTTCTCGATATAAACTTTGTTATTTCCAAAAGAGTTTTGCGCTTCTTGCATAGTTATTTCGGTAAAGTTAATCAATTCCTCCTCTGTCTCAACAACTCTCATTCCTCTTCCACCTCCACCAGCTGTTGCTTTTAATATTATTGGATATCCAATTTCTTTAACAATATTTTTAAATTTTGATTCGTCTTCAGGAATTTCACCTGTATAACCAGGCACTGTAGGGATGCCATAACTGCTTACAAAATTTTTCGCAGTAATTTTATCTCCCATTTTTTTAATGGTTTCTGAGCTGGGTCCGATAAATTTGAATCCACTCTCATTGCATTGATTTGCAAATTCAGGATTTTCTGCCAAAAAACCGTAACCAGGATAAATAGCATCAACTTCAGTAAGCTCAGCTGCAGACAAAATTGATGCAGTATTTAGGTAACTTTCTGATGGTTGTGCTGGACCAATACAAACTGTTTCATCTGAAAAACGAAGATGCTTGAGGCCTTTGTCAGCATCTGAATAAACACTAACTGTCTTAATTCCGAGCTCTCTACATGCTCTTAGAGCGCGAAGGGCAATTTCTCCTCTGTTGGCAATTAAAACTTTATAAGACATTTAATTAATTACGATAATTGTTTGCCCAAACTCTACTGGTTGTGCATCATCTACTTCAATTGAAACTACTTTACCTGAAAAATCTGATTTAATTTCATTCATATTTTTCATTGCTTCGATAATACATAGTACGTCTCCCTTAGCAACTATATCGCCAACATTAACAAATGGTTCTTTGTCTGGACTAGGCTTACGATAAAAAGTTCCAACAATTGGAGATTTTATCTCATTACCTTCAATATATTTTGAATCTTTTATTGCTACATCAGCTGATAAATTTTTGTTATTTTTTAAATTTATTGAATTTTCACCTGAAATTGTATTAGCATCACCAACACTTTTTTTTATTCTTACAGATTCTTCACCTTGAGTTACTTCTATTTCGTTAAGGTCGGATGCTTCCAACATTTCTATTAAAGTTTTTATTTTTCTAATATCCATAATATCTATTAATTATTTTTGATTATTTCCTCTAATGCAAGAAGATACCCATTCGTTCCTTTCCCAGTAAACACTTTTTCTGCAATATCAGAGAAAAATGATTTCTTTCTAAATTCTTCTCTAGAGTTAATATCTGAAATATGCACTTCATAAAACGGAATTTTTACAGCCAAAAGGGCATCTCTGAGTGCAATGCTTGTATGAGTAAATGCAGCAGGATTAAAAATAATAGCTGATATATTATTTTCTTTGGAATTATGTATACAATTAATAAGTTCATGCTCTGCATTGCTTTGAAAAAAATTTACAGAAAAACTATTATCTTCAGCAAGTTTAAGGAGTTTTTTTTCAATTACATTTAAAGATTCCTCACCATATATATTAGATTCTCTACTTCCGAGAAGGTTTAGATTAGGCCCATTTAGTACTAGGATATTCATTTATTTGATTTTAACAGAATTTATAATAATTTATAGGATATTAAAGGATTTTATGCTTTTTTACTGGATAACAAAATCCTTGTTCAGAACAACCTTGATATTGTACAACAAGACCATCCACTGCCATCAAATCCTCAGTTTTAATTTCAATTTCAAAGATTTTTTTGATTACTTTTGTCTTTCCAAAATATTCATCTTCATAAGAACTTATTTCCGAGTTCAAGATTCTATATGGTTTTGCAAAATCTTGGAATTTAATAGAATCTAAATACATATAGTAGCCTTCCCTAATAGCCCATCTTATATTGATAGTATTCAAATTATTTAAAACTTTTATTTCAAAAACCTCCTCTGCAGGTAAAATTTCACTTTTAGCATTAAAAAATTCTTTTTTATCGCTTGAATTAATTGGAGTTATTAATAAAAAAATTAATGTAAATAATATTATTTTTCTCATGTTCATGTAGGATAAACGTCTCGATGTTTAAAGTGAAGCTTTGTTTTTGATAAACTAATAAATGATTAGAAATTTTTTAATAAATTGTCTTTTTAAAATTCCAGTGTGGTTTTTAAGGATCATTTCTCCTTTTGATAAGGTAGAGAGAAATTATGCATTTGATCACCAATCTAAAATTTTTTTATCACTAGTACCAAATTTCAATATTCATGAGGTAAAAGAAAGGGATGTTCCAAAAATTAGAAAAATAATTGAGAAGAGAAGGACTAACTTAAGGTTATCTAAATTACCAAAAAAGAAAATATTAAAAATTGATCATAAGATTGGTAAATCAAAGAAGTTAATTTTAAGAGAGTATGTACCTTACAAAACAGATAGTAAAAAAGTCATTCTGTATTTTCATGGTGGTGGCTATGTATTAAACTCAATTGAAACACATGATAATTCGGTTGCGTATTTTTCTGAGAAACTAAGAACTAAGATTTATTCTCTTGACTATAGCAAATCTCCTGAAAACAAATTTCCTGTTGCTCACAATGAAGGAATTGAAGCAATTCATTGGCTAAATAAAAATGGAATTGATACTGAAGATATCAGTTTATGTGGTGACAGCGCTGGAGCTCATCTAGCAGCATCAATATCACAATACTTATCAGCCAGTGGAAGTAAAAACGTACACAGTCAATTATTAATTTATCCTATGTGTGATCCTAAATGTAATTCAGAATCTCAGAATGTTTTTGAGGAAGGTTACTTTCTTACAAATGATGCAATAAAGTGGTTTTGGAAACAATTTATGAATGATAAAGACAATTCTAGTGATGAGAGATTTAATTTATTGTTATTTGACTCAAAAAATAAATTACCCTCAACTATAATAGTTACAGCGGGATTTGATCCATTATCAGATGAAGCAGAAGAATATGCTTATTTACTTCATAAAAATAATAATAATGTGAAGCAACTTCATTATCCTTCTCTTTTTCATGGTTTTGCTTCCATGACAAGACTTAAAAATGCCGATAAAGCAGTTTGTGATTTTTTGAGCGAGTACAAAAGAATATTATGAAAAATATTGTAGAAGTTAAAAACTTATCTATTGATTTTTCCATTAGAAATGGGGTATTTAGGGCAGTTGATGAAATAAGTTTTAATATTGAGACCAACAAGACCCTAGCACTTGTTGGTGAATCTGGTTCAGGAAAATCAGTTACTGCAATGTCATTGATGCAATTATTACCAATACCTCAAGCTAGCTATACTGATAACTCATCAATTTTTTTTGAGGATAAAGAAATTATTGGAGCCTCAAGCGCTGACCTTCTATCATTAAGAGGAAATTTAGTTTCAATGATATTTCAAGAACCAATGACTTCTCTGAATCCATATCACAGAGTTGGAGATCAGATAACAGAATCAATATTACTTCACTCAAAAAAAAATAAGGCAGAAGCAAAGAATGAAGCAATTAACCTTATGCAGCAAGTAGAAATTGATGAGGTTGAAAGAAGATTCTTGGCTTATCCACATGAGTTATCTGGAGGGCAAAGACAAAGAATTATGATTGCA
Organism: uncultured SAR86 cluster bacterium; assembly: GCA_902516285.1. Lineage (GTDB taxonomy): Bacteria > Pseudomonadota > Gammaproteobacteria > Magnimaribacterales > D2472 > SAR86A. Next base: position 45,639 of record CABXXT010000003.1, read on the forward strand.
ATGGCATTGGTTAATAAGCCTAAACTTTTAATTGCTGATGAGCCAACAACAGCCTTAGATGTAACTATACAAGCACAAATTCTCGATTTAATGACAAAATTAAAAAAAGAATTTGGGATGTCAATTCTATTCATTACTCATGATTTGGGTTTAGTTAGAGAGTTTTCAGATAAAGTTTGTGTAATGCAAAATGGCAAGATAATAGAGCAGGGCGACACGAAACAAGTTTTTGAAAATCCTCAACATCAATATACAAAAAAACTTTTGGATGCTGAGCCAATACCAAAATCTATCGTTAATTTGAAATCATCTCCTTTGATAGAGATAAAAGACCTAAATGTATTTTATTCAATTGAGGGAGCAAACTTCTTCAAAAAAAATAAGTTTCATGCAGTTAAAGATGTATCACTAAATATCTTTAAAAATACTACAATAGGTTTAGTTGGTGAATCAGGGTCTGGAAAATCAACATTAGGGAAAGCAATTGCTAATCTAGTCAATTATGATGGAGAAATATTTTTTGATGGAGCAGATATATCTCTATCAAAGAAAAAACTTAAAAAAGATATTCAAATTATTTTTCAAGATCCTTATGGCTCACTCTCACCAAGAATGACTATTGGTGAAATAGTTGGTGAAGGGTTGGGTGTTCACTTTGATTTAAAAAAAGATGAAACAAATAAGAAGATCGATAAAGTATTGAATGATGTTGGTATAAATACTGAAGCAAAAAATAAATATCCTCATGAATTTTCTGGAGGTCAACGTCAGCGGATTGCAATTGCTAGGTCTCTTATAATGAATCCTGCATTTATGATCTTAGATGAGCCAACATCTGCATTAGACAGATCAATTCAAATTCAGGTAATAAATCTTTTAAAAGATATTCAGGAAGAGTATGAACTTACTTACTTATTTATAAGTCATGACTTAAAGGTAATTAGATCGATGTCCGACTATATATTTGTGATGAAAAATGGAAAAATTGTTGAATTTGGTCCCTCAAATGAGGTTTTTTCAAATCCAAAACAAGAATATACTAAAAAATTACTTTCGGCTGCGTTAAGATACGCATCCGAATAAGCATTGTATAAATATGACTAATAGAAAATATTCAAAAGAACTTGTAGACGGCCCTAATCAAGCTGCATCCAGAGCTATGCTTCGTGGTGCGGGGTTTACGACTGAAGATTTTACAAAATCTTTTATTGGAATTGCATCAACAGGTGCAAAGGTTACTCCTTGCAATATGCACATTAATGAATTATCTGAAATTGTTGAAAAGTCAGTTAATACATCCGGAGGTAAAGGAATATTATTTAATACAATAACTGTATCTGATGGTATATCTATGGGAACACAAGGAATGAAATATTCCTTAGTATCAAGAGAAGTAATTGCAGATTCTATAGAAACTGTTGTTGCATGTTTGGGATATGACGCGCTTATAACTTTAGGTGGTTGTGATAAAAATATGCCTGGATGCCTAATATCGATGGCAAGATTGGATAGACCATCAATATTTATATATGGTGGCTCAATAAAACCAAGTGAAGAAAATACTGACTATGTTACGGTATCAGAAAAAGTTGGTGAATATTCAAAGGGAAAAATTTCGGAAAAAGAACTAATTCATTTTGAAGAAATTTCAGTCAAAGGACCTGGTTCTTGTGGAGGAATGTATACTGCAAACACTATGGCATCCGCTATAGAAGCTTTAGGAATGAGTTTGCCCGGAAGCAGCAGTCAAGATGCTGTTTCAAAATCTAAAGAGCAAGATTGCTTAGATGCAGGCTCTGCAGTAATGAATCTTTTAAAACATGACATCAAGCCATCAGATATTATGACCAAAGAAGCATTTGAAAATGCTATTACGATTGTTGTTGCTTTAGGTGGATCGACTAATGCAGTACTTCATTTATTAGCAATTGCTCATTCGATTGGCGTCAATCTTTCACTTGATGACTTCACTGTAATCGGAAAAAGAGTTCCAGTTTTAGCAGATCTTAAACCTTTTGGGAATAATTTTATGTCTGATTTAAATTCTAGTGGAGGTATTCAGCCATTAATGAAAACTCTTTTAGATAAAAAATTACTTCATGGAAATTGTCTTACTGTTACAGGCAAAACAATGGAAGAAAATTTAAGAAATGTTAAGCCCTATAATAATGACGAAATAATTAAAAGCTTTGATGACCCTATTAAAAAAAATAGTCACCTAAGAATTCTTTATGGAAATCTTGCCAAAGAGGGAGCAGTAGCAAAAATTACTGGAAAAGAGGGAACATCTTTTGAAGGAACTGCAAGAGTATTTAATTCTGAAGAAGAAGGCATGCAAGCAATATTATCAAAATCTATAAAGGATGGTGATGTAATTGTCATTAGATATGAGGGACCAAAAGGAGGTCCGGGCATGCGGGAAATGCTTAAACCAACCTCTGCAATTATGGGTCTAGGACTTGGTGACAAAGTTGCATTTATTACAGATGGGAGATTTTCTGGTGGAACCCATGGTTTTGTAGTCGGGCATATTTCACCGGAGGCTGCAGAGGGAGGACTAATAGCACTAATTGAAAACGGCGATAAAATACTAATTGATGCAGAAGAAGATAAGCTAGTTCTAAAAGTTGATGACGATGTTCTAGATGAAAGGAAACAAAAATGGGTAAATCCTGTTGGCCCTCCATTAAAAGGAGTTCTTTCGAAATATGCAAATAGTGTTAAATCAGCAAGTATTGGTGCAATCACGGATTAAATAATGGCAAACAGAAATTTTCCAAGTACACGTTTAAGAAGACTCAGAAAAAATCTGAATGTTATTGATTTGGTTTCTGAAATTAATCTCACGACTAAAGATTTGATTCAACCGATTTTTATTAAAGAAAATTTTAATGATGCTGAACCAATAAATTCTATGCCAGATATTTATAGATATGGAACAGAAAAAGCTCTTTTTGAAATTGAAGATGTGTTAAAAAATAATATAAAGGCATTAGCACTTTTCCCAGTTATTGAAAATATAAACAAAGATGACAAAGGAAGTGAGGCTATTAAAAAAAATAATTTTATTTCTCAAGTGATTCATAAAATTAAAGATGAATTTCCTGAAACTATTTTAATTGCTGATGTAGCCCTAGATCCATATACAGATCACGGACATGATGGAATTATAGTTAATAAAGAGGTTGATAATGATGAGACAATAGAAGTTTTAATTAAGCAATCACAAATTCTTGCTGAAGCTGGTGCAGACATAATTGCACCATCAGACATGATGGATGGCAGAATTGGAAAAATTAGAGAAGCTCTGGAAAAAAATAATTTTAAAGATACAATTTTGTTATCTTATGCAGCTAAATATAATTCCAGTTTTTATGGCCCATTTAGACATGCTGTTAACTCCGCATCAAATCTTGGCAAATCTTCAAAATCTTCATATCAAATGTCATATAAGAATATAAACGAGGCACTTCATGAGGTTGAAATGGACATAAATGAAGGAGCTGACATAGTCATGATTAAACCAGCTATGCCCTATCTAGATATCATAAGTAGAATTAAGCAAAATTTTAAAATTCCAACTTTTGCCTATCAAGTTAGCGGTGAATACAGTATGTTAAAAAATGCTATTAATCAAGGATGGATCAATGAAACTGTTATGTTAGAATCTTTATACAGTATAAAAAGGTCAGGCGCAGATGCTATTTTAACGTATGCTGCTAAAGAAATAGCTAAGGAGCTAGGAAAATGAGTAATTTGATTGAAATACAAACTGCTGAGGAATTTGATGAACATGTCACTAAGTCAGATATGCCTGTATTAGTAGATTTTTGGGCTGAATGGTGTGGACCATGTAAACAGCTCGCACCTCTAGTTGAACAAGTGGCTGAAGAGCAAAAAGATAAGGTTAAAGTATGTAAAGCTGATGTTGATTCGCTTAGAGAAGTAGCTGCAAAATATAATGTAAGATCAATACCTACCTTAATAGTGTTTTCAAAAGGAAATCCAATTGGAACAGAAATTGGAGCTTTAACAAAACAACAATTAGATGAGTTTGTAATATCAAAGATTTAAATTTTTTATATATAAACTTTGCTTCTTAATTAAAAAGAGTTATCATTTTCAGATCCAGTTTTAATAATCAATCAATTTCAATCATTTCATACTAAATATATTGGAAAAACTTAAATGAATTTAAGTGAAGTAAAAGATAAGCCTATAAGCGAATTAATCAATATCGCTTCTGAATTAGGCCTTGAAGATCTCGGCAGGCTAAAAAAACAAGAAATAATTTTTAGAATTTTTAAACATAAGGCTTCTGAGGGCATAGATATTTTCGGTGGTGGAGTATTAGAAATTTTAAATGATGGTTTTGGTTTTTTAAGATCACCACAAGGCTCTTACTGTGCTGGTGAAGACGATATTTATGTTTCACCAAGCCAAATAAGAAAGTTTGGTCTAAGAAAAGGTGACTCTGTAGAAGGAAAGATTAGAACACCAAAAGATAAAGAAAGGTATTTCGCACTCATTCAAGTAGATACTATTAACAGTGAGGATCCTTCAAAAACTAAAAATAAAATCTTATTTGAAAACTTAACACCTCTTTTCCCAAATGAAAGGTTAATGCTCGAACAAGGAAGTGGATCTAACGAAGATCTTTCTTCAAGAATTATTGATTTAATTGCTCCAATTGGTAAAGGTCAAAGAGGACTAATTGTTTCACCACCAAAAGCTGGTAAAACTTTAATGTTACAGAGTATCGCTCATTCGATAAAAAGTAATAATCCTGAAGTAGAGCTAATTGTTTTACTTATAGATGAAAGGCCTGAGGAAGTTACGGATATGTCAAGAACAGTTAAAGGTGAAGTGGTAGCAAGCACTTTTGATGAACCACCAACCAGACATGTTCAAGTAGCCAATATGGTTATTGAAAAAGCTAAAAGACTTGTCGAACACAAAAAAGATGTTGTGATTCTTCTTGATTCTATTACGAGACTGGGAAGAGCATATAATTCTGTTCAGCCTGCTTCTGGAAAGATCTTAAGTGGTGGTGTTGATTCAAATGCTCTTGAAAGACCAAAAAGATTCTTTGGTGCAGCAAGAAATTTAGAAGAGGGCGGCAGTCTTACAATTATTGCTACAGCTTTAGTTGAAACAGGATCTAAAATGGATGAAGTTATTTACGAAGAGTTTAAAGGAACAGGAAACATGGAAATCCATCTTGAAAGAAAGATTGCTGAAAAAAGGACCTATCCTGCTATCAATATAAGAAGATCTGGAACTAGAAGAGAAGATTTGTTAACAACTGATGAAGAACTTCAAAGAATGTGGGTCTTGAGAAAAATTCTTGATGAAATGGAAGATGCTCAAGCGATACAGTTCTTAATAGACAGAATTAAGTCTCATAAAACAAATGATGAGTTTTTCTCCTCAATGAAAAATGGCAACGGGAAGAAAACTAAATAGCCTTTTCTATTTCGTGATATAAGTTATCTGAAAAGTAATCAATAATTTTTGCTTCAAAACCCATTAAATATATTTGTTCTTTAATTCTTTTTGAGATGCAAAAGAAAGATATTTTTCTGTCCGACTTATAAATATTGTCAAAAAATATTTGTGCGCTAAAAACGCTTGTAAAAATTACTGCTTCTGCTGAATTGAATTGATTTTTTATTGAGTTGTATGCATCAAATTCCTTTCTTTCGTAACAAACAATTTTTTTACAAAATGATCCTTGAGCATTTATAAAATTTTCGATATCACTAAGACCACCTTCACCCTTAATTATTAAGAATTTTTGTTTTTGTATTTGTTTACCTAATAATTTTGCTAATCCTGATGAACCAGGAGTGGGAGGACATTTAGAAATAATATCATTTACTATCAAAGCTTTTTTTGTTGACTTGCCCATTGAAAAAATATTTTTATCAATACATATTTCAAAATTTTTAAAATTCTCTACGGATGCAACGCTCTGAAATATAACATCAGTAAAGTTTTCAGCTGGAATTTGATAATTCAAGGGTTTGATCTTAAAAAGAGGCACATTTTCAATTAAGTTGGAGGAATAAGAAATTTTACTATTTGAGCTTGTATCAATAATGTTCATGCAATAATCTTAGTCCCCCATCTTTTTTTATATTATTAAATATTTCATCAACATTTTTGCCTGAGAAATTAATAAATTTCTCTTTTCCATAAATTTCCCCATTTAAAATGCCATTAGACACATATAACGAAATTGCTGAATTACAGTTTGCCTCTAATTTTCTAAGGAGTTCTCTTTCCATATTAATTCCTAGATTTAAATCATCCGATGAATTGCTTGCAAAAAAAGGTTTTAAGAATTCTTCAATTTTACTTCCAACTTTCCATTGAACTGATAAAGCGCCCTGACCTGAACAAGTTATGTGATTTAACTTTATAAAATTATGACCCTTTAATAGATAATCAAGTCTTGATAAACCAGCCTCTGCTAAAATAATACAATCAAAAATACCGTCATTTAATTTTTTAAGTCTTGTATCAATATTTCCATTTAAAGGATAAATATCATTTGAATGCAAATGATGCTTGGCTTGCATCTTTCTTCTTAGGCTAGATGTACCAAGCTTCATATTTTTTTTATATACAGCGTCAATACCTTTTTTAAATATCAATAGATCTGAAATTTTTCTCGATGTACCTTCTAAAAAGTAGAGATGTTCTAATCCAGCAGTTTTGATCGCAGGCATATCTTTCGCTGAATGAATTGCAAGATCTGCAGTTTCATCTAAAAGACATGTTTCAATATCACTAACAAAACTTGCTTTATCAAATAAAACATTGCCATCTGCACTCATTTTATCTCCCTGAGTTGAGACTTCTTTCAAGCTATAATTTTCAATGGAAAAAGTCTTTGCAAATAATTCAACTTGTCTTAGTGCTAATTTGGAATTCCTTGATGCTATTTTAATCTTCATTACTTAAAAGGGTGGCTTTAACATCTCCTAAAATTTTTTCTTTCAAAATTTTCAGTGAACTTGGTATTTCAATAGTTGAGAATTTATTATGTTCCAAATAGATTTTACACGATGGTCTTAAACTTTTGTTATTAGATAGTATTTGTAATGTTCTTCCTTCAAGATCTTTATTGAAAGGAGGATCTAAAAAGATCAAATTAAATATAGATAGGTCACTTTTTTTTATCCAACCCAGACAGTCCTTAAATAAAATCATAGATGAATTATCTAATTTAAGTTCCTTAAGAGATGATTTAATACTTAAATAATTTTTTTTGTTTACTTCTATAAATACAGTTTTCTTTGCGCCCCTTGAAAGTGCTTCTATTCCAAGAGCTCCTGTACCTGCAAAAAGGTCAAGACAACTGTAGTTTGAAATTTCAAACTGAAGCCAATTAAATAAAATTTCTCTAAGTTTGCTAGATGTTGGCCTGAGAGTACTTTTGTAATCAAAAGGAATATTTTTTCCTTTCAAAATACCACCTGTTATTCTTATGCTATTTTTCATCTATATTAATTTTCTTTAAGTATAATTCATACTATGAGCATACAAGATAATTTTAGATTAGCCATGCGGAGATATATTTATTCGGTAAGTATAATGTCAAATAGAGACTCAGATGATAATTTCAATGCCATAACTGTATCCTCAGTAACCTCAATATCAATGGATCCACCAAGTATATTAATCTGCATTAATAAATCTGCAAAAATTCATGACTCTATTCTTCTTGGTTCCAAATTTTGTATAAATCTTTTAAATAAAGATCAACAAGAACTTTCTGATATTTGTTCTGATGAAGATAGACATAATCAAAGATTCTTAGATAAAAATTGGAATACAAATAACGTACCTTTTCTCAGTAACGCTCAAGCAAATATATTTTGCAAAGTTGATAAGCTTACTTCATACCATACTCACACTATTGTTATTGGTTTAGTAGAAGATGCAAGCTTTGCAAAAACTATATCAACTTTGACTTATGTTGATGGAAAATACATATAATTAACTTACAAAGTATCTATAAATTTTTCTAAATACTTATCTATGTCTCTATTTATTTTATTTATTGCTTTAATTGGAGTATCTGGCATAGCTAACAATTTTTTTGGAACAACTTGAAGTTTTCTTAAAAGGCCAACTAAGCCATGAACTTTAGCCCAAGTATCAATACATTTTTCTTCAATAGAAGCTTCATTATTATCTTTTGAATATGCTGAAATCTGTGATCTAAGATGAAGATATGTTTGATTTGCTGACAAAAATAGTGAAGGATATTTTGTAAAGTCGCTAACAGCAGTTCCAAACATCAAATCATATGTATTGGAGTTTTTTAATCCAAAATTAATATACTCTCTACCTGCAGCTATTAAATTTTTCTTTGGACTTTTTGATCTTGATTTCAACATCGCCTTTAATAATCTGTTGAATCCCTCTGCTGCAACTTCTGCAAACAAGTCTTCTTTTGTTTTAAAGTGTCTATATGGAGCTGTTTGAGATACTTTACTTTCTTTTGCAAGAGACCTAATACTTAATTTTGTATACCCGTCTCTCTCACACATTTTAAAAGCACAAGTTAAAAGTTCTTTTTTTAAATTACCGTGGTGATAATTAGTCATTTTATGTTTAATGTTGACACTGCTTACATATTCAATTAATGTTTACACTGCTTACATTAAAATTTTTAAACATATAAGTCAAATAATGATTAGCTCAAGAATATTTTTAATTATCACCTTATCTATATCAGTAGAAATTTTTTCTCTTGAAGTTCTTGAGGTTAAAATTTTGAATTCCTATTCAATAACAAAAGAATTTCCAGGTAAATTATTACCAACTGAGCAATCAAAATTATCGTTTGAAATTCCAGGCAAAATTAAAGCTATAAATGTGGATGTAGGTGATCTAGTCTTGAAAGGTGATATTCTTGCAGAATTAGACAATAGAGAAGCGGTAGCACAGGCAAACCAAGCAAAAGCAACATTTGATTTATCCAAACAAGTTTTAAATAGATTTGAAGATTTAAAAGAAAAAGGACATATATCAATTCAAGAGCTTGATAAAGCTAAATCAGATTTTATTGTTGCAGAATCTCAATATGAATTTTTTAAAGTCAAATTGGAACAAACAAAAATAATATCACCATATGATGGAGCAATTCAAAATAGATACCTTGATACAGGCACAGTTATAAATGCTGGAGTTCCAATTCTAGAAATATTGGATTCAAATTTTGTTGAAGCTCATATTTCTGTTCCAATTTTATATTTGGATGATATGAAAATTGGTGAAGAATATGACTTTAATTTTGAAGGAAATAATATCAAAGGAATCTTTACGAGGCTTTCACCAATGTCACCTGGAGGCTCTGACAGTAGACTTGCCATTTTTAAATTTGATAATTTTTTTAGTCCAGGATCAATTACAAAATTAAAACTCAAAATTATTCAACAAGCAACAGGGACATGGGTACCATTAAAAACATTATCTCAGTCTGAGCAAGGAATATGGACGGTTTATACGATTAACCAAGATAGTAAAGTTGTCAGAGATTTGGTTGAGATTATATATTTTGAAGGTGAGTATGCTTATGTTAATGGCACACTAAAGAATGGTGATCTTATTGTCCTGGGCGGCCCTTCAAAAATAATAGAAGGAAAAAATTTAATAAATTAAAGTCATGAAGTTCATTAATATTTTTCTTGATAGGCCCAGAATACTATTTTTAACATTAGCATTTATTGTTTTAGCTGGAATTAGCTCAGCATTCTCAGTACCTATTCAAGAAAACCCTGAGTTAGCTAAGAGATGGGGACACATAAATATATTCTATCCTGGAGCAACGCAAGAAAGAGTTGAAACTCAAGTTGTATCAGATCTTGAAATTAAATTACGAGAAGTTGTTGAAATACGAGAGTTAAGATCAAATATAACTCAAGGATATGGAAGATTAGGGATTGAATTGGAACAATCAGTAACTCCTGATCTAATAGATCAAACATGGTCTAAGATTCAAAATAAAATGGATCAAATAATTGCTCCAGATGGGACACAGATAAACTTAGATATAAGTAGTGGACCTCCCATAACAGTTCAATATGCATTTTTATGGAATGGAGAGGGCAAAGCGCCAGAAATTCTTATTTCCAGACTAGCTCAACAACTAAAAAGAAAACTCAGTTCAATTGGCGCCACTGAAAATACTGCTATTTATGGAGAGGCTGAAGAAGAGATATTGATAGAAGTTAATTCAGCAAAAATGACTTCATTAGATCTCACCTATCAAGATATCTCAAGAGCTATAAGCTCGTTTGATAATAAAAAACCTGTTGGCGTTGTTTCTGATAATTATTCTCAATTTTTAATTAAATTAAAAGATAATATTAAAAGCCCTCAAAAAATTGGTGAAATACCAATTAAAGTAATTAATCAATCTGAAATAATTAGATTACAAGATATTGCTTCTATTTCAATAGAACCTGCGTTTCCATATGAAGATCTATATTTGTTTAATGGGCAAAGGGTGGTATCAGTATCTACTACCGGTAGTATGTCTCAAAGAGTTTTTGATTACGTGGAGAGAGCAGAAAGTGTTGTTGATGAAATCAGAGCAACCCTCCCTGACGAAATTTCAATAGAGCTGATATATGACGAATCAGTGTATGTTGGTAAAAAGTTTGACACGCTTGTTGGTAGTTTTGCTTTAGCAACTTTCTTTGTTCTTGGCTTTAGTTTCTTTTTTCTTGGTATCAGACCTGGAATAATTGTTACTGTAATTCTTCCATTTTCTATATGTATGGTCTTATTAGGATGCAGATTGATTGGTCTACCTCTTCATATAACTTCCATATCAGGAATAATTATTGCTCTTGGATTACTAATTGATAATGGAATCATAGTAGTTGAAGATTATAAATTCAGGAGATCACAAAAATTAGGTATTAAAGAATCTATTAATCAAACCTTGACCCAGCTCACAACTCCTTTAGCAGCAGCAACTGGCACGACTGTTCTTGCTTTTTTACCAATAGTTACAGGAGAGGGATCTAGCATAGAATTTGTAAGCGGATTAGCTATAACAGTAATAATGTCTATAGTTTCTTCTCTCGTTTTAGCTCTTATTTTAGTTCCTGTTTTAATGAGTTATATGGAACGAATTCCATATTTTTCAAACATCGAAGTTCATCAAGAGGGCTACAGAAATGAAAAAATATTAACAAATTACCGAAATTTTTTGTCATGGTCATTTGACGATCCGAGAAGGGCAATATTAATCTCTATTTCTTTGCCTGTGTTAGGCTTTGCCTTATTTAATTTTATACCTAAGGATTTCTTCCCTACTAATGATAGAGATATGTTTAGAGTAAACATTGAGCTTCCTCAAAACTCATCAACATTGAAAACTCTTGAAAAAGCCACTGAAATTAGAAATCAAATAATTGAAAGTGAATTAATTCAAATAGAAAAAGATTATTGGTTTGTTGGTCGAAGAATGCCAAGAGTATTAATGAATATTGTAGGAGGTGTTGAAAAACAAGGTGCAAATAATCAGGCACAATCAGTTTTCTTTGTAGAAAGTTATGATGAAATGGTTAAAAATTTATCCGATCTGGCAAAATTGCTTAATAAGAAAAATCCAGACATTATTATCCATGTCGATACTTTCTATCAAGGACCTCCAGTATTTTCAGACATAAATTTTAAAATTTATGGTGATGATCCATTCCTATTAAAAAAACTTGGAGAGGAGCTAGAACTAATAATTAATAATTCACCCGATGTTAGTCACACAAAATCAGAAGCATCGAACTCTTCTACAAGCATTGAATTTGAATTTGATAGCTCAAATGTTTCACTTTCAGGAAAAAATACTGGCATTCTTGCTGAGCAACTATACGCTGCTAACAATGGTGTAATTGTTGGGTCAATGCTTGATTCAAATAAAGAAATTCCCATAAGGATTAAGGGGATAACAAACTCCGATGATATTACTGGTTCATCTAGCATAATGTCTATCCCAACTGAAGTTGGTATTGAATTCATTGGAAGCTATGGAAAAACATCTTTAAATAAAATGTCTGGAGATATTGAAAGAGTTGATGGCCAAAGAATCAATGATGTTGAAGGATGGATATGGACGGGAACCCTGCCTTTTGCAACAGAACAGTTTATAAAAAAAGATGTTGAAGAGTTTAGAAAAAAACTACCTCCTGGCTATTTTCTAAAACAAGGTGGTGAAGCCCAGGAAAGAGGTGAGTCCCAATCACAGATATATTCTTCAGCTTTGATTTATTTAGTTTTGATAAGTATTGGTTTGGTGTTTGCATTAAATTCTTTCAGACAAACGATATTAATATTATCTGTGGCCATCTTATCAGTGGGGTTATCATTTGTTGGATTACTAGTTGGACAACAAAATTATGGTTTTATTGCGACGGTTGGAGCAATTGGTCTAATAGGCCTTTCTATAAATGATTCTATTATTGTTTTATCCCACATCAAGGAGAGAGCACAGAAAAATCTCATGACTAAGACAGACCTTATTGAAGTCGTAATTAGATCAACTAGACATATAATTACAACTTCTCTTACTACTCTTGGTGGATTTTTGCCTTTAATTTTTTCAAGTATATTTTTTAGACCACTTGCATGGGGAATGAGCATAGGAGTATTAGGTGCAACTATGACAGCTCTTTTATATATACCTGCAATGTTTATTCTTTTAAATAAAGTTAAAGATTAGAACATTTATAAGAACAAAATTTCTTATGAAATTTCTGAACAATTATTGATTCCTCAACAAATGTTCCACAATTATCACATTCAATCATGTAAGTAAATTTATTTTCATAGTTCTTAATGGAGTAATTTTTTAAATACCTCACCATGAGCCTTAACATTGTGAATATTATTAAAGGGGTTATTAATTTAATTATCATTTAAATTATTCTGAAGATTTTGGTCTTGCACTACTTAGGAAGTTCCATGACCATCTGCTTCTAATGGCTTGCTGAGATTCTTTATCAGGATAATTAATATTTATTACAACTTTTACATCATCAAGAAGGTCTTGATACCCTAATGCATCATAGCTCTCCTCAAGAATTTTTAGTGCTCTATAGTTTTCACTAGAATTTGGAATATTTTCAATGACATAATTTGCTCTTCTAATTGCACCAACGTATGCATTTATAGTTAAATAATAATTTGCTGCAGCGAGCTCACTTTTGGCAATCATATTTCTTAAATAAACACTTCTTTGTTTCGCATAAGGTAAATATTGGCTATCAGGAAATCTAGTAGAAAATTCAGTTAATTCTGCGAATGAAGTTTTTGCTCCAGATATATCACGATTTGATAAATCAGAATCTGTGTATCTTATAATTAGATCTCTATCTCTTGTATAACTCGATAAACCCTTCATAAAATATGCATAATCTATATTAGGATGCCTTGGATGTAATCTTATAAATTTCTCAGCTGCAGCATGAGCTGCTTCTTGTTCAGAGCTCATAAAATGAGCATATATTAATTCAACTTGAGCTTGTTCAGCATATTTTCCAAAAGGATATCGAGTTTCTATAGCTTCTAAAGATTCTATTGCACCAAGAAAATTATTTGAATTCATTCTTCTTTGAGCTTGATCGTAGTAAATTTTTTCAGGTTGCTCTAATTCTTCTCCATTAGAGTTACATCCATAATTAAAAACTAAGACTAGTATAGATAGTAATGTTGATATATTTATTTGCTTAACTTTTTTCATTTTAATAGTCTATTTTAACTGCATAATTTCATTTTGTTCGCTAAAGTCATAAAATTAGAACAATTATTACATAGTTAGTTCATATGACGATAACCAAAAAAGTACCACAAAACATGACTAGCATGAGACTTGATAAGGTTTCCTCTGAAATTTTTACAGATTATTCAAGGACTCAGATTAAAAAATGGATTAATGATGGAAGAATATTACTTAATGACGAGTTCGCTACCCCTAAGGAAAAAGTATATGAAAATGATGAGATTCAAATAAATCCTATAGAGGAAATAAAAACTGAATGGACAAAAGAAAAAATTGAGTTCGAGGTTTTAGAGGAGCAAAAAAACTATCTAATTATTAATAAACCTTATGATTTAGTTATGCATCCAGGTGCTGGCCGTAAAAATGGTACTTTGGCAAATGGATTACTTTACAGATTTCCAGAATTAAAAAAATTACCACGAGCTGGAATTGTACATAGACTAGATAAGGATACGTCTGGAGTTTTATTAGTGGCAAGGAATGAAAACTTTAGAAATTATTTTGTTGATCAACTTCAAAAAAGAAACATTAAAAAGAAATATTTAGCTGTAGTTGTTGGTAATATAATAGGTAGCTTAGAAATCAATGAACCTATAGGCAGGGATAAAAAAAATCGTACAAAAATGTCAATTAGATCAGACGGTAAGGAAGCAGTATCATACTTAAAACTTAATGAGGGTTTAGGAAAGTACTCTTTGCTTGATGTGATTATAAAAACTGGAAGAACTCATCAAATAAGAGTGCATCTTGCAAGTAAAAAATTACCAATAATAGGAGACAAATCATACAATCCTTCAAGTAACATATCAAAAAACACATCTCAAAAATTAATGAATATTATAAGAAACTTTCCTAGACAAGCTCTTCATTCAAGTCAACTTGAATTTAATGATTTAGGTTCAAATAAATCTTTATCTTATTGCGCCCCTATTCCTGATGATATTAAAAACTTAATTAAGCAACTCAAAAAAGAGTATTTAAATACATAAAATACTTGTTTTTTTACTAATTATTAATGTATAAACCCCATTCTTAGGCAAAAAATATGAAATTACCAGGAAATGACATTCTTATTCAATCCCTTATTAATGAAGGCGTTGAATATATATTTGGTTATCCAGGTGGAGCAGCTCTTCATATTTACGATGCAATCTTTAATCAAAACGAAATTGAACATATTCTTGTTAGACATGAACAAGGAGCAACCCATGCGGCTGATGGATATGCAAGAGCAACAGGAAAACCTGGGGTAGTTTTGGTTACTTCCGGACCAGGAGCAACTAATGCAATTACTGGAATTGCTACTGCCTTCATGGATTCAATTCCCATGGTTGTATTGTCTGGTCAAGTTGCAACTCATTTAATAGGAACTGATGCATTTCAAGAGACTGACATGATAGGTATATCCAGACCAATTGTTAAACATAGTTTTACAGTTGAAAGCGCAGACAAAATATCTGAAGTAATCAAACAGGCTTTTTTTATAGCTACTTCAGGTAGACCAGGACCAGTTGTAATAGATATTCCAAAAGATACAACAGCTCCAGATAAATTATTTGATTTTGTATTGCCTGAATCAACCAATATAAGATCCTATAATCCACCAGTTGAACCTGAAATAAAACAAATAAAAAGAGCTGTTGACGCGATAATTGATGCAGAGAAGCCTGTGATTTATGCTGGTGGTGGCTCAATTAACAGCAATGCATCTGAAGAACTTATTGAGCTAAATAAAATACTTAATTTTCCAGTCACAAATACATTAATGGGACTTGGAGTGTATCCTGCAGAGGACATAAGGTTTATGGGAATGCTTGGAATGCATGGAACATATCAATCAAATATGGCTATGCATAATGCAGATTTAATAATAGCTATTGGCGCTAGATTCGACGATAGGATAACAAATACTCCTGATCTTTTTGCGCCTCATGCAAAGATCATTCATTTTGATGTTGATCAATCTTCAATCTCAAAAATAATAGAAGCAAATATTGCAATCACTGGTCAAGTTAAAAACTCTCTAAAAGTTTTAATAGATGAGCTTAATAAAAAAACAAATATGATTGAACATACAAAAATAAAACCTTGGTTAACTCAAATTGATGAGTGGACAGACCAACATGGACTTAATCATGAGTTATACAAGGAAAATTCTGACACTAGTTCTATACTTCCTCAGGCAGTAGTCCAACATGTATATCAAATTACTAATGGTGAAGCATATGTAACTTCGGATGTAGGACAACACCAGATGTTTGCAGCACAATACTATCATTTTAACAAACCAAGAAGATGGATTAATTCTGGAGGTTTGGGAACTATGGGTTTTGGTCTCCCAGCAGCTATGGGAGTTAAGTTTGCTTTTCCAAATGATGAAGTAGTTTGCATCACAGGTGAGGGGAGTATACAAATGTGCATTCAAGAGCTTTCAACTTGTAAGCAGTACAATCTGCCAATCAAAATTATAAATATTAACAATGAAGCTTTAGGTATGGTTAAACAATGGCAGGATATGAATTATGGAGGAAGACATTCTGAGAGTACATATCAAAGTTCATTACCTGATTTTGTCGAGTTAGTTGAATCTTATGGTCATAAAGCCTTTAAAGTTGAAAAAAATTCTGACCTTAAATCGACATTGGAAAAAGCCTTCTCTATCAGGGATGAATTGGTATTTGTCGATGTCTATGTCGATCCTGAAGAGCATGTTTATCCTATGCTTGTTGCACCAAATGGTAGCCTGAAAGATATGTGGCTCAGTAAAGATAAGAAAGTATGATGCAAAGAAAATTATCAGTCATATTGGAAAACAAACCAGGTGCTCTTGCTAGAATAGTAGGGCTATTTCATCAAAGAGGATACAATATTGAAAGTTTGCATGTTGATCCCGTTAAAGACGTTGAAAATTATAAGGATATTGAAGAACTTCTAAATATTACTTTGAAAGAGAATGAGGTGTCTAGATTAATAATTACTACTACTGTTAGTGATACTCTTTTACGACAAATTCTTAGGCAGATAAATAAGTTAATAGATGTACTAATAGCGCAAGAGGAATCTAAATGAAAATATATTATGATGATGACGCAAACATAGAAATTATTAAAGATATGAAAGTTTCTATTATTGGGTATGGATCTCAAGGTCATGCACATGCAAATAATCTAAATGACTCAGGTGTTGACGTTACTGTTGGCCTCAGAGAAGATTCTGCCTCATGGAAAAAAGCCACAGATGCTGGTTTAAAAGTTTCAGCAGTTTCTGATTCAGTCATGGACGCTGATATGGTTATGATTCTAGCACCAGATGAATTTCAAAAGGGAATTTATGAAAATCAAATAAAGCCAAATTTAAAATCAACTGCGATTCTTGGTTTTGCACATGGGTTTAATATTCACTTTAAAAAGATTATTCCAGAAAGTAGTAATAGCGTAATTATGATTGCTCCAAAAGGACCTGGACATACTGTTAGGAGTACTTATATTAATGGTGGAGGTGTTCCATCACTTATTGCAGTTTTTGAGGATGCATCAAACAATAAATATTCAGCAAGAGACGTTGCTTTGTCATATGCAAAGGCTAATGGCGGAACAAGAGCTGGAGTTTTAGAAACAACTTTTAAAGAAGAGACTGAAACTGATTTATTTGGTGAGCAAGCTGTTCTATGTGGAGGAATAACTGCTCTCATAAAAGCTGGTTATGAAACCCTGGTGGAAGCTGGTTATAGTCCTGAAATGGCCTACTTTGAATGCCTTCATGAAACAAAACTTATCACCGATTTAATCCAGGAAGGTGGAATTGCAAATATGCACTATTCTATTTCAAATACAGCTGAATATGGTGATTATCTTAGTGGCCCAAAAGTTATTACTGATGATACCAAAAAAGCAATGAAAGAGATTCTTGATAATATTCAATCTGGAAATTTTGCAGACGAATTCCTCGATGATTGCAGGCAAAGCAATGATGGAAGTGGCGGCCCATTTATGAAATCTAATAGAGAGTTAACAAAAGATCATCCTATTGAACGAGTTGGAGAAGAGCTTAGAGCAAAGATGAAATTTCTTAAATCTGCAAAGCTTGTAGATAAAGAAAAAAATTAGTAAAAAAGGGTATCTTCTTATTTACAAGTCCGTTATCATACGTCTCCCGGCCATCGAGTCGGTTAGTTCTTTAACATATTTGGTTACTCGTGTGGGTGTTCAAAATACGAGAAAAAAATTTAGATTTTTTATTTAAAAATCAACAAACATGATACTAATTGAAGAGTTTGATCATGGCTCAGATTGAACGCTGGCGGTAGGCTTAACACATGCAAGTCGTGCGAGAAAGTATCTTCGGATATGAGTATAGCGGCG
This sequence comes from uncultured SAR86 cluster bacterium, assembly GCA_902516285.1. Lineage (GTDB taxonomy): Bacteria > Pseudomonadota > Gammaproteobacteria > Magnimaribacterales > D2472 > SAR86A. The sequence goes on from CABXXT010000003.1 coordinate 63,804, forward strand.
GACGGGTGAGTAACGCGTAGGAATCTACCTATTAGAAGGGGATAGCCCGAGGAAACTCGGATTAATACCGTATACCTCCTTAGGGAGAAAGAGGGCCTCTCTTGATGCTCTCGCTATTAGATGAGCCTGCGTAAGATTAGCTTGTTGGTGAGGTAATGGCTCACCAAGGCTACGATCTTTAGCTGGTCTGAGAGGACGATCAGCCACATTGGGACTGAGACACGGCCCAGACTCCTACGGGAGGCAGCAGTGGGGAATATTGGACAATGGGCGCAAGCCTGATCCAGCCATACCGCGTGTGTGAAGAAGGCCCTAGGGTTGTAAAGCACTTTAAGCAGGGAGAAAAAGCTATAAGTTAATACCTTATAGCCCTGATGTTACCTGCAGAATAAGCACCGGCTAATTCCGTGCCAGCAGCCGCGGTAATACGGAAGGTGCAAGCGTTAATCGGAATTACTGGGCGTAAAGCGCGCGTAGGTGGTTTGTTAAGTTGGATGTGAAAGCCCTGGGCTCAACCTAGGAACTGCATCCAAAACTAACTCACTTGAGTACGATAGAGGGAGGTAGAATTCATAGTGTAGCGGTGGAATGCGTAGATATTATGAAGAATACCAGTGGCGAAGGCGGCCTCCTGGATCTGTACTGACACTGAGGTGCGAAAGCGTGGGTAGCGAACAGGATTAGATACCCTGGTAGTCCACGCCGTAAACGATGACAACTAGCTGTTGGGAGACAAAGTCTTTCAGTGGCGCAGCTAACGTTTTAAGTTGTCCGCCTGGGGAGTACGGCCGCAAGGCTAAAACTCAAATGAATTGACGGGGACCCGCACAAGCGGTGGAGCATGTGGTTTAATTCGATGCAACGCGAAAAACCTTACCTACTCTTGACATACTTGGAAGCTCTTGTAATGAGAGTGTGCCTTTTGGAGCCAAGATACAGGTGCTGCATGGCTGTCGTCAGCTCGTGTCGTGAGATGTTCCGTTAAGTCGGATAACGAGCGCAACCCTTACCCTTATTTGCCAGCGATTCGGTCGGGAACTATAAGGGGACTGCCGGTGATAAACCGGAGGAAGGTGAGGACGACGTCAAGTCATCATGGCCCTTACGAGTAGGGCTACACACGTGCTACAATGGGGAATACAGACGGACGCTAAGCCGTGAGGTGGTGCTAATCCTATAAAATTCTTCGTAGTCCGGATTGGAGTCTGCAACTCGACTCCATGAAGTCGGAATCGCTAGTAATCGCGAATCAGCATGTCGCGGTGAATACGTTCTCGGGTCTTGTACACACCGCCCGTCACACCATGGAAGTGGATTGCACCAGAAGTAGATAGTCTAACCTTAGGGAGGGCGTTTACCACGGTGTGTTTCATGACTGGGGTGAAGTCGTAACAAGGTAGCCGTAGGGGAACCTGTGGCTGGATCACCTCCTTAAAAGAAAATGATATTTTCAACGCCCACACGAGTAATCAAATAGTTAATGAATGTTATGTAAAATAAATGGTATGTAATTTTCTAGTGTATACAATTTGTATACATGAGATCACTGCAAATTAAAAAGTAATTAATATTTTTATTAAGTACTCTCAAAATAATTAAATAACCTTTTTAAGGTTATATGATCAAGTAAAGGAAGAGCACAAGGCGGATGCCTTGGCAGCATAAGGCGATGAAGGACGTAGTAACCTGCGATAAGCTTCGGTAAGTTGGTAAACAAACTTTGACCCGAGGATCTCCGAATGGGAAAACCCAATATACTTAAGTATATTATCTTATACTGAATACATAGGTATAAGAGGCAAACCTAGGGAACTGAAACATCTAAGTACCTAGAGGAAAAGAAATCAATTGAGATTCCGGTAGTAGCGGCGAGCGAAACTGGATCAGCCCTTAAGCTTATTTTAGTCCAGCAAAATATTCTGGAAAGTTTAGCCATAGTAGGTGATAGCCCTGTATGTGAAAGACTATTATAAGTGAAATCGAGTAGGTCGGGACACGTGAAATCTTGACTGAACATGGGGGGACCATCCTCCAAGGCTAAATACTCTATGCTGACCGATAGTGAACAAGTACCGTGAGGGAAAGGCGAAAAGAACCCCGGCGAGGGGAGTGAAATAGAACCTGAAATCTTGTGCTTACAAGCAGTCGGAGCAGACTTGTTCTGTGACGGCGTACCTTTTGTATAATGGGTCAACGACTTAATTTCAGTAGCAAGCTTAACCAATTAGGGTAGGCGTAGGGAAACCGAGTCTTAATAGGGCGTTTAGTTTCTGGAATTAGACCCGAAACCGGGTGATCTATCCATGGCCAGTGTGAAGGTCGAGTAACATCGACTGGAGGCGCGAACCCACTTATGTTGAAAAATGAGGGGATGAGCTGTGGATAGGAGTGAAAGGCTAATCAAACCCGGAGATAGCTGGTTCTCTTCGAAAACTATTTAGGTAGTGCCTCGTGTATTACCATAGGGGGTAGAGCACTGTTTCGGCTAGGGGGTCATCCCGACTTACCAAACCGATGCAAACTCCGAATACCTATGAGTATGAGCACGGGAGACAGACTGCGGGTGCTAACGTCCGTAGTCGAGAGGGAAACAACCCAGACTGTCAGCTAAGGTCCCTAATTATGATTAAGTGGGAAACAATGTGGGAAGGCACAAACAGCTAGGAGGTTGGCTTAGAAGCAGCCACCCTTTAAAGAAAGCGTAACAGCTCACTAGTCGAGTCGGCCTGCGTGGAAGATATAACGGGGCTAAATCATAAACCGAAGCTACAGATCTTTGTTTCAAAGATGGTAGAAGAGCGTTCTGTAAGCTGTTGAAGGCGAGCTGAGAGGCGAGCTGGAGGTATCAGAAGTGCGAATGTTGACATGAGTAACGATCAAAGAGGTGAAAAACCTCTTCGCCGAAAAACCAAGGGTTCCTGTCCAACGCTAATCGAGGCAGGGTGAGGCGGCCCCTAAGGCGAGGGCGAAAGCCGTAGTCGATGGGAAACAGGTTAATATTCCTGTGCTTTTTACAATTGCGATGGGGTGACGGAGAAGGTTAAGTTAGCACGGCGATGGTTGTCCGTGTTTAAGGTTGTAGGCCGATGTTTTTGGAAAATCCGGAACGTTAAAGCTGAGAACTGATGACGATCACTTATTGAGTGAGAAGTAGCTGATACCATGCTTCCAGGAAAAACCTCTAAGCTTCAGATTGTAAGAAACCGTACCCTAAACCGACACAGGTGGTTAGGTCGAGTAGACCAAGGTGTTTGAGAGAACTATGGTGAAGGAACTAGGCAAAATAGCACCGTAACTTCGGGAGAAGGTGCGCCGCGATCGGTGAAGAGACTTGCTCTCAGAGCTGAACGTGGTCGAAGATACCAGGTGGCTGCGACTGTTTACTAAAAACATAGCACTCTGCAAACTCGTAAGAGGACGTATAGGGTGTGACGCCTGCCCGGTGCCGGAAGGTTAATTGATGGGGTTAGCTTAGGCGAAGCTCTTGATAGAAGCCCCGGTAAACGGCGGCCGTAACTATAACGGTCCTAAGGTAGCGAAATTCCTTGTCGGGTAAGTTCCGACCTGCACGAATGGCGTAACGATGGCCACACTGTCTCCACCATAGACTCAGTGAAATTGAAATCGCTGTTAAGATGCAGTGTACCCGCAGCTAGACGGAAAGACCCCGTGCACCTTTACTACAGGTTCACACTGGACTTTGACTTTATTTGTGTAGGATAGGTGGGAGACTTTGAAGCTGGGACGCTAGTCCTAGTGGAGTCGTCCTTGAAATACCACCCTTGTAAAATTGAAGTTCTAACCTAGGTCCATTATCTGGATCAGGGACAGTGTGTGCTGGGTAGTTTGACTGGGGCGGTCTCCTCCCAAAGAGTAACGGAGGAGTACGAAGGTATCCTCAGCACGGTCGGACATCGTGCAAAGAGTATAAAGGCAGAAGGATGCTTGACTGCGAGATCGACGGATCGAGCAGGTAGGAAACTAGGTCTTAGTGATCCGGTGGTTCTGAATGGAAGGGCCATCGCTCAACGGATAAAAGGTACGCCGGGGATAACAGGCTGATACCGCCCAAGAGTTCATATCGACGGCGGTGTTTGGCACCTCGATGTCGGCTCATCACATCCTGGGGCTGGAGCAGGTCCCAAGGGTATGGCTGTTCGCCATTTAAAGTGGTACGCGAGCTGGGTTTAGAACGTCGTGAGACAGTTCGGTCCCTATCTGCTGTGGGCGTTTGGAGATTTGAGGGAAGCTGATCCTAGTACGAGAGGACCGGATTGGACGAACCTCTGGTGTTCCGGTTGTCACGCCAGTGGCATTGCCGGGTAGCTATGTTCGGAAAGGATAACCGCTGAAAGCATATAAGCGGGAAGCCTCTCCCAAGATTATATCTCCCAGAGACTTTATGTCTCCTAAAGAGTTGTCATAGACTATGACGTTGATAGGCAAGGTGTGTAAGCGCTGTGAGGCGTTGAGCTAACTTGTACTAATAACTCGTGAGGCTTGATCATGTAACCTTAAGAAGGTTTAAGTATATTTGAGCATTTCAGTGATTGATAAATTACATACCAGTTTGCCTGATGAAAATAGCAGTTTGGTACCACCTGATCCCATTTCGAACTCAGAAGTGAAACGAACTTACGCCAATGGTAGTGCAGGGTCTCCCTGTGTGAGAGTAGGAAATCGTCAGGCTTTTTGATCTTAGGCTCTTAGTAAATACTAAGAGCCTTTTTTTTTGTCTAAGTTTATAATTTAAATATGGTTGTTGGACTAACAGGTGGAATTGGATCAGGAAAATCTTCTGCAGCAAATATTTTTAAAGAATTTGGCATTGATTGTATTGATGCTGACAATGTTGCAAAAAATATATTAGATTTAAATGAAAATGCTAGAAAATTATTTATTAATGAATTTGGTGATAAATATATTGATAAAGATAATAAAATCAACAGAGAAATCCTAAGAGAAGATATTTTTAATGATAAAAGTAAAATTGAAAAACTAGAATCAATTATTCACCCTAAAGTAAGAGATGAAATCTTTAAATTTATCGAAAACTCCTCAAGCATTTATACAATAGTTGACGTACCTTTAATTTTTGAAACTAATTCAAAGGATTTCTACGACAAGATTGTTTTAGTAGATTGCGAAACAAATACGCAGATTTCAAGAGCATCTCAAAGAGATAATCGATCTAATGAGAATATTATGAAGATTATTAAAAATCAAGCAACCAGAGAACAAAGGTTATCTATTGCTGATTATGTAATAAGCAATGATTCTACATTTGAAAATTTAAAAAAAGAAGTTATAAAAACCCATCAATTACTTCTAGGATTAAATATTAATGAGTAAATGTCCAAGATGTGAGAAAGTCACTTCTAATAAGAAAGAAAACAAGTTTAGACCTTTTTGTAGTGAAAAGTGTAAATTAATTGACTTTGGTACTTGGGCAAACGAGGAAAATTCAATATCGCGACCAATAAAATCTGAGGACTTTTACGAAGACTAATTTTTTTCAAACTACTTCAATAATCTCCATTCACCAGTTTCTAAAAAAGCTATAGCTTTTTTATATTTTATCTCTTTTGTTTCTTTACCATTTGTTATTTTAACAATCTGATTTCTTCCATGTTTTGGCTGACCTCGAATAATGGTTTGACTATCATTTATCTCTTCTGTTTGGTTAATTGGATCACTACTATGAATGCTAGGATTAGGTTTCTCGAGCGTCACCTCTTCTTTTTCAATTTTTTTTAAATTCTCTATGACTTCTTCTTTTGAGAATTGGATCGAAAATAAAATTTTTACAGTCTCTGAGTCTATTTCATTAAGCATATATTCAAACATAGAATATGCTTCTTTTTTAAATTCATTTTTTGGATTTTTTTGAGCATATGCTCTTAAGCCCACACTTCCCCTCAAGTGATCAATCTCACCTAAATGTTCTTTCCAATGAACATCAAGAACCTGAAGCATTACTTGTTTCTCTAAAATAAGCCTATTTTCCCCTAAAGAATCAAATTTTTCATGATAAAAACTTATTGCTTTCTCGCAAATAAATTCAGCAATAGTATCAGGTAACAATTTTTTATCCCTTTCAATTAATGAAGCTATATTGATATTAAGACCATAATTCTCAGATAAATGCTTATCTAATTCATTAGCCCTCCATTGAGACTCAATAGATTCCAGGGGTATAAATAAATTGGATATTTGTTTAAATTCACTTTTTATAAGATCATTGATTGCTTCACTTATATCAACCTCTTCAAGTAATTGATTTCTGAGCGAGTAAATTGCTTGTCTCTGATCATTAGAAACATCGTCATATTCTAATAAATTCTTTCTAGCATCAAAATTTCTACTTTCAATCCTCTTTTGTGCATTTTCAATTCCTTTTGAAAGCATTCTATGTTCAATATGATCATCACCCATTCCAATTCTTTCAAACAATGATCTCCTATTGTCCGAAATAAATAATCTTAATAAATCATCTTCAAGCGACAAGAAGAATCTAGAATAACCAGGATCACCCTGTCTTCCTGATCTTCCTCTCAATTGATTATCAATTCTTCTTGATTCATGTCTTTCTGTGCCTAGAATATGTAAGCCTCCTGAAGCAATAACTTTCTCGTTATTTTCAATCCATATATGATCATCTTGATCATCCTTTTTACCACCAAGTACTATATCCGTTCCTCTTCCTGCCATATTTGTTGCTATTGTAACCATTCCCGGTTTACCAGCATTTGCAATTATTTCTGCTTCCTTCTCATGATGCTTTGCATTAAGTATTTGATGAGGGATTTTTTTTTCTTTCAAGTATTCAGAAACTTGCTCAGAGGAATCAACAGAAACTGTTCCAACTAATATTGGGGCAGATTTTTTTCTCAGTAAATCTATTTCATCGACTAAAGCTTTATACTTCGCCTTTTTTGTTAAAAAAACTAAGTCATTATGATCATCTCTAACCATAGGGACATTTGTTGGAATTATAATTACATCCAAGCCATATATTTGATTGAACTCTAATGCCTCTGTATCAGCCGTACCAGTCATTCCAGAGAGCTTTGAAAACAATCTAAAAAAATTTTGAAAAGTTGTTGATGCAAGTGTTTGAGACTCTCTTTGAATTGGTACATTTTCTTTACATTCAAGAGCTTGATGAACTCCTTCACTCATTCTTCTTCCAGGCATGGTCCTTCCAGTATGCTCATCTATAAGTAAAACTTCGTTATTTCTTACAAGATAATGAATATTTTTTTGAAATAAAAAATTAGCTCTTAGTGTTGCCTGTACAAATTTCATAACTTTTAAATTTGATACTGAATATAGTCCATCAGAGTTATCAAGAACTCCTGATTCTTCAAGAAGTTCCTCTACTAAAACATAACCATCATCTGTAAGTTCGACACTCCTATTTTTTTCATCAATCAAATAATGTCCTCTTTCTATATCTTCAAGAGGCTCTTCCTCAGTTCCTTCTCTATCCTGTTTAATCAGCTTTGGTATAAACTTTCTAATATGTCGATATAGCTCAGAACTTTCTGATGATGGACCTGAAATTATTAATGGAGTCCTGGCCTCATCAATTAGTATTGAATCCACTTCATCAACAATAGCAAAATCAAGTGAACATTGAACTCTTTCATTTATTGAATGCGCCATGTTATCTCTTAAATAATCGAAACCAAGCTCATTATTTGTTGCATATATAACATCACATTTATATGCTTCGATTTTGTCTGGTATTGCTTGATTCGAATTTACAATTCCAACACTTAAACCTAAAAACTCATATATTGGTCGCATCCACTCAGCATCTCTTTTTGCAAGATAATCATTAACTGTAACTAAAATAGCTTTGTTTCCAATGGATGAATTCAAGTAAGCTGGAAGGGTGGCAACCAAAGTTTTACCTTCACCAGTTTTCATTTCAGAAATATTTCCTTCAGCCAAGGAGATACCTCCAAGCATTTGAGAATCAAAATGTCTTAGACCTATTGTTCTTTTGCTTGCTTCTCTTACAGCAGCAAAAGCTAATGGCAAGATGCTATAGATATTTTTATTGTTATCTTTATATTTTTGAAATAAATCTTCTTTAAGATTTTTAAAAAACTCATCAGGCTTTTCACTTAGCGCCAATTCAAGATCACTAGCTAATGAAACATACACCATCATTCTTTTTAATGTTCTATCATTACTAGAACCAAAGATATTAGAAAAAAAATTCAACATTTAATCTATCCTAGAAATATCCAAAAAATTGTTAGTCAACATCCCCAAATGGTGGTCTAACATATGAAATTGGGGCATTTTCAGAATTTTCAAATTCAACAGTCTCATAAGCATTATCATCCTGAATAATTTTTCTTAAAAGTTTGTTGTTTAATTCATGACCAGATTTATAGCCAGAAAACTCACCTATGAGATTACCACCAAGCAAGTATAAATCTCCAATAGCATCTAGCATCTTATGCTTTACAATCTCATCATTAAATCTTAGACCTTCATCATTTAAAATTTCCTCTTCACCAAATACAATTGCATTAGAAACACTAGCACCTAATGCAAGATTTTTAGATTTTAGGAACTCAGCTTCACTCATTGAACCAAATGTTCTTGCTCTGCAGACTTCTTTTACAAACGATGTGCTTGAAAAGTCTATAATGGACTCTGATGGAAGTCGTTTATGCACTGGATGATCGAAGCTTACTTTAAATGAAACTTTAAATCCGTCAAATGGTTTTATTGTTGCATATGCATCATCTCTTGTTACAGTGACTTCTTTTTTTACTTTAATAAATTTTTTAAGAGCATCCTGATCTTTCAGGCCTGCAGATTGGATCAAAAAAACAAAAGGGCTTGAACTTCCATCCATTATCGGGACCTCAGGCCCGTCAACTTTTATCAGACAGTTATCGACACCAAGACCTGCTATGGCAGACAAAAGATGTTCGATGGTTGAAATTTTAACGTTATCTTTAACAAGTGCAGTTGAAAGGCTTGTATCACCGACATTTTCTGCAATGGCTGGAATTATTAATGATTCATCTATATCAGTCCTAATAAAATTGATTCCTGAGTTTGCTTCAGAGGGAAATAACTCCATATTAATATTTTTACCAGTATGAAGACCAATGCCTACTGCTTTTATAGAATTTCTTAGAGTTCTCTGCTTTAACATTAAATTTTTAAAATATTATCAATACTTACGCTGTCTTGATAGTTCAGATAATATTATCCCAGTTGCAACAGAAACATTAAAGCTTTTGAAATTTTTATTGCAATTAAGTTTTATAAGTCTGTCACAATTTTCGATGGTTTTTTTCCTAAGTCCAAATTCTTCAGATCCCATAATAATCGCACATGAATCATTAAAACTACAATCAGTATAGTTATCATTAGCATGCTCACTTAATCCAAATATCTGAATGCCAAAATCTTTAAGACATTTAACACAATTAACTAAATTACTTATATGAAAAATATTAACTATTTCTGCACCACCTGCTGAAACATTGTGAGCAACATCATTTAAAGGAGCACATTGATGCTTATTAATAATTATTGCATCAACCTCGAGAACAGCAGCAGACCTGATGCAAGCACCTAAATTTCTTGGATCAAGAATATTGTCCAATATCAAGATTGAGAATTTTTTATTTTTATTTTCATCAATAAATTTCTTTAAATCTTTTAAATCCAAATTTTTTTGTTTTTTAATAATTGCCTGCGGCTCTTTTTTTAGCTTTTTAGATATCTCAAATGAAATATTATTTTTGTTAGCTAACTCTATTAAATTTTCAATTCTTTTGTCGTCTCTCAAAGACGGCAAAAAAATTTTTTTTATTTTAAATGGATTAAAACTTATTATATTTTCAATACTATGAAATCCCGTTCTTATGTCTTCATTGTTTTTCATGATTATGCTGGCACAAGTGTAATCTTTCTATCCTCTGGAATTACATTAACTAATTGAGCTCTAATTTTTTGTCCAATTCTATATGTCTTACCTGTTCGTTTTCCCTTAAGTATATTTGCTTGAGAATCAAAAATATACCTATCTTTCTTTAAGTCTGATACATGAATTAATCCAGAAATATATTTATCTTTAATTTCACAAAAAAGACCAAATTCTGCAACTCCAACAACAACAGTATTGAATTCATCACCTAAAAATTTCTTAAGATGATAGCAAATCATTTGTTGTGTAACTTGCCTAGAGGCAACTTCAGCTCTTTTTTCAAGGGAAGATAACTCATTAAGATTTTCTTCAAAAATTTCTTGTGAGTAATTTTTGTTTGAATTTTTTATTACACTTTTTATTAACCTGTGAACAAGGAGATCAGGGTATCTTCTAATTGGTGAAGTAAAGTGTGTGTATCTTTCTAGTTGTAAACCAAAGTGTCCTATTTCTTTTGTAGAATATTGGGCTCTTTTAAGAGATTGAAGTATTAAAATATTTAAAAGTTTATTTTCATTGTTTTTACTTGCATGTTTGCTAAATGAAGTTAAAAGATCTAATGCATTTGATGATGGACTTCCAGAGTGACCTTTAAGTTGAAAAAATTTTTTCAAGTTTTCTAGTTTTAGAAATTCTGGCTCTTCATGCACTCTGTAAATGCCATAGCCAAAGTTTTGTTTCATAAATTTTGCTGCACATACGTTTGCAGCAATCATAGATTCTTCAATCATTTGATGGGCAAAAAGTCTTTTTGGAAATGAAATTTTTTGCAACTCACCTTCATCATTGACAGCAATATATGGCTCCGATGACTCAATCTCCAGGGCATGTCTTTTTGATCTTTTTAACAAAAGTTTTTTAGTTAACAATCTTAATGATGAAATTGAGTCAGATATTTTTGAATTTATGCTTTCAAAGTGCTCAACCTCTTCATATGTAAATCTTTGAGATGATTTAATTTTACCTTCGATGAATTCAAAGGTATTTATTGTTGCTTCAGTATCAAAATAAATCTTACATACAAGAACGTTTCTCTTTTGATTAGGCACTAATGAACACATGTCATTAGATATTTTTTCTGGAAGCATTGGAATAACTTTTTTTGGGAAATAAATAGAAGTACCTCTTTTAAAAGCCTCCTTATCAATCTCCGTTTCTTCTTTAACTACATCTGCAACATCAGCAATTGCAACATAAAGGATATATCCACTTTTATTCTCATCACAAAATACAGCATCATCAAAGTCCTTAGCATCCTTACCGTCAATTGTCACAAACGGCATGTCTTCCAGATTTATCCTATTTGATTCATTTGAAAATGTTAGAGATGAAAGTTCACTATTTACCTTGGCTGACCATTTGAAAGGTATGTTATTTTCTGAAATTATCTGATCAATTGATTTTTTTAAATAATTCATTATTTAAGTTGATGTTAAAAGTTATATTCCAAGCTAACTCCAACAATTCTTCCCCTGGGATCATGAACTCTAGTATCAAAACTAAAATCAGGTGCGTCATATAGTCTAGGAGCTGATTTATCCAAAAGATTCAATATTGCCAGCTTCACATCTAAATCACCTTGATTCAATTTGATATTTTTCAAAACTGAGAAATCTAGAACAAAAAAAGAATCTATTTTATTTTTATAACCATTATCTAAAGCCAAGCCTGAAAGTGGTCTTGAATTAATATAACTATTAATGTACCTAGCATTAATGTTTAATTCATAATTTTTATAGTCGAGTTTAATTACAGAATTTATTCTATTTTTTGGTAGTGAAAAAGTATGATCATCATAATTAAAACGACCTACACGATTAACCATACTTTTATTTAAAGCATCAGGAGTAGAGAAGTTTTCAATTGAGCTCGCATCTATAATAAAACTTAATAATCCTATCTGATCTATTTCCCAACTTCTTGTAAAATTTAAATCAAATCCATAAATTTCTGTTTTTTCTTCATTAAAATAAGTAGTTGTAACTCCAACTAGATCACCTTCAGAATTTCTTGTAATTCTCGATCCGAATGAATCTTGATTTAGAAGAGCCTGAGCACTTTCTAATTCAATTCGGTCTTTAAAGTCTATTGACCAAACGCTTAAAGAAAATTTGAGTATATTTTTGTCAAAGATAAAACCAATATTATAGCTATCTGCAGTTGCTGGTTTTAAATCTTTATTACCAATTCTGGCCTGTCTTACAAATGGAGAGCTGTCAATATCCCTAACGCTGCCAAGATTTATTTCACTTGAAAACATTTGCGCCATAGAGGGCATGACAAATGATGAAGAAATAGAACCCCTTAATGAGAGATTATTATTTAGTGAATAATTAAATGAAATCTTTGGATCAAATGAATTATCATTTTGAAATTTTTCATATCTCGCAGATGTTTGAATATTTAAATTTTTGCTAATATTTGAAGCTAATTCAAAAAAGAAAGAATTATTTCTTCTTGAGCTGTTAACATTTTTTCCTCCACCTAAAAAGAATAAATCCGCTGTTTTTGTAAATTGACCATCATCATTAAAGCTCGCTCTACTTGTTTCCTCATAATATATATCTAAGGATTCTTTATAAGAACTTAAACCAAAAGCATAGTTAACCTTTTCTCTATCTAAATTTAAAATTAATTCAATTACATTTAACTTAGCTTCTCGTTTAGAGATTTCAGCTCCCTTTACATAATTTATTAATTCAAGTGAATTTTGATTAGAATCAAACAGGTTCCATGTCTCATTTCCATTTGGACCACCGGTGCCTTTGATTGCCTCTAAGAATCTTGAATCTATTATGTCTGGCCTAAAGTGTTTGTTCGAATGCTTACTTTGAGTAATTGAAAATTCAAGATTAGTACTTTCATTGAAATTAAAAATGATTCTTTGATTAACATTAAATTGTTTTATGTCTTTTGGCGAGAATGGAGATGCATACTCAGAGCCAAGAGGTCGCCCATACCATGTAACTGGAACATTAAAAGGACTTCCCCCTTCGTTTGGTTGAATTTTTCTTCTTAAAAATGGCAATGCAGGGTAGGAAGGTGATTGTGGATTATCATTTACGTCAACATTTGAGGAAATAAAAGTAATCACATATTGATAATTATCAAAATTATGTGTGTAATTTGAGTACATTTTTAAATGGTCCTCATCATTCACAATATTAAATCTTTCACCATAAAGAAAACCACATGTTGTAGGATTTGTGAGCTCACCTCCATTAGCTATACAATTAGGATCAGGAATTTTCTGATTTTTTGAATAGACACCTTTCCAAACTCCATCTGAAACAGTATCTGTATCTGACACTTTAAATGATCTTCCAAGACCGCTGATTGCAAGCTCAGCAATACCTGGAATTTCTGAAGCTGATAATGGCGTCTTTGAAAGTATATTTAAACCCACTACAAAATTACTATTTTTATTATTTGCACCATACAGCAAGCCCAATCGAGCATTATCTTGGTCATAGTTTGTTGTTGTTTGATAATCAGCCTTTATTCTTATCCCAGTAAATTCTTTATAGGTTAATACATTAATTACACCGGCTACTGCATCCGAGCCATATTGAGGTGAGGCACTCTCTTTTAGGATTTGAATTTGTTTAATTGCTATTTCAGGAATTAAATTTGTATCTACGTATCCTTGACCTCTTGTAGATGGTGTACCTGCATTTGTGGTCCTTTTTGAGTTAATTAAAAGTAAAGTAGACGTATTATCAAGACCTCTAAGATTGATGTTCGACATACCTTGATCAACGCCATCAAGGGAATTTGTTTGAAATCTAGATCCTGAAGAACTAGTCAGAAACTTTGATAATTCTGCAAAAGAGATAACATTTAGCTCGTTAAAAGCTGAATTAGTTAATACCTTCAGAGTGGAATCATTATTTTCAGAATTTTTTAAGATTGTTCCTGTAACGATTACTTCTTCAACTTCTTCTGAAAAAGAAAAGGGCAGCATAAAAAATGCTATTAATAATAAGTAAAGCATAGGAATGTAAAAATATATATTGGGACATTATGTCCCAATATATGTAGTATTCAAGAGAAAAAATTTAATATGTTAAATTAAATTTTATTCCAACATTTTTCCCAGGAAGGGGAACTTGATCTTTGACAAATGATGAGTGATTTCTGGCTTTTTCATCAAGCAAATTTCTTCCAAATAATGAAACCTTTAATTCACTTTTTCCATCCAAATCAAATGTCTTTGTGAATCTCGCATCGAGCATTCGATATCCATCAGTTGCAGTCTCACCTTCGCCAAAATCATTTTGCTCATCAACATCTTTTAGACTTAGTTTGAACAAAATATCGTCCTGATCATAGATAAGAGAGTATATATTTCTTGCTGGATTTATTCTTGGAACGTTATGTCCATCGGAGAATTCAGCATTTACAACATCTCTACCAAATGAAAGAGTTAAATCACCGTTAGCCATTTCAATTGTTCTTCCAATTTCAATTTCATATCCATCAAATTCCGCATCTTCTTGAACATAATTTGCATGAATTAAATTACCATGACCGTGATCATCTCCATCCTCATGACCATCTTCATCTTCATGATGCTCATCCTCATCGTCATGATGTTCCTCTTCATGATCATCATGATCTTCGTCTTCGTCTACTAGAGCAATATAGTTGTCTACATCAGTAATATAAAAGCTTGCATAACCATAAAAATCACCATTATCAAAGTTGAAAGTAATATCAAAGTTATTTGAAGTTTCAGCACTGAGCGTTGGATCACCAACCTCAAATCTACCAGTAGCCATATGAGGACCATTCATGAATAATTCTATGACTGATGGAAGTCTTTCAACACTTGCAAAGCCAACATTCACATCAAGAGTGTCACTTAGATCTCTGCCTAGACTAAAAGCGAAGCTATTGGTGCTATCGTCAATTGAATAATTATCAACGTCACCGTGTTCTTCATCTGTTACGCTTCCTGATCTATCAATTTGATCAATTCTCATTCCAAGGTCAACATTAAATAAGTCAAAATCCTTACTTAGATAGTAACCCATAGTGAATTCTTCATTATTTGCAGGATTCATAAATGCTTCTTCTCCAACAATTGAGTTATCCTCATCAACAAAATTTAAGACAATTTTTTGAGTTGCATAATCATTAGAAATATCAAAAATTGCTCCATATTCTGTAGCTTCATTCGCAAAGACAGTTGGTGAATGTTCTTCATGTTCTTCTTCATCTTCATCATGGCCTTCTTCTTCATGCTCATCATGTTCTTCCTCTTCATGATCCTCTGTTAGAGTATAGTCAGAATCACGATAGGTGAAGTCGATTTTATTTACTAAACTTCCATTAACGTTGTAAGAACTTTTTATAGTAAATGTTTCAGAGTCAGTAGTTGAAAAAATTCTTTCCTCTCCATGCTCATCATGTCCTTCCTCGTCTCCATGGTCATCCTCATCTCCATGTTCATCTCCATGTTCATCTCCATGGAAAGGAATACCATAGACACTTTCAAGATTATCTATTCCAAATCCTATGTAACCCCAATCTCCTACTTTTGAAATACCAAATTTAGTAGCCTCGACCGCAAAGTCTGAGTTATTTACATATCCTAAATCTTCCTCATGATGTTCATCTTCATGCTCATCTTCGTCATGATCGTCCTCATCATGATCTTCTTCTTCATGCATTACAGCACCACTAGGAATATCATAGTTTCCAAAATTTACATCTTTATAACCAAAGCTAAAATTAAAACCGGCAATATTCTCTTTGTAACTAAACGACTGAGCATCACCATCATTAACAGATTGTGTTTCTAAACCAAGATTTGCTTTAGGAGCCTCAAAATTAACCGTTGATATAGTGTCATCAACAACATTAATTATTCCGCCAATTGTTCCATTGGCATAAAGTAAAGAAGATGGACCTTTCACAATTTCAATTTGACTTATATCATTCAAATCAACATCATTTAAATGATCAACACCAAGGCCTGAAACATCACGGTTAACCATACCATTTTTAAGCAGCTTAACTCTTGGGCCTGATATCCCTCTGATAATTGGTTGTCCAACAGCAGCACCATAGTCAGCAATAGAAACACCCAAGTAACTATCAATAGCATCACCCAAACTAGTTGTAGCATCATCAACAATATCTTCACCATCAATTACATACAATGGATTTGTAATTTCTGATGTATCAACTAGAGCAGATGTAATAACAACAACTTCTTCAATATCTTGTGAAGAAACATTAATTGTATGAAATGCAATCATAACAACAATAGCATTTAAAAAATTTTTCATTTTTTCCTCCTTATGGAAAGTTAATAATTAATAAATAATTAACTTTTGTAAGGTGGCGCTCTTGATAGGCTTGATTTATTTTTAGAACTAAGAAATTTTTTGTAAAGACTTGTCTTTAGTAGATCATTCTTTAAATAAGTATTTTTTTTTGATATGTAAGATTGTAAATCCACATTCTCTTCACAAGCTTGGCATTCAACAATATGATCTTTTTCAAAGCTGAGATGTTCATGATGTTCATGATGATCAACAAAACTGTGTACAGAGAGACTTACTATAAAAATAAGTGAATATATAAAATATTTTTTATTTACGATCATTTGAAGAGTACTAGACCATTAATCTTTATATTTTTCAAGCTATTTATTATAACGTATCTAAAAATAGCTTCTCCCATTCTTCTAGATTGGGAACCCTAGGGGTCGTTATATTGCTAGGATCAGTCATTGCGTGTTCAATAAGCTCAGGAATCATGTCTTCTGTTACTCCCATTTCTGAGAGACTATTAGGTATTCCAATCTTTTCGTTTAATTTCTCAATTTCATTGGCTAAATTAATTGATTCATCTTTTCCCATTGCAAGAGCAATTCTTGAGTATTTATTTCCAACATGATTTTGGTTAAATCTTAAAACAGCTGGCAAGATCACTGCATTAAGAGTTCCATGATGAAGTCTAAGCTCTTGATTAGCTCCTAATGCATGACTCATCGAATGAACTGCTCCAAGCCCTTTAGAGAATGCCATAGCACCCTCAGTAGATGCCATCATCATGCTCCATCTTGCCTCCTTGTCTTGCCCGTCGTTATAAGCCCTAATAAGACTTCCTTCTTTAATAATTTTTTCAATTCCATCTATACCAACAGCTTCAGCAGGAGGATCATTAATTGGGGATAAAATGGCTTCTACACAATGAGTTAAAGCATCCATCCCAGCTCCAGCTGTAAGGACTGGTGGCAATCCAAATGTAAGTTCAGGATCACAAATTGCTGCATTTGGCATCAAATGTGGACTTGCAAAAATTAATTTTCTCCCATCATTCATTATGATTAAAGATCCAACAGATACCTCGCTTCCAGTCCCAGAGGTTGTCGGAATAGCTATCATGGGCATTGTCTCATTTATTTTTCCATATCCACCTTCATTCACTGCATAATCTAGAAGCTTACCGTCATGATTAGCCATAAGCGCTACTGCTTTACCTAAATCCATACTCGATCCACCGCCAAATCCAATTACACCATCACAATCGTTTATTTTAAATAACTCTAAAGCCTCATTAACAGCTATTTCTGTAGGATTAGCAGGAGTCCCATCATAAAAAGTTACAGAAAACTCATTTGAAATAAGATTTCTAATTTTATCAGTCATTCCTATTGAAGAAAGGCCAGGATCGGTACAAATAAGAGGATTTTTTACTCCAAGTGTTCTTAAAACTTCAGATATTTGTTTTATAGCACCGTTTTCAAAATATGGTCTATTAAAAAAATTTAACTGCATAATTTTTATATGTTTTTATTTTTTTTCATTATAGATTATATTATTGGTGTAAGTATGGCCAAGCTAAAATATATAATTTCTTTTTGTTTTTTTCTGAACTTAAGTTTAATTAATATTATTGAATCAAAACCATTTGAATCAACTTACAAACCTCTGCCTTCAGTAAATGTTCTTATCAAAAATGGAAATATCTATGACGGAGAGGGTAATGAGTTTTTTCAAACAGATCTACTAATTCAAGATAGAAAAATTGTAGCAATAGGAAAAGACCTACCAGTTTCTGAAGATTTTCAAATTATTGATGCTGCAGGAAAGTGGGTAACTCCTGGAATTATAGATATTCACTCTCATATGGGTGTTTATCCAGCTCCAGGAGTTTCAACTAGTTCTGATGGAAATGAAGCAACTAGTCCAGTTACTGCGGATGTATGGGCTGAACATTCCATGTGGGTTCAAGATCCTCAATATGCTCTTGCGTTAAGAGGTGGCGTGACTGCTTTTCATGTCCTACCAGGTTCTGCAAATTTAATTGGTGGAAGAGGCGTTACTGTAAAAAATCTCCAAAGAAATACTATTAATTCAATGAAATTTCCAAATGCACCTCATTCTTTAAAAATGGCATGTGGTGAAAATCCAAAAAGAGTTTATGGTAATAGAAACCAAGCTCCGTCAACAAGGATGGGAAATGCAGCTGGATACAGAAAGTCATGGATAAAAGCTGAAAGTTATTTAAGAAAACAAACAGAATATAAAGAAAAATCAGATGAAGCAAAGGAGCTTGAATATGCTCCTGAAAGAGATTTAGAAATGGATACTCTAGCTGGAGTGCTTAAGGGAGAAATTTTAGTCCATAACCACTGTTACAGAGCAGACGAAATGGCAACAATGATAGACATTGCAAAGGAGTTTAATTACAAAATTACTGCATTTCATCATGGTGTCGAAGCATACAAAATTGCAGATTTGATGGCTGATAATGGAATTTGTGGAGCACTTTGGGCAGATTGGTGGGGCTTTAAGCATGAAGCATATGATATGGTGCAAGCTAATATTGCAATAGTGGATCAAGCAAGAAACGGAACTGGCTGTGCAATAGTCCACTCAGACGACGCAATAGGCATTCAACATTTAAATCAAGAAGCATCCAAAGCTTTGTCTGCTGGAATAAGGGCAGGTTTTAAAATATCAAAAGCAAGAGCAATGAAATGGATTACAAGCAATCCTGCTAAAGCTGCGGGTATTTATGATCAAACAGGGTCTCTTGTAATTGGAAAAAATGCTGATGTAGTTATATGGTCAAAAAATCCATTTAGTGTTTATGCACTAGCCGAAAAAGTTTTTATTGATGGTGGATTGGCGTTTGACAAAAAATCAAATTATTTCCCATCAAGTGATTTTGACGTTGGAATAATAAGCCCAAATAAAAATAGGATTGAAGAATAGAATGCTTAAAAATTTTTTTAAATTCTTTTTTTGTTTGTTTTTTATCACACATATATATGCACAAACTATTTTAATAAAAAATGGAACTATATTTGATGGTGAAAATAACGATCCTTTTGTTGGAAATATTCTTATAGAAGGTGAGTTCATAAGTAGGGTAAGTTCTGCTACCTTACAAGGAGATTTTGTGATTGATGCAACGGGGATGATCATTACTCCAGGATTAATTGCAACAGATACTGACATTGGTATTGTCGAAATTGGTGCGCTGAGCGTTACTAGAGATGATTCATCAGAGCTTTACAAAATTGGATTTAGCATTTTTGATGCATTTAATCCAAATTCGACCTTGATACCTTGGAATAGATCTAATGGCATAACTTCAGCGATTACTCTTCCACAAAACACTTCAAGCCCTATAGGAGGGCTTGGATCTTTCTTTGTTTTAGACGGAAATCTCGAAGTATCTGGTAAAAAAGATATGGTAATGATTGGAGAGGTTGGTGGTGATTACAATGCTTCAAGATCGGAGACTTTTGCAATAATGGAAGATTTATTGATTTTTGCTAAATCAATTAATCAAAAAGACTTGAGCTCAAATAAAGATATCAAAGAAATAATAGATGAGTCTTCTATTGCAGAGTCTATGGAACTCCATCCAAGAGATGTAAAAGCGCTTTATGAAATTGTAAATGGCAATATACCCATAATTATTAAAGCAAATAGAGCATCTGATATTCTAAAACTAATTAAAATGAAAAATCAGTATGATATCAACCTTGTAATTATGGGTGCACAAGAGGCTCATCTGATAAGTGATGTTATATCAGAAAATCAAGTACCTTTAATAATAAATCCTATTAATAATATTCCAGATTCATTTGATGAACTTGCTTCAAATATAAAAATGGCAAAACTTTTGGAGGAGGCAGGTGTTGATTTAACATTTAATGTTTCTAGGAGTCACAACTATCATTTGATAAGACAAGGAGCTGGAGTAGCTGTTGCAAATGGAATGTCTTACTCTGGAGCCATAAAGTCAATAACATCCAACCCAGCAAAATTTTTTGATATCGAAAAAAGGGGAGAATTAAAAGTAGGAAATTATGCTGACATTATTATTTGGGATGCCGACCCTCTTGAGCCATCTTCAATGCCAGAAGTAATATTTATAAACGGTAGGGATACAGACTTAACAACCAGATCAACAAGACTTCGTGATAGATACACAAAGGAACCCAGTAAACCTTCGACTTATAGAAATTAGTTATCTTTATTTTTAACAACCCAATAAAGCATAGCGATAAGAATAATATTACCAATCACATAAGTTGTTAAGTCCATTCAAACGTATGCAACAATGAGAGCAATAACAAGTGATGCATATATAATAGTGTATACGTACAGCCCAAATTTAAAATCTTTTTTTAAAGTCTCGTCTTTTAGCTTTTTATCTTCGTTAGATTCCATAACTTATATTAGATAATAAAAAAAAAATATACAAATGGAGCCACCTGTCAGATTCGAACTGACGACCTGATGATTACAAATCAACTGCTCTAGCCAACTGAGCTAAGGTGGCACGGACTGAATTTTACATCATTGTTTTGAAAAATTAACATTTTTGTTTCAAATTATGTATATTATTAAATTGTCTAACAAATTTTATACAAAAAAATTATGAAATATTTATTACTAACTACTTTACTCGCATCTTCATTAATCATTGGAGATGATCATACAGAACCAAACTATTCCAAGTTTCAGGCAAACTATTTTTTTAGCTGTCCAAATGAGCCAGCATGTGGAGCTGCTTTTGACAAGCTTATGAATAGTCCTGAAATCAAAGAGCAAAAATATGAAGCTGCACTCTCAAGAATTACTATGCAAGGCTATGCAAATATTACTCACTCAATAAATTTTTATTACAAAAGCGCTGAAAGATTTCAAGACGCAGGAGAAATTTTTTCAAGTTCACCTGCATTTGCTGTGTTTGGCCAAGAAATGGCTGCTGCAGGTGCAGAACCCTATTACAATAACCTAACAAGCTATTTAATAGCTGAGGGTGATGGTAGAGGCGCAAATTATGGAGTTACTTTTGTTGATCAAGTTAGCAATCCTATGGTTTATTTCCCATCATTTAAAAAAATGGCTGCAAAGATGTTTGAAGAGTCTTTTGGTGGTAAAGCATATCTTTTAAGACAGCAACACGTTGGAGCTGGAAACGTTACTCACTCTGTTTCAGTATATTTTAACTCCAGTGCAGAAGCGCTCGAATTTCTTGCAAATTACCAGAGCACACCACAATTTGGAACATTTTTAGAAGAAGCTGGCGACACTTTTACACAGGTAAGATCATATATGGAACAAGCACTACTTCAATATAATCCGGACTGATTTTTAATTCGCGACGCAACCAGTTCCGCCGAGTCCGCAATATCCATTAGGATTTTTTGCTAGATATTGTTGATGATACTCTTCTGCTAAATAGTAGTTTTTTGTCATGCTTATTTCTGTTGTAATGGCTCCAAAATTATTTTTTGTAAGAATTTTCTGAAATGAGTCCTTGCTATTATTTGAAACTTTAATATCGTTTTCTTCATTGCAGAAGATAACTGACCTATATTGAGTACCAATATCATTGCCTTGTCTCATACCCTGAGTTGGATCATGACATTCCCAAAAAATTTTAAGTAACTTTTCTAAATCAGTCTCTTTAGGATCATAAAAAATTCTCACTACTTCAACATGATTTGTATTTTCATAACATACTTGTTTGTATGTTGGATTTTCAATATCTCCACCTGAATAGCCAACTGAAGTTACAAAAACTCCAACTTGATCCCAAAATTTTTTTTCAACACCCCAAAAACAGCCAGCCCCAAAAATAATTTGCTTATATCTCTCTGGACAATTTTCTTCAATTCCTATTTTTTTTACGTAATGAAGCATTTAATAAATACCATCTATTTTTATTTCACCACTATTATTATAGGTTTTTGTACCATTTTTTGTCATGATAATTGCATTCCCTTGGGAATCAATATCATGAAAAATCCCAATTATGTTATTTTCAATATTATTTATATTCATTACATTTTTTCCAATATGTATACAATTTTTTTTCCAAGCATTAATCCAATCAAAATGCTCACCATTAATACAATTAATTATATCTTCAGTTATATGACTTACGATTTTATTTCTTTTTTCTTTTAAGTTAAATTCTGATAAATCTGCCCACCATGATTCTTTTAAGTCTTGCTTTAAATTTATACCTATTCCAATTATTGTCTTTATTTTTTGATTGAAATGCTCTTTCTCAATCAATATGCCACCAACTTTTTTATAATCAAAAATGATGTCATTTGGCCATTTGATACCAAAATTTTTATTTTTTATGTATTTTTTTATGTGTTTTATGCAAACTACACCAGAAATAATGCTTAAAGGAAGCGAACTGGTGTCCTTTTCAGTTGAAATAGACATATAGATATTTCCCGATTTTGAGCTCAACCATTTTTTACCATGCCTACCTTTGCCACGCGTTTGAGTCTCAGAGACTATCAAATTAAAGTCTTTTTTTAATTTTGTTCTTTTAGATGCTTCATTTGTTGAATCAATATCTTCGTAAATGCTTATTTCAACGGCT
Source organism: uncultured SAR86 cluster bacterium (assembly GCA_902516285.1). Lineage (GTDB taxonomy): Bacteria > Pseudomonadota > Gammaproteobacteria > Magnimaribacterales > D2472 > SAR86A. The sequence goes on from CABXXT010000003.1 coordinate 86,659, forward strand.
TTTTCTTTAATTTCACCCAGTAATTCTATCTTGTTATATTTGCTCAAAGTAATATATTAGTTGACTTAAACTCATTCTAGAACAAAAATACCTACCTTTAAATGGAGAGGTGGGTGAGTGGTTAATACCAGCAGACTGTAAATCTGCCGCTTCGGCTACGTAGGTTCGAATCCTACCCTCTCCACCATTGGAAATAATCAAATATTAAATACAGAAAATATCTTCTTAAAAAGGTTGAGTTTAAAGACTTTTAGAGTGATAATACGCCACCAAAAATAGGATGCTGATGAACGGGCTCATATAGCTCAGCGGTAGAGCACTTGCTTGGTAAGTAAGAGGTCACCGGTTCAAGTCCGGTTATGAGCTCCACTTTTAACAATTTAGAGAGGCGATAAAAATGGCTAGAGAAAAATTCGAAAGAACCTTACCACATATTAATGTTGGTACAGTTGGTCACGTAGACCATGGTAAAACAACACTAACTGCTGCTTTAACCAAAGTTGCTGCTGAAGTATTTGGTGGTGATGCTGTTGATTTTGCTAACATCGATAATGCTCCAGAAGAAAGAGAAAGAGGTATTACTATTGCAACTTCCCATGTTGAGTATGTTTCAACTGCTCGACATTACGCTCATGTTGACTGTCCAGGTCACGCTGATTATGTAAAAAATATGATCACAGGTGCAGCTCAAATGGATGGAGCTATTCTTGTAGTTAGTGCTGCTGATGGCCCTATGCCTCAAACAAGAGAGCATATTCTTTTAGCTAGACAGGTTGGAGTCCCATACATAGTTGTATACATGAACAAAGCAGATCAGAATGATGATCCTGAGATGATTGAGCTTGTTGAAATGGAAATTAGAGAACTCTTAAATGAATATGAATTCCCTGGTGACGATACTCCAATTATTGTTGGAAGTGCATTGAAAGCTCTTGAAGGTGACACTTCAGACATAGGTGTTCCTTCAGTACAGAAACTAATAGAAACACTTGATTCATATGTTCCAGAGCCAGAAAGACCTGTTGATGGAGCGTTCTTAATGCCAATTGAAGATGTATTCACAATTTCAGGAAGAGGAACTGTTGTTACAGGAAGAATTGAAACTGGTATCGTAAATACAGGAGATGCATTAGAAATAGTAGGTATCAAAGAAACAACAGACACAACTTGTACAGGTGTTGAAATGTTTAGAAAATCTCTTGATGAAGGTCGTGCTGGAGAAAATTGCGGTATCCTTCTAAGAGGTGTTGAAAGAGATGCAGTCGAGAGAGGTCAAGTTTTAGCCAAACCTAAATCCATATCTCCTCATACAAAATTCGAAGCAGAGATATACGTTTTAAGTAAAGATGAGGGTGGAAGACATACTCCTTTTATGAATAATTACAGACCTCAGTTTTATTTCAGAACAACTGATGTTACTGGAGCATGCGAGCTTCCAGAAGGAACTGAGATGGTTATGCCAGGAGATAATATCAAAATGGTTGTATCTTTAATTGCGCCTATAGCAATGGATGAGGGCTTAAAATTTGCTATTAGAGAAGGTGGAAGAACAGTTGGTGCCGGCGTAGTATCAAAAATTGTAGAGTAATTTAAGACTAATTAGCCGAGTCCTTGTGACTCGGCTTGCTTGTCTTTGAGGGTATAAAAATGAGTTTTAGGCCAGTGGCTCAATTGGTAGAGCATCGGTCTCCAAAACCGGAGGTTGGGGGTTCGAGTCCCTCCTGGCCTGCCATTTGGAAGGAACTGGTTGAGAGTTGAAATATGAATAAAGGATCTACTTCAAAAACTCTTGATAACCTTAAATGGTTATTGGCACTATTAGTATTTGGAGCTGCTGTTGTTGGAAATAGCTATTTTGTTGAAGTCGCATTTTTGTATAGAGTTTTAGGTGTAGTATTTTTATTTATTGTTGGATTAACTTTAATTTCATTGACTAGCTTCGGTTCAAATTCTATTAAATTGATGAGAGAGTCAAGAACAGAAATCAGAAAAGTCGTGTGGCCTACTAGAATGGAAACTACTCAGACTTTTTTAGTTATCTTAACAGCTATAATTTTGCTTTGCTTATTACTCTGGGGATTAGAGTCATTACTTAGTTTTTTAACAAAATTGGTATTGGGTTAAGTTATGGAATGGTATGTAATACAAGCTTATTCAGGTTACGAGCAGAAAGTAAAAGCTGCAATTGAAGAAAAGATTATGCTTAACAATTTATCACAGAAATTTGGAGAAATCTTAATACCTACTGAACAAATAGTTGAATTAAAAGGTGGAGCGAAAAAGACTACGGAAAGAAAGTTTTTTCCTGGATACATTCTGATTCAAATGTTGTTAGAAGATGATTCATGGCAATTAGTTCAATCAACGCCAAGAGTCTCCGGATTTGTTGGAGGAACAAGAGATAAGCCTTTACCGATATCTGAAGAAGATGTTAACAATATTATTAATAGAATTGAAATTGGTGAGGATGCTCCTGCTCCAAAAACTTTATATGAGCCTGGTGAGGTTATCAGAGTTTGTGATGGACCATTTAATGACTTCAATGGAGTTGTTGAAAATGTTGATTATGAAAGAAATATGGTTAAAGTTTCTGTCCAAATTCTTGGAAGAGCGACACCTGTTGATTTAGACTTCATGCAAATTGAGAAAACATAATGGCAAAAAAAGTTACTAATTTATTAAAGTTACAAATTCCTGCTGGTGGGGCTAATCCAAGTCCTCCTGTTGGTCCAGCGCTTGGTCAAGCAGGATTAAACATTATGGATTTTTGTAATGCCTTCAATACAGCTACGCAAGAATCAGAAAAAGGGATGCCACTTCCTGTTGTTATAAGTGTGTATGAAGATAAATCCTTCGATTTTGTTGTCAAAACACCTCCAGCAGCAGTTTTAATTAGAAAAGCATTAAATATTTCTAAAGGAAGTGGTGAGCCAAATAGAGAAAAAGTTGGAAAATTAACAAGAGCTCAATTAGAAGATATTGCAAAAGCAAAAGAACCTGATTTAAATTCTAACGACATCGATGCAGCAGTAAATATAATTGCAGGTACCGCAAGAAGTATGGGTGTTGAGGTAGATACATGAGTAAATTTACAAAAAAACAAAAAATCATTGAAGAGAATCTTGATCGTGAAAAAAATTACACTATTGATGATGCTATGAAAGTTATTCAAAAAGTTAAATCTGATAAGTTTGAAGAATCAGTAGACATCTCAATAAAACTCGGTGTGGATCCAAATAAATCAGACCAAAATGTACGAGGAGCTGTAACCCTTCCAAATAGTCTTGGAAAAGATGTTACCGTTGCAGTTTTTGCAGATGGTGATCAAGCAAAAGATGCTAGTAAGGCTGGTGCAGAATATGTTGGAATGGATGATCTGGCAGAAAAATTCAAAAAAGAAGAAATAGATGTTGAGGTTGTTATTGCAACCAATGCAGCCATGAAAGTTGTAGGTAAGCTTGGGCAAATTCTAGGTCCAAAAGGCTTAATGCCAAATCCAAAAACAGGAACAGTTTCGGACGATGTAGCTTCAGCTATAAAAAATGTAAAAGCTGGACAAGTAAGATTTAGAACAGATAAAAATGGAATAATACACGGTAGTATTGGCATGGTAAATTTTGAAAGTAAAAAAATTAAAGAGAATGCATTAGTACTAGTTGATGAGTTAAAAAAGTTAAAACCAGCCTCTGCTAAGGGAGTATTTATTGGAAATATTTCTATTAGTAGCACAATGGGACCAGGAATAAAAATTAGTTCTAGTGAGCTGGCATAGTTTTAGTTTTATAGAAATATAAAACTAGATAGTTGCGTTTACGCAGCCGTCAAAGACCGTAGGTGTTGAAAGACTTAATTTCCTACGCAGGTGGTGTTCAAATTGTAATTATGCAATTTGTCGCCGAATAGCCGAAAGGCTTTAATTGGAGAATTGCTGTGGCATTATCTAAAAGTGAAAAAGAGCAGATTGTTAAGGAAGTTAAAGAGGTTGCACAAGATGCATCCTCTCTTGTTATTTCAGATGCAAGAGGTTTAAAAGTTTCAGAATTATCTGAAATTAGAACTCAGGCAATACAATCTGGCATACATATCCAAGTGATCAAGAATTCGCTTGCTAAATTAGCATTTGAAGGGACTGATTTTGGATGTTCAGATGAGGTATTATTTGGTCCTTCATTATTTGCATTTTCATTTGAGGAACCAGGTGCTGCTGCTAAATTGCTTAAAACGTATGCTAAAAATTTTGATGAATTAGAAATTAAAGCATTGGTTGTTGAGGGTCAATTATTAGATGGAAGCCATATAGATATTTTGGCAAAACTTCCATCTAAAGAGGAAGCATATAGCTTGATTGCTAATGTGCTTCAAGCACCAGTTGGTAAGTTCGCAACTTTATTAAATGAAGTTCCAAGCAAACTTGCAAGAGTTTTAACAGCAGTTCGCGACAATAAACAGGCGTCAGCCTAATTATAAGGAGAATATTAAAATGGCAACTAGTAAAGATGATATTTTAAAAGCGATAGAAGAAATGTCAGTTATGGAACTTGTAGAACTTATTTCTGATATTGAAGAAAAATTTGGTGTTACAGCAGCAGCGGCAGTTGCAGCAGCACCAGCAGCAGCAGGTGGAGATGGTGATGCTCCAGCAGCTGAGGAAAAAGACTCATTTGACGTTGTGTTATCAGCAGTAGGTGATCAGAAAGTTCAAGTAATCAAGGCTGTAAGGTCCATAACGGGTCTTGGACTAAAAGAAGCAAAAGATATGGTTGATGGTGCTCCAAGCACACTCAAAGAGGGTATGAAAAAGGATGAAGCAGAAGCAATGTTGGCTCAGCTAACCGAAGCTGGTGCTACTGGAGAGCTTAAATAACACTAAAACCATATTATTAAATTACATAGGATATATATATGACATATAGCTACACAGAAAAGAAGAGAATAAGAAAAAACTTTGGTACTTTTGCAAAAGTGATGGATTTACCAAACTTAGTAGAAACACAAACAAAATCTTATGCTGATTTTCTGCAGGCTGATGTTGCTCCTGAATCAAGAATTAAACAAGGACTTGAAGATGTCTTCCAGTCCTTGTTTCCAATTAAAAGTGTTTCTGGGAACGCTGCCTTGGAATATGTGTCATATGAAATAGGAAAAAATACCTATGATGTTCAAGAATGCTTAATTCAAGGACTATCCTATTCAGCACCTTTAAGAATTAAAGTTAAATTGGTTCTTTTTGATAGAGATTCAAACTTTAAAGATGTTAAAGATATAAAAGAGGGTGAAGTTTTTATGGGAGAAGTACCTCTCATGACAGATGATGCATCTTTTGTTATTAACGGAACAGAAAGAGTGGTTGTATCCCAACTTCATAGATCACCGGGAGTATTCTATGATCACGACAAAGGTAAAACACATTCTTCTGGTAAGGTTCTATATTCTGCCAGGATTATCCCTTACAGAGGCTCATGGCTAGATTTTGAGTTTGATCCTAAAGATATTCTTTTTAGCAGAATTGATAGAAGAAGAAAGATTCCTGCAACTATTATGTTAAGGGCTCTAGATATGGGTACAGAAGAAATTTTATCTGAGTTCTATGATGAAGATATCTTTACAATTGAAAAAGATACTGTAAAAGCTGCCCTAGTCCCAGAAAGACTAAGAGGTGAAACTTTATCTGTAGATATCAAGGTTAAATCAAAAATATATGTTGAAGCTGGTAAAAGAATTACAGCAAGACACATTAAAGAACTAACGACTTCAAAAGCATCAGAAATATCTCTTTCAAAAGAATTTTTAATAGGTAAAGTTTTATCTAAAGATATTTTTAATGAAGAAACTGGGGAAGTTTTGTTCTCAGCTAATACTGAAATCGACGAGGAAATTCTTGCACAGATATCCGAACATCAAATTAAAGAGGTTAGATGTTTATATATTAATGAATTGGATAAAGGTCCATATATCTCAAATACTCTAAGAGTTGATCCAACATCGAACAGGCTGGAAGCTCTTGTAGAAATATACAGAATGATGAGACCTGGAGAACCACCTACAAAAGATTCAGCGGAGACATTATTTAATAATTTATTTTTTAATGATGAAAGATATGATTTATCTGAAGTCGGTAGGATGAAATTTAATAGAAGATTAAAATTAGATTCTGAAAAAGATAATCCGCACATTCTCGATAAGCAAGACATCATTGAGGTAATGAAAGGAATAGTTAATATTCGTGATGGTCATGACATCGTAGATGATATTGATCATCTTGGTAATAGAAGAGTTAGGTCTGTTGGTGAAATGACCGCTAATCAATTCAGAGTTGGTTTGATTAGAGTTGAAAGAGCTGTAAGAGAAAGATTGAGTATGGCTGAAGCTGATGAATTAGGCCCTCAAGATTTAATTAATGCAAAGCCTGTAACAGCTGCTATAAAAGAGTTTTTTGGTTCAAGTCAACTATCTCAGTTTATGGATCAAAATAATCCACTTTCAGAAATAACTCATAAAAGAAGAGTTTCTGCATTAGGACCTGGAGGACTAACCAGAGAAAGAGCTGGTTTCGAAGTGAGAGATGTACATCCAACTCACTACGGTAGAGTCTGCCCAATTGAAACACCTGAAGGACCAAATATAGGCCTAATTAATTCTTTCGCTTCATACTCTAGAACAAATCAATATGGTTTTATTGAAACTCCATATAGAAAAGTTCTTAATGGAAAAGTTTCTGATGAAATAATATATTTATCTGCTATAGATGAAGCAGAGTATGTAATTGCTCAAGCAAATGTCATGTTGGACGCAAATAATAAATTTATTGATGATTTGGTAGCTGTCAGACATGCCAATGAGTTTGAATTAATGTCGCCAGATAGAATTGAACTGATGGATGTTTCACCTCAACAAGTTGTCTCTATTGCTGCTTCACTTATTCCATTCCTTGAACATGATGATGCTAATAGAGCATTAATGGGTTCAAATATGCAAAGACAAGCTGTACCAGTGCTTAGAGCAGAAAAGCCTTTGGTTGGAACTGGTTTAGAGACTGTAGTTGCAAGGGATTCTGGGGTTTGTATTGTTGCACGAAATTCAGGCGTAGTTGAGAGTGTAGATGCATCAAGAATAGTTGTAAGAGTTACTGACAAAAAATCTAAGTCAGCTTCTGATGTGTATAATTTGATTAAATACACAAGATCAAATCAGAATACTTGTATTAATCAAAAGCCAATCGTGAAAGCAGGAGATATTGTGAAAAGAGATGATATTTTAGCTGATGGGCCATCTATCGATAATGGTGAACTTGCTTTAGGACAAAACATAAGAATTGCTTTTATGCCTTGGAACGGTTACAACTTTGAGGACTCTATTTTGATATCAGAAAAAGTTGCAAGAGAAGACAGATTTACTTCAATTCATATTCAAGAAATAGTATCTATTGCAAGAGACACTAAACTTGGTTCTGAAGAAATTACTGCTGATATTCCAAACGTTGGAGAAGGGTCGTTAAACAAACTTGATGATTGTGGGATCGTTTATGTTGGAGCTGAAGTTGAGCCAGGAGATATTTTAGTTGGAAAAATCACACCCAAAGGCGAAACACAACTTTCACCTGAAGAGAAATTGTTAAGAGCTATATTTGGAGAGAAAGCTTCTGATGTTAAGGATACATCACAAAGATCCAGCTCAAAAGGAACTGTTATCGGAGTCGAGGTTTTCACAAGAGATGGTGTTGACAAAGATGAAAGAACTTTAGCAATTGAACAGGATCATTTAGATCAATCCAAAAAGGATGCAGATGATGAAGCTTCGGTTGTAGAAAATGCTACAAAAGCTAGATTGTCAGAACTTCTTAAATCAAAAAAAGCATTAAAAGGAAATGGTATAAAGAAAGGCGAGCTATTAACCACTGATAAGTTAAGTGAACTTAACATCAATGATATTTTCTCAATTAGAACTGATAAAGAAGCTGCAAATAAAACTATTGAAGATACTGAAACCGCATACAAACAATATATTAAAGATATTAAATCTAGATATGAGGAAAAAAAGGAAAAAATAATAAGAGGTCATGATTTAGCACCTGGAGTTATTAAAATTGTAAAAGTGTATCTTGCTATTAAGAGACGAATACAACCTGGTGATAAAATGGCAGGCAGACACGGAAATAAAGGCGTGATATCTGAAATTATGCCAGTTGAAGATATGCCATATGATGATCAAGGAAATCCAATTGATATTGTTTTAAATCCACTTGGAGTTCCCTCAAGAATGAATGTTGGACAGATTCTTGAAACTCATATGGGTTCCGCTGCAATGGGAATTGGTAAAAAAATTGATTCTATGATTAAAGAAAATGCTAAACCAGCTGAACTCAAGACATACTTAGACAACCTATACAACAAAAATGCTACAAATAAAGAAGATATTAATTCGTTTAGTAATGCTGAGATTATTGAGCTTGCAAAAAACCTAAGAAATGGTCTTCCTATTGCAACTCCTGTTTTTGATGGAGCAAAAGAAAGCGAAATTAAAGATTTACTTAAACTGGCTGATATTCCAGAATCTGGACAAATTGCTTTATATGATGGAAGAACAGGTACTAAATTTGATAGCCCTGTCACAGTAGGATATATGTATATTATAAAACTCAATCATCTTGTTGACGATAAAATGCATGCGAGATCTACAGGATCCTATAGCTTGGTTACCCAGCAGCCATTGGGAGGTAAAGCTCAGTTCGGTGGTCAAAGATTTGGAGAAATGGAAGTATGGGCGCTAGAAGCATATGGAGCATCTTACACGCTACAAGAGATGCTCACTGTTAAGTCGGATGATGTTTCTGGAAGAACAAAAATGTATAAAAACATTGTTGATGGTAGTTATGAAATGGATGCAAACGTTCCTGAATCATTTAATGTTCTTAGCAAAGAAATTAAATCTTTAGGCATTAATATTGATTTAGATTTAGAAAATTAGGAGATAAAACTTGAAAGATTTATTAAATTCATTAAAAACTGGTCAGGAAGATTTTACAACTATTTCAGCAGGTTTAGCTTCACCTCAAGTGATTAAATCTTGGTCTTTTGGAGAAGTTAAAAAACCAGAAACAATCAACTATAGGACATTTAAGCCTGAAAGAGATGGTTTATTTTGTGCAAAAATATTTGGTCCTGTAAAAGATTATGAATGTATTTGTGGAAAATACAAAAGAATGAAGCATCGTGGAGTTGTTTGTGAAAAATGTGGTGTTGAAGTTACTTTAGCTAAAGTAAGAAGAGAAAGAATGGGGCATATTGATTTAGCTGCACCAGTAGCGCACATATGGTTTCTTAAATCACTCCCTTCAAGGATCGGTCTTTTACTAAATGTAACATTAAGAGAAATTGAAAGAGTTCTATATTTTGAAAGCTATATTGTTACAGATCCCGGTTTAACTGTTCTTGAAAAAGGTCAGATTCTTACTGAAGAAGAGTGGGTTGAAAAATATGAAGAATTTGGTGACGAGTTTTCTGCTGGAATGGGAGCTGAAGCAGTCCAAGTTCTATTAGAAGAGTTAGATATTGAAGATGAAATAAGAGAAATAAGAGAAGAGATTCCTCAGACGAATTCTGAAACTAAACTAAAAAAGTTATCAAAGAGATTAAAACTTCTCGAAGCTTTTAAAGATTCTGGTAACAAACCAGAATGGATGATTATGAACGTTCTTCCAGTTTTACCTCCTGATCTAAGGCCACTAGTTCCCTTAGAAGGTGGACGTTTTGCAACATCTGACTTAAATGATTTATATAGAAGAGTAATTAATAGAAATAATAGATTAAAAAGACTTCTTGAACTAAATGCTCCTGAAATTATTGTTAGAAACGAAAAAAGAATGTTACAAGAATCTGTGGATGCGCTTCTAGATAATGGAAGAAGAGGAAGAGTTATAACGGGCACTAATAAGAGACCTCTAAAATCACTTGCTGATATGATTAAGGGAAAAGGCGGAAGATTTAGACAAAATCTTCTTGGTAAGAGAGTTGACTACTCTGGTAGATCTGTAATTGTATCTGGACCAAATTTAAAACTTCATCAATGCGGCTTACCAAAGAAAATGGCATTAGAGTTATTTAAGCCATTTGTTTATGGAAAATTAGAAAACAGAGAATTAGCAACAACTATAAAGGCTGCAAAAAAACTTGTTGAAAGAGAAACACCTGAGGTCTGGGAGGTTCTTGAAGAGGTAATCAGAGAACATCCAGTTTTGTTAAACAGAGCACCTACACTTCATAGGCTTGGGCTTCAAGCTTTTGAACCAAAGCTAATAGAAGGAAAGGCTATCCAACTACATCCATTAGTTTGTGTTGCATTTAATGCAGACTTTGATGGTGATCAAATGGCAGTTCATGTTCCTTTAACACTTGAAGCTCAATTAGAGGCAAGAGCATTAATGATGTCGACGAACAATATACTATCACCAGCCGATGGATCTCCAATTATTAATCCAACACAAGATGTAGTTCTTGGTTTGTATTATATGACTAGAGATAATGCTAACGCACCAAAAACAGATAGAGTATTTAGTAATCCGGATGAAGTTTTAAGAGCTTATGAGACTGAAAGTCTTAAAATTCATTCTTCTATAAAAGTAAGAATCAATGATAAAGATGGCAATAGTTCTATTGAAGATACAACTGTTGGAAGAACATTAATTTGGAGAATTACTCCAATAGAAGTAGGCTTCAAAAATATTAATAATGTCCTAAATAAGAAACTTGTCTCAAAACTTGTTGATCTTTCTTATCGAAAGGCAGGATTAAAAAAGACAGTAATTTTTGCCGATCAATTAATGTATTTAGGGTTTGACTTTTCAACAAGATCAGGATCTTCTATCGGCGTAAATGATTTTGTTATACCTGATGAAAAAGCTAAGATAATTGATGCATCTGAAAAAGAGGTTAAAGCAATTGAAAAACAATTCGACTCAGGCTTGGTTACTAGAGGCGAAAGATACAATAAAGTTATTGACATATGGTCAAGAGCAAATGAACAAGTTGCCAAAGCAATGATGGAGAAGATAAGTTCTGAAGATGTGAAAACACCTCAAGGAGATAATGTTAAACAATCATCCTTTAACTCTGTATACATATATGCTGACTCTGGAGCAAGGGGCTCACCTGCTCAAATAAGACAGCTTTCTGGAATGCGGGGATTAATGTCAAAACCAGATGGATCAATCATTGAAACACCAATTACTGCAAACTTTAGAGAAGGTTTATCCGTGCTTCAATATTTTATTTCTACTCACGGCGCTAGAAAAGGACTAGCAGATACAGCTTTAAAAACTGCAAATTCAGGATACTTAACAAGAAGGCTTTGTGATGTATCAATGGATTCTGTTATTAATATTGAAGACTGTGGAACTAAAGAATCAATTGTAGTGACATCAATAATTGATGGAGGTGAAATTATTCAAGCTCTCACAGACAGAATACTTGGTAGAGTAATTGCTGAGCCAATTTTTGATAATGATGGAAAAGAGCTATTTCCAACAAACACAATGCTTGATGAAGATGCGCTTCAGATCATTAAAGATTTGAATATCTCAAGTTTAAAAATTAGATCTCCAATGACTTGCGAAGCTTCAATTGGAGTTTGTTCAATGTGTTATGGAAGAGATTTGGCAAGAGGCCATCTAGTTCATAGAGGAGAAGCAGTTGGAGTGGTTGCTGCTCAATCTATTGGTGAGCCTGGAACTCAATTAACAATGAGAACTTTCCACATTGGTGGAGCGGCCTCAAGCTCATCCGAAGACAATGCTATATATAATAAAAATGAAGGAATTATTAATTTCTCTGAAGATATCAAGACAGTTACCAATAAAGATAAATTAGAGGTAGTTGTTTCTAGAAATGCGCTATGCTTTTTAACAGATTCCTCTGGAAAAATAGTTGAGCAATATAAAGTACCTTATGGAGCTACTCTTCAAGTAGGAAATAATGCAAATGTAGGAGAAGGAACACAAGTAGCGTCTTGGGATCCGTACACTAGACCAATAGTTTCTGAAACATCAGGGAAAGTAAAATTTATTGATATTGATGATGGAGTAACTGTAAGAGAAAAAACAGATGAACTTACTGGAATGTCAAGTATTGAAATTATTGAAGTAGCTGATAGACCCTCTGCTGGTAGAGATCAAGTTCCTACAATTGAAATAGTAGATTCTAAAGGAAGCCCGGTCTTAATAGGCGATTTTAAGCAACCTGCAATTTATCCGCTACCTGCTGGAGGGCTTGTAAATTTATCTAATGGACAAAAAATAAGTGCTGGTGAAGTTATAACAAGAATGCCTTTAGTCGCTTCAAAAACCAAGGACATCACTGGTGGACTTCCAAGAGTTGCTGATTTATTTGAAGCAAGGAAACCAAAAGATGCAGCAGTTTTATCTGAAGAATCAGGAATTATTTCTTTTGGTAAAGAAACTAAAGGTAAGGTGAGATTGGTCATAACTCCAGAAGGAGCTTCAAAAAAATCTGATAATATTGAAATGCTGATTCCCAAACATAGGACTTTAAATGTTTTTGAAGGAGAAAAAGTAAGTAAAGGAGATGTCATATCTGAAGGGCCGCTAAGCCCACACGATATTTTGAGATTAAAAGGAATCCCTGATCTTACCAATTTTATTGTAAATGAAATTCAAGACGTCTACAGGCTCCAAGGTGTTTCAATAAACGATAAACATATTGAAACCATATTAAGGCAAATGCTGAGAAAGGCATTAGTGATTCATGGAGGAGATACTAAGTTTATTCAAGGTGATCAGGTTAGTTACTCTGAGCTGATGGAAGAAAATGCCAAAGTTGAGTCTGATGGAAAAACCCCAGCTTCATTCGAAAGAGTTTTACTTGGAATAACAAAGGCATCTCTTGCAACTGATTCATTTATTTCCGCAGCGTCTTTCCAAGAGACTACTAGAGTCCTTACTGAGGCAGCCGTTACTGGAAAAAAAGATCATTTAAGAGGCTTAAAAGAAAATGTTGTTGTTGGAAGACTAATTCCTGCCGGAACTGGAATGGAGTTTCATGATAGGCTGAGAAGCAAAGCTCAGGGTGACTTTGAGGAACAATTACTGTCTGATGATGATATAGAAGCTGCACTTAGACAAGAACTTCAAGAAAATGATGAAGAATAATGTTGACCATTACTAATGACCTATATAAAATCGCGCCCTATATATAAAATATTATGGCAACAGTAAATCAATTAATTAAAAAAACTCGGAAACCAAAGGTTAAAAAGACAGATGTACCTGCTCTTAAAGCATGTCCTCAAAGAAGAGGTGTTTGCACACGTGTATACACAACAACACCAAAGAAACCTAATTCAGCTTTAAGAAAAGTTTGCAGAGTAAGATTAACAAGTGGTTTTGAAGTTACATCTTATATTGGAGGAGAAGGACATAATTTACAAGAACATTCACTTGTTCTTATAAGAGGTGGAAGGGTAAAAGATCTACCTGGTGTTAGATATCACACTGTAAGAGGAACTTTAGACACGTCCGGTGTTGCAAATAGAAAACAAAGACGTTCAAAATATGGGGCAAAAAAAGGTAAATAACTATGCCAAGAAGAAGAAGTCCGGAAAAAAGGAAAGTCTTACCTGATCCAAAGTATAAAGACGTTGTCTTAGCAAAATTCATGAATAATCTTATGAAGGATGGCAAAAAATCTGTTGCAGAAAAAATAGTTTATGGGGCATTTGACCAAATTACTAAGACTTCTAAAGATGATCCTCTAGAAATATTTACAAAAGCTCTTGAAGAAGTAAGTCCTGTTGTTGAAGTAAAATCAAGACGAGTTGGAGGAGCAAATTATCAAGTTCCTGTAGAGATAAGACCATCTAGAAGACAAGCATTAGCAATGAGATGGATTGTGGAGGCTGCAAGAAAACGTAATGAGAAGTCGATGGATTTAAGATTAGCTGGTGAATTACAAGATGCATCACAGAAGAAAGGCTCTGCATACAGAAAAAGAGAAGATGTTCATAAAATGGCTGAAGCAAATAAAGCATTTTCACACTTTAGATTCTAAATAAAAATTAAGTATAAATTATGGCTAGAGATACCGTTTTAAATAAGTATAGAAATGTTGGCATTTGTGCACATGTTGATGCTGGCAAAACAACGACTACCGAAAGAGTACTATTTTACACTGGCCTATCTCATAAAATTGGAGAAGTACATGATGGTGCTGCTGTGATGGATTGGATGGAACAGGAGCAGGAAAGAGGTATTACAATTACATCAGCTGCTACTACATGTTTCTGGAGTGGCATGGAGCAACAATTCCCTCAACATAGAATTAATATAATAGATACACCTGGGCACGTCGATTTTACAATTGAGGTTGAACGTTCTCTGAGAGTTCTTGATGGTGCAGTTGTAGTATTTTGTGGTACATCAGGTGTTGAACCTCAATCTGAAACAGTATGGAGGCAGGCAAATCGCTATGAAGTTCCAAGAATTGTTTTTGTTAATAAAATGGATAGAGCTGGTGCAAATTTTGAAAAGGTAGTTGAACAAATTAAAGATAGACTTCAGGCAAATGTTGTACCTATCCAATACAATATTGGAACTGAAGATGATTTTAAAGGTGTTGTAGATCTTATTAAGATGCGTGCAATATACTGGAATGAGGATGATCAAGGTCTAACTTTCGACTCTGCAGAGATTCCTGATGATATTCTTGAAAAATGTAGTAAGTTGCGAGAAGAAATGTTGGAGGCTGCAGCTGAAGCGAATGAAGAATTAATGGACGCATATCTCGAATCTGGTGAGCTAACTGCAGATCAAATTAAAGAGGGTCTTAGAATACGATCATTAGACAATGAAATTATTCTTGCTCTTTGTGGTTCGGCTTTTAAAAATAAGGGTGTTCAAGCTGTGCTTGATGCTGTAATTGATTTTTTACCAGCTCCTGATGAAGTTAAAGCCATCGAAGGTGTAATTCCTAACAATAGCGAAGAAGAAGAGACACCTGATACAAGATCATCGTCTGATGAAGAACCGTTTTCTGCGCTGGCTTTTAAAATAGCAACAGATCCATTTGTTGGAACTCTTACTTTTATAAGAGTTTACTCTGGTGTTTTAAGTGTAGGTGATGGTGTTATGAATACTACCCGTTCAAAAAAAGAGAGAGTAGGTAGAATGGTTCAAATGCATTCAAACAACAGAGAGGAAATCAAGGAAGTTAGAGCAGGAGATATAGCAGCTTGTATTGGCTTAAAAGATATAACAACTGGTGATACTTTATCTGATTCTAACAAACCTATAGTACTTGAAAGGATGGATTTTCCTGAACCTGTTATTTCTGTTGCGGTAGAGCCAAAATCAAAACAAGACCAAGAAAAAATGTCTTTAGCTCTTGGTAAGTTAGCTCAGGAGGATCCTTCATTTAGAGTGACAAGTGATGAAGAGTCTGGGCAAACAATCATTTCTGGTATGGGTGAACTCCATCTAGATGTTTTAGTTGACAGAATGAGAAGAGAATTTTCAGTTGAAGCAAATATAGGAAAACCTCAAGTTGCATACAGAGAAACCATCAAGGAAGAAATAGAAGTTGAAGGTAAATTTGTAAGACAAAGTGGTGGAAAGGGCCAATATGGACACGTTTGGCTCAAGCTAGAACCATTAGGACTTGATGATGAATATGAGTTTGTTGATAAAATTGTTGGTGGAGTAATACCTAAAGAGTATATCCCTGCAGTGAATAAAGGTATTCAAGAACAAATGCAAAATGGTGTAATTGCTGGTTATCCTTTGCTTGCTTTAAGAGCTACTCTTTATGATGGTTCGTTTCATGATGTAGATTCTAACGAAATGGCATTTAAAATTGCTGGATCTATGGCATTAAAAGATGGTGCAAATAAAGCTAAACCAGCTTTACTTGAACCAGTCATGAAAGTTGTTGTTGTAACCCCTGAAGAGCACATGGGCGATGTTGTTGGAGACCTAAATAGAAGAAGAGGCATAATTTTGGGAATGGAAGATATTACTTCAGGTAAAGAAGTTTCCTCAGAAGTTCCTTTGGCTGAAATGTTTGGTTATGCAACTGATTTAAGATCTCAGACCCAAGGCAGAGCTACTTTTACAATGGAGTTTACAAAATATGGTGAAGTTCCAAAGAATATTGCAGAAGAGCTAAAAACTTCATAAAAAACAATATCCGTAAAACTACAATATAAAGTTGACATTAATGCTTTAAGAAGCTTAGAATACGCCACATTTTAAGAATTTTAGAGTGTAAAAATTAGAGTTTTTTAATAGGTAAAAATAGGTATATGGATAATCAATCAATCAGAATAAGGTTAAAAGCTTTTGACTACAGATTAATTGATGCTTCAGCAAAGTTAATTGTTGAAACTGTAAAAAAAACAGGCGCCGTAATAAACGGGCCAATACCTTTACCAGTTAAGAAAGAGAGAACAACTATTTTGATATCTCCGCATAAAGATAAAGATGCAAGAGATCAATATGAAATTGTTACTTATAAAAGATTAATGGACATTGTCAAACCAACTGATAAAACAGTTGATGCTTTAATGAAACTTGATCTATCCTCAGGGGTAGATGTTCAAATAAGCTTAGGGCAATAATTTTAACGCAAATGCGGCCATAGAGGGTTTATAGCCCCGTAAAAGGAGATTAAATTGAGCATAGGCTTAATAGGTAAAAAATCTGGTATGTCACGTCTTTTTCTTGAAGACGGTGAATCAGTGCCTGTTACCGCAGTTTCAGTTTGCGGAAATTTTATTTCTGGAATTAAAACAAAAGAAAAGAATGGTTATGACGCTATTCAACTATCTAAAACAGAAAAATCTAATAATCTTAATAAATCACAAATAGAATTCTTTAAAAAAATTAATATCACACCAGGGTCATTAGCTGAATTTAGGATTGCTAATCAAAACGAATCTTCTTTTGAAATTGGAAATCATATCACCGCCGATATTTTTGAGGTAGGTCAGTATGTAGATATTTCAGGAACATCAAAAGGTAAAGGATATGCTGGTGTCATAAAAAGGCATAATTTTTCAATGCAAGATGCTACTCACGGTAATTCTCTTTCTCATAGAGCACATGGTTCAATTGGTCAATGCCAAACTCCAGGCAGAGTGTGGAAGGGTAAAAAAATGTCTGGTCAAATGGGAAATGTCAAAAAAACAGTTCAGAATTTAAAAATCGTAGAAATAGATGTTGAAAATAATGTAATTTATATAAAGGGCTCTGTTCCAGGATTTAATGGTTCACAGATTCAAATTAAACCATCTGTTAAAAAATAATGAAAATAGAATTCTTATCAAACACCAATACAAAGGATATTTCAATTTCAAATGAAGTATTTAGCAAAGAGTTTAATGAATCGCTAATTCATCAAGCATTAGTAAGTTTTATGGCAGTTTCTAGACAAGGAAGCTCTAAACAAAAAAATAGATCAGAAGTACGCGGAGGTGGTAAGAAACCATATAGGCAAAAAGGAACTGGAAGAGCTAGAGCAGGAACAATCAGAAGTCCATTGTGGCGAGGTGGGGGAGTTACCTTTGCTTCAAGACCAAAAAATTTCAATAAAAAGATTAACAAAAAAATGTATAGAGCTGCGATTAAATCTATATTTTCCGAGCTTGTAAGACAAAATAGATTGGTCGCAATTGAGAAGCCTGTTTTAAGTAAGCCTAAAACAAAAGATATAGCTAACTTTTTAAATCAATTTTCACTTAGTAAAGTTTTAATCATTACTGAAGAGCTAGACACGAACTTATATTTGTCTGCAAGAAATATACCAAACGTTGATGTAATAACTTACAGGGAAATAAATCCAGTGAATTTACTTAAACCTCAAAAGGTTGCTGTAACAAGTAAGGCGCTTAAGCATATAGAGGAGTGGATAAATGGATAAAGAAAAGCTATTCACTTTAATAAAATCACCAATAATAACTGAGCAAACAGCTATCTTAAGTGAAAGTCTAAAACAGATAGTTTTTAAAGTTGATTTAGATTCGACTAAAAGAGAAATTAAAATGGCAGTTGAAAAGCTTTTTAAGGTCAAGGTCTTAAAAGTAACAACCTCAATTGTAAAGGGTAAAAATAAAAGAAATAGATTTGGTGTATACAAAAAATCAAATTATAAAAAAGCTTTTGTTTCTATTAGTAAAGATTCTGATATCCAGTTTGAGGGCATTAACTAATGACAATCTTAAAGGCAAAACCAACAAGCCCAGGAAGAAGAGGAGTTATCTCTATAAAGTCTGACCTTTACAAGGGGAGACCCCTTAAATCTTTGACTGAATCAAAAAATAAAAAAGGTGGAAGAAATAATAATGGAAGAATTACAGTAAGGCACCAAGGTGGAGGACATAAAAAAAACTATAGAATAATTGACTTCAAGAGAAATAAATTTGATATACCTGCTGTTATAGAGAGAATTGAGTATGACCCAAATAGGTCTGCCCACATAGCACTTCTTAAGTATAAAGATGGTGAAAAAAGCTACATTATTGCTCCATCCAAAGTTAAGGTTGGTGACGAATTGATTTCTTCAGAAAACTGTGAGATTAAAGTAGGTAATTCAATGAAACTTAAAGATATACCTTTAGGTACAAATGTTCATTGTGTTGAATTAAAACCTATGAAAGGAGCACAGATCGCAAGAAGTGCTGGAACATCTGCAAGACTGATTGCTAAAGAGGGTATTTATGCAACTTTGAGACTGCAGTCTGGTGAGACTAGAAAAGTACTGTGGGAATGCAGAGCAACCTTAGGAGTTGTTTCTAATCAAGAAAGCAATCTCAAATCTTTAGGTAAAGCTGGTGCAAAAAGATGGAGAGGTGTAAGACCAACTGTTAGAGGAGTAGCTATGAATCCAGTAGACCATCCACATGGAGGTGGTGAAGGAAGAACATCAGGTGGAAGGCATCCTTCTACACCATGGGGTGTTCCGACCAAAGGATATAAAACAAGGAAAAATCAAAGAACCAATGAGTTAATAATTAGAAGAAGAGGTAAAAAGTAAATGCCTAGATCATTAAAAAAAGGACCATTCGTAGATTTATCTTTAACAAAAAAAGTTGATGCTGCTAATGCTAGTAATGATAAGAAACCAATTAAAACTTGGTCTAGAAGATCTATGGTAATTCCATCGATGGTTGGATTAACAATTTCAGTTCATAACGGAAGACAACACATACCTGTGTTTATTAACGAAGACATGGTTGGTCATAAGTTAGGAGAATTTGCTATTACAAGAACATTTAAGCTTCACTCAGGTGATAGGAAGGCTCAATAATGGATACAAGAGCATATTTAAAAGGAACAAGGCTATCTCCACAAAAAGCTGCGCTTGTTGCTAATCAAATTAGAGGTAAAAGAGTTGACCAAGCTATGGATTTTCTTATTTATGATAAGCAAAAAGGCTCCTCAGTAATAAAAAAATTACTCGAATCAGCTATAGCTAATGCAGAGAATAATAGTAATTCAGATA
>CABXXT010000004.1 GCA_902516285.1 uncultured SAR86 cluster bacterium
ACATGAAGATTATGGACTAGGCTTGTTTTATGGTCTCGAAATCGTTACAACTAATACAATAGAAAATGAATATTTAAAAATAAAGTATGATAAAAATGAAAATCTTTATGTACCTCTAAGAAATGTAAATAAATTATCTGGTTATCATAAAAACGATTTAAATCAGAGCATTAAATTAGATTCACTATCATCAACAAAATGGAAAACTAAGAAACGAAAAGCTTTTGAAAGATCAATTGATCATGCAGCTGAAATACTTGATATTGAATCAAGAAGAAATAAATCAAATTCTTTTGTTTTAAAGGTTGATGATAAAAATTTAAATATTTTTAAAGATGATTTTCCATATACTGAGACCATTGATCAAACTAATTCGTTCAACCAAATTAGACATGATTTGAGTTTGTTAAAGCCAATGAATAGAGTGCTATGTGGAGATGTTGGATTTGGTAAAACTGAAGTGGCAATGCAGGCATCATATATATCAGTGTTTTCAGGCAAACAAGTAATAATTATTACTCCAAGCACTATACTATGTGAGCAACACTTTATAACCTTTAAAGATAGGTTTGCAAAACATCCAGTAATAATAAATAAAATAAATAGGAACGAAGGTAAAAAGTTAAATGATAAAACTATTACAGAGTTTAATAATAAGAAAGTAGATATTCTTATAACAACACATATTATTTTTAATAATAATATTAATTTTGAGAATACAGGATTGTTGATTGTTGATGAAGAGCATAAATTTGGAATAAAACAAAAAAACTACATAAAAGATAAACAATCCAATATTCACATTTTATATTTATCAGCAACTCCCATACCTAGAACAATGAGCATGGTATTTGCAGGCTTAAAAGATTTTTCATTTATTAATTCACCGCCTTCTAATCGAGTAAGTGTTAAATCATTTTTAAAAGTTCAGACAAAACAGTTAATTAAAGAGGCGTTAATAAGAGAAAGGAATAGGAATGGTCAATGTTTTATTGTCCAAAATAATATAAATAAAATGGAGGCATTAAAAAGAGAAATAAATGAATTGTTGCCAGATTTTAAAATTTCAATTGGTCATGGAAAATTAAATAAAAAAGATATATCAAAAGTGATGTTAGATTTTAGAAATGGTAATGTTGATGGGCTTATATGTACAACAATTGTTGAAATGGGTTTGGACATTTCAAATGCAAATACAATGATAATAATTGACTCATATAATTTTGGACTTGCACAGTTACATCAACTAAGAGGGAGAGTTGGAAGATCAGAAAAACAAGGATATTGCTACTTTATGATACCAACAATGGAAATTCCAAAAATAGCAAAAAATAGACTTGATTCTGTTGTTAGATACTCCAATTTGGGTGAAGGGTATTTTATTGCTCAGGAGGATTTAGAAATACGAGGTGGTGGCGAGATGTTAGGTGAAAAACAAAGCGGTCATATTGATAGTGTTGGCCTAAGCTTATATTTATCAATGCTTAAAGAATCTTTAAATATTGTCACTAATAAAAAAGAATCTGAAATTGAAGTTAACTTTAATGATTCATCATATATTAATGAATCCTATCTTCCCTCTCCAGTTGAGAGACTTAAAATTTACAGAAAAATTAATAAATCATCAAATCTCGAAGAGCTGAATAAAGTAAAGAATAGTCTTAATGATAGATGTGGAAAAATGCCACAAGAGACAAAAAATCTTTTGGATAACAAAACCATTATCTTAAAGATTAATGGTTCGGGTATAGAGTCAATAAAATCTAGTGAGAAAAAAACAACAATATCTCTTAGTAAACACATAAATAATAAATTATTTAAAAAAATAATTGATTTAACAAACAATGATCAAAATTGCTCAATATCTAAAGATAATAAATTAATTTACACGCATAATAAGTTTGAGTTGATTGACAGAAGAAAAATAGTACATAATTTATTAAATGAAATATTATAAATTTATCTTTTATGTATCTATTAGTTTCTATTCAATAAATTCAATATCTGATGACCTTAATCAATACAAAATAGAACTTCTTATATATAAATATAAAAATGTTTCGACAGACGAATCTTTTAATACAAACCTTTCTATTCCTGAACAAAATATAATTGAATTCTATGATCCAGATCTGTATGTAAATAAAAAAGCCCTGTTAAACTTCGATAACACCTCATCATTTTTTTCAAATCTTTTAAAAAATATAAATCCAGTAAATAGAAGTAATAATATTGAAATAATAACTGATAAAAAAGATAAACTAGAAAATCCAAAATACTGGTTTAGAAAATCTAATGAACTTATAACTCTTAATAAGATAAAGAATGAGATTGATAAAAATAAAGAGCTGGTGTTGCTTGAATCAATATCATGGTTACAAGGAATTAATACTTCTGAGGATAGCGTTTATTTATTCAACCAAGATGAAGTAAAAGAGTTTGGTTATTTTATAAGATTTTATCAAAAAAGATTTCTTCATGTTGATATGAAATCATTTCTTGGAATTAGTGAAACAAATTCAAACACTAAATCTACTTTGGATTATATAAAAAGTATGGAAACAAAAATAATAGATAAAAACACCAATAACCAAATCTTAAAAAAAGATGATTTAGAAATAAATCTAACTTACCCAGATATTAATGAATACATTAATATTAATGACTTTGATGAAATTGAAAGAAAATATAATCCCACAAAATTAAATATATATATAGATGAACAAAGAAGAATATTTAATACAGAGACTTATTTGTTTGATCACCCATATTTTGGAGTGTTACTGAATATTACAAAGGTTTAATTATTTATAATATGCATTTTCGTCTATTGTGTGGTCTGTAACATCTTTTACACCAACAACTTCAGGAATTTGTTCAACTAAAGATTTTTCAATTCCTTCCTTAAGAGTAAGGTCAACCATTCCACAACCCTGACATCCACCGCCAAACTGAAGAATTGCAATACCTTTATCATTAAACTCAATTAAGCTCACATCTCCACCATGGGACTCAAGCATAGGGTTTATTTCATTGTAAATTACATAATTGATCTTATCCTCAATTGAGCTGTCTTTTGAAATATTTGGCAATCTTGCATTTGGTGCCTTTATAGTTAATTGACCACCAAAATTATCTTTATCAAAGTTAACAATTGTGTCTTTAAGAAATGGTAAGCTTCGTTTTTCAACATAAACAGTTATCAATTCTAGATTTATTATAATATCATCGGTTATGATTTCATCTGGATTACAATATGCTAGGCATGTTTCAGCTTTTGGAGTGCCAGGATCAGTAATAAAAATTCTTATGGATAAATCTACTTCGTTTTTATCTTTAATTAATTTAAAAAGATATTCTTCAGCAGATTTAGTTATTTCAATTATTTCATTCATTTATATATGTGGTTAACTAGAATTATAAGTTCATTATTTGGAATTAGGAAAAAAAATCAACTTTCTGATGATCTTAAAAATATATCTTTATTTAAAGTAGTAATGTTATTTATAGTACTAAATATAGTTTTTATCAGTATCGTTATTGCCATAACAAATTTATTTATTAATTAGTGATGAATAAATTTGATAAATTGATAAATGCTGCATCTTCACATTACAAAGAAAAAATACTAATTAACTTAAGTCCTAACGAAGGCTATAGATCAAGGTGTGAATTTGGATATAAAAATAATTTTTATGTTATGCACGATAAAAGTAAAAAAGTTTATTTATCTAGCTTTTTAAAAGCTACCAAATATATTTCGAATCTTATGCCCGTGCTACTGGATGAAATAAATTCAAACGATATTATTAAGCAAAAACTTTTTCAAATTAATTTTAGATCTAATAATATTGGTAATGTGATGGTCTCCTTAATTTATCATCAACAAATAACAGATAAACTAATCCAACAAATAAATTTATTAGCAAATGAATTAAGTATTCAAATTATTTTAAGGGCTAAAAATGAATTATATAAGACTAGTGATAAAAAATTTTATGACAGAATTGAAGAACATAAAATAACATTAAAGCAGACAGATTATTCCTTTTATCAACCTAATTCATATCTCTTAAAAAGAATGATATCTAAAGTTAATTCAATGATTGAGGACCAAAATGATTTAATGGAGTTATATTGTGGTGTTGGAACTTTTACATTACCCCTTTCTAAAAAATTTAATAAAGTCTTTGCTACAGAAAATAATCGTTCTTCGTTAAGGTGCCTTCAAGAATCAATTAATTTTAATAAGATAAATAATATTTCTTTTTCAAGGTTGTCAGATATAGAAGTTAGTGAGCTTCTTAATGGGAGAAAATTTAATCGAATGAATGATATAGATATCAATTCTTTTAATTTTTCACACGTTCTTGTTGATCCACCAAGATCAGGTATGAATTCATCCCTTATTGAGGTTATTAAAAAGTTTACATACATAATTTACGTATCTTGTAATCCAAATTCATTTTTTAGGGACATAGAACAACTCAAAAGGTTTAAAATCATAGATTTAGAAGCTTATGATCAATTTCCCTCTACACAACACTTAGAGATAATATGTTTATTAAAAAAGACTCCTTAATTTAATCTTTCGTATTCAATCCAATCAATTAAAAGTCTTTTATCGTCGGGGTTTTCAAAATTTGAACATTCAGGATTATTGCAAATTTCTGTGGGTTCCACTCTTCCACCATCAAAGTTTCCACCTACAGCAACATTTAAAATTAAATAATAATTTCTGTTAAATGGATATGTGTATTGATTTAATGGAAATATATCCGGTGTTATTTTTAAATGGGGCGAAGTCTCATTGTTTACATAAAAACTTATTTCATTCTCTAGAAAGATTAATGTGATTGAATGGAAATATTTTTGATAAGTATTTTCAATTGATGAGTAAAAATTAGCAGCAATATATTTATTATCTGGCCATTGCGTTCCAAAATGTACAGCCGAGCCTATTATATTATCTTGACCGGGAGAACCATCAACTGTATATGATCTTCCTTTTGCTTCCATTAAATCTATCTCTCCACCGCTAGGCCAAGGGCTATTATCGAATGGAAGCATCCAGATTGCTGGCCACAATCCTGTTCCTTCTGGAACTTTAAAACAAACTGTTAGTCTTGAACCAAAACTAAAAGCTAACTTATCTTTTGTAAATATTTTTGCAGATGAGTAACTCTGAGTAACATTATCAGATCCAGTATTTGTCTCAAAAATAGGTTGTATTTTTAATAAGCCATCTTCAATGAATAAATTATCTAAATCATTTGATTTGTAATTTTGATATTCGTTATTTCCATTACAACCACCACCGTTATCGTTACATCCTTCATCATACGACCAGGTCGAAAGATTTAGCTGACTAACATTAAAATCTTCATGCCAATCTGTTGAAGAAGATCTTGAAACACAATTGTCCCTGGATGTCCCTGATGGTGGACTGTATGAAAAAACAGGTGGAGCAATATTTGATGAAGTTTCATCAAACGATGAATTACTGCCTCCACCACTACAAGATGAAAGAAACAAAAGAATACAAATTAAGCGATTAAAATACACTAAATTGGTAAAGTTTATTTGTTAATAATGAAATTGTCAGACAATAATTTCATTTCTTTTCTAAGTGCAAACATCGCAATTAAATTAGGAATTGAAACAAGTGCAACTACAACATATGCAATATTCCAAACAACAGTTGTGTCAATTACAGCAGCTAAAATAAAACATAATACATAAAAATTTCTATACCAAACAACGCCTTTTTCACCAAAAATATATGCAGTAGATCTGTCTCCGTAGTAACACCATGTGATTGCAGTAGAGAATGCAAATAAGAGCAGCGCAATAGCAACTAATTTACCTCCATATTGACCTAAAATTCCTTGAGAAAATGCTTTTGCAGTCAATTCAGCAGAACTTACCAATGATTTACCTTTAAAAGTTATTTGATCAGTTACTTTTCCATTCAATACATTTAAGGTTCCAGAATAAGAATTGCCGTTGTTAAGAACTGATACATCTTCAGCAACTGATCTTGAATGAATTATTGTAATATCGTCATTACCTAGTATCCCATTATTAACCTCTAATAAACCAGAGAATTCTTTTACATTTGAATCAAGTGATTGAACATATTTATTTAGCTCTTCAACATGATCTGGATTGAGATATTTACCGTTAGTATCTTTTTGGTCACTATATGTACCTTCAAGGATTATCATATCTGTCTTAGAAAAAGTTGTATCGAATTTTTGAGTCCATACACCACTGGATAATATTACTAATGCAGTAACACTACAGACAACAAGTGTATCTATAAATGGTTCTAATATTGACACAACTCCTTGATCAATTGATTTGTTTTTAGATGAAGCATGAGCAATTGGAGATGATCCCT
The DNA here is from genome assembly GCA_902516285.1 of uncultured SAR86 cluster bacterium. Taxonomy (GTDB): domain Bacteria; phylum Pseudomonadota; class Gammaproteobacteria; order Magnimaribacterales; family D2472; genus SAR86A. The sequence continues at coordinate 6,404 of CABXXT010000004.1, forward strand.
GTCCAGCTTCATTTGAATAAAGTCCTCTTGCAACACCATATTTTAAACTCATTGCAAAACTTGCTCCTAAGAAGCCACCTACAGCGGCTGAGCCTGTAAATACTTGAGCAAAAATAGCATTAAATGATGGTATTACATTTTGATAATTTTCAATTAATATAATCAAAGCTCCACCAAAATATATCAGTCCCATTATTGGAATAATTTTACTCGCAACTGAAGCTATTCTTTTAATTCCACCAATAATGATAATCCATAATAAACCACCTAAAAATAAACCAGTAAATAGTTTTGGTACCGCAAATTCAGTATTCATAACTAGTGCTATGTTATTAATTTGAGGCATGTTCCCAGATCCAATGGCTGTTATCATCATTAGAAATGCAAAAAGTATTGCAATCCACTTAGAAGGTAATTTTTTTCCAGCTAAATTTATATTTAAACCTTTTTCAATATAGTACATTGGACCTCCAGATATAGATCCATCGGAAAGAGTAGTTCTGTATTTATGTCCTAAGGTTACTTCAACATATTTTGTAGTCATGCCAAAAATTGCTGTAATCCACATCCAGAATATTGCTGCTGGTCCGCCTGTCCATATTGCTAATGCAACACCTCCAATGTTTCCAGTGCCTACAGCTCCAGACATAGCTGTGGTAAGTGCTTGAAAACCAGTAGTCTCTCCATCACTTTCGGAATTTCTTGTTTTACCAGATACAATTTTAAGTGCACTTCTAAAATACTTAAATTGAGGAAATCCTAAATATATTGTAAAAAAAATACCTGTACCTATTAATAAAGCTGGAAACCACCATGAACCACTTAAATTAGCATCAAGTAAAATTAAAAAATCATTAAATTTATCCATATAATTAATCCGTATATTTTTCAATCAAATCAGTATAACCACCCACAAGATCATCATCTATAAAAATTTGTGGAACTGTCCTTGCTCTTGGATTCCTTTTAATCATTTCATCAAAAATTTCTGATATGCCTGTATCATAGACTACATAATCAATATCCTTGGAGTCAAAGAATTTTTTAGCCATTTCACAGTATGTGCAATTAGACCTAGAATAAATTTCAACTTTTTTTGACATAATTTATTATAATCAATTAATGTCATTATTTAACCTTAAAAATAAATCAATTTTAATAACAGGATCTTCAAGAGGGATAGGTAAATCAATTGCAGAACACTGTGCATTACATGGTGCAAAGGTAATTATCTCAAGTAGAAAAATTGATAAATGTATTGAAACAGCAGACGAAATTAATGCAAAGGTGGGATCAGAATTAGCATATCCCATTGAATGTAATATTAGTAATGAGAATCAATTGAAAAGACTGATTGATGAAAGTAAAGAAAAGATAGGAGCCATTAATGTGCTTATTTGTAATGCAGCTACAAATCCATTCATGGGTTCCATGTTAGATATGCCGATAGAAAAATTCGATAAAGTAATGAATAACAATATTAGATCAAATCAAATACTTTGTAATTATGCGTTACCAGATATGATAGAAAAAAAAGACGGATGTGTAATCATAATATCAAGTATTGCTGCAATTAAAGGTAGTCCTATTCTTGGAGCATATAATATTTCAAAAGCTGCAGATGTAATGATAGTTAAAAATATTGCAACAGAGTTTGGGCATCAAAATATTAGAGCCAACACTATTGCACCAGGCTTAATAAAAACAGATTTTGCAAAAGCGTTATGGGAGAATCCTGAAATTTTAAAATCTGTTTTATCATCAACACCAATGCAAAGGATAGGTATACCAGATGAGATTGCTGGAGTTGCAGTAATGCTTGCCTCAGAAGCTGGTAATTATATTAATGGACAAACAATTGTTGTAGATGGTGGCACAACTATATCTTAATAGTATTTTTAAGCTCACTAAATAGATAATTCATAATATGAGTCTCATTAATTTGAGGAACCTTAAAATAGTCATATTTTATTTCATTAATTTCATTTATAAGATTTGATACCTTTAAGTTATTGAATTTAGAATTATAGAAAATTTCATAAATACCACTTAAGTTTTCAGATAAAAGCTTTGATTTAAGAACAATTTTTAAAAGCTCAGTTATGTAATTAAATTTCTCAATGGTATCTATGTCCATATCTGAGATATTTTTTAAAGCCTTATTTTGATCTATATGATTTGAAATAAATGAGGAAATATTTTGAACAAAGATCTTATAATCATTTTGCTTGTCTGATCCTATATCGTCTAAGATTCTGAATGGAGTCATATAACTTGGAAAATCATTTGATTTAATATCTGAAATTCCTTGTGTAATTAACCAATCATCAACTTCAGATTTAGGTATATTAGGAATTGTAATATTTTGACATCTACTATAAATAGTTTTTTGAAGTGAGTTTGATCTATTTACTGTCATTATTATAAAAGACTTGGATGCTGGCTCCTCAAGAGTTTTTAATAAGGCATTTTGACTGGAATTATTCATTGATTCAGCATTTAATATTAATGCTACTTTATTATTGGAAATTGATGGAGTTTTAGATATAAACTCATTTAGATTTCTTTTACCAATTTGTTCATCCCACTTTTCATCTCTAAAAGCTATGTGGTTTATCAAAATTTTGTCTTTATCTAAAAGAAAAAAGTCAGGGTGACTGCCTTTGTCAAATAAGTTTAAATCTTTTTCAATTTCTTCATTATTTTGAAGTAGATCGAATGATATTTTTTTTGCTAATATCTTTTTTCCAATACCCTTAGATCCAGAAATAATTAATCCATGAGGAAAAATATCATAGTTGATGTTTACATATATTTTATTTAACCAAGGTACACTAGATATTTCCATTTATTTAATCTTTTCAACAATTAGTTTATGAATATGTTCTTTATCTAAGAGTGCATCGATCACTAAAAATCTTTTTGGATGATCTGATGCCAATTTAAGATATCCGTTTCTCACTTTATCAAAAAAATTAATACCAGAAGATTCAATTCTATCTTTTTTGTCATTAATTTTTCTTTTGATACTATCTTCAATACTAAGATCTAATAAAATTGTATTATCTGGCTCAGGACAGTTTATAAGACTTATTAAACTATTTATTATCTCTAGAGAGATGCCTCTACCATATCCTTGGTAAGCAATAGATGCATCGTAATATCTATCCAACAATATATAATCTGCTTTGCTTTTAGCTATATGATTAATTAATTCAGATCTTGAAGAAAACATTAATAAAAGCTCAGTATTATCTGAAATATTTGAATTTGAGTTTAAAAGAATATCTCTTATTTTTTCACCAAAATCTGTTGCGCCAGGTTCTCTATATACTTCTACATTAAAATTTTTACTAATAAGAAATTTTTTTAATAAATCAATCTGTGTGGATTTTCCAACTCCCTCTATTCCCTCAAATGATATTAATTTCATTGATCTAGTCTTAATTCTTTAATTTTATTAAGATGCTCATCATAAGATTTTGAAAAATAATGAGATGTTTTTGAATCAGCTACAAAAAATAAATATTCTCCTGGTTTGGAAAACGATGCCGCATTTATTGAAGAAATGGATGAAATTGAAATTGGTGACGGCGGTAGACCTTGAATCATATAAGTATTGAATTTATTTTTATTATCTAGAATATCAGATTTTTTAATATCGCCATCAAAATTTGGTAATAAACCATAGATTATTGTAGGGTCAGCCTGGAGTTTCATATTTATTGTTAATCTTTTTAAAAAAACGCTGGCAATATCATTTTTTTCTTTTTCGTTACCAGCTTCTTTTTCGATAATAGAGGCTAATATTAAAACTTTTTTAACATCATTGAAGTTATATATATTTTTTTCAATATTGTTTTCTAAATAATTAATTAATCTTATATGGCTTTTAGATAAAATTTCAGAAGCTAACATACCATTTTTATAAAAATATGTATCTGGGTATAAAATTCCCTCTTTAAAACCATATTTAGATTCAATACAACTAAGCATTTCACAATCATTAATTAATTTAGAATTATTAATTAGTTTGTTTAAATCATAAATAGTTGATCCCTCTTTAATTATTAATTTATGAGTGACTGTAGAACCATCTACTATATTTGTAATTAATTTTTTAATGGAAATACCTTTGGTCGTGTACTCTCCACTCTGAAAATTTATGAAATCATTAAACTTTATAAATATTTTTAAAAAGAAAAAATGAAAAATATTTCTCGAGCTTATTTGATCGAGAGTATCCGAGATCGTATCACCATTTTTGACAACAATTATTTCTGTAAGATTATGATTATTATCATTTAGGTATGCTATATATGGAGCATAAAAAGAAAAGGATAATAAAGTGAATATAAATAAAAGTTTGAGTTTCATAGGCGTATTTTAACGCCTATATAACGTTTGAAAATAAAAAGTTAAAATTTAAGAATTAGAATTAATGTACTCAACAGCTTCATTAACTGTTGATATTTTTTCAGCATCTTCGTCAGCAATTTCAAGATCAAACTCTTCCTCAAGTGCCATTACTAGCTCAACTGTATCAAGTGAGTCTGCTCCTAAATCATCTACAAAAGATGAATCATTTTGAATCTCATCTAATGATTTACCTAATTGATCGCTTACTATTTTTTTTACTCTGTCTTCAATGCTCATAATATTCCCGTACCTACAATTAATTTAAATTTATTTTACAACTAAACAATAAAAGTTGCACATATATTAATGCATTAATAATCCACCATCTACAGAGATAGTTTGGCCAGTTATATAAGATGAATTATCAGATGCTAAGAAATAAACTAATTGAGAAACATCCTCACTTTTACCAAATCTTTTTAAAGGAATATCTCTTATAATTTCATCTTTTTTATTATTATCTAAAAATGTTGTCATATCTGTGCTTATAAAACCAGGAGCAACTGAATTGACTGTAATATTTCTAGAGCCTAATTCCTTTGCTAAAGATTTAGTAAAACCATTAAGAGCTGATTTTGATGATGAATAATTAACTTGGCCTGGATTACCCATTAGTCCAGATACAGATGATATATTTATAATTCTCCCATACCTTTTTTTAATCATATTTTTAATAAATACTTTAGTTAGATTAAATGTTCCTGTTAGATTGGTATTTATCACATTGTCCCAATTTTCATCTGACATTTTAAGGAAAAGTTTATCATCGGTGATCCCTGCGTTATTAATAAGTATGTCTGGTAGCAAATCATCATTTTCCAAGGACTGATGCAAATTTTTAATATCTATACGTGAAGTAATGTCTATAGAAAAATGATGATAATTTTTATAGTCTTTATCAATATTACTATCAGATCTTGAAGTGCCTATAACAATATAATTATTAATTAAAAAATGTTCTGCAATCGATTTTCCAATTCCCCTTGAGGCTCCAGAAATAAATACTTTTTTATCCTTCATAATAAGTTTTTTAAATCACTTTTAAATGTTGGACTTGAGGATGATATTACATTTTTAATACCGTTTGACCTTGCTATACCAGTCAAAACATTACCAGGTCCACATTCAATAACAATTCCGTTATATTCTTTTATTTTATCCATTGTATTCATCCACTTCACTGGTTTAATAAGTTGATTAATAAGATTATTTTTTAAAGTATTTATATTCTTAGATATCTTAGCATTTGTATTATGTAAAATTTCTAGATCTGGCATTTTTAAATTTGCTTTATTGAGGTCTTTAATAAAAAAATTTGCTGGTCTTTTCATTAAATTGCAATGAGAAGCGACACTTACAGACAACTTAATTATTCTTTTGGCGCCCTCTCTTTTAATTCTTTTAACAGCAATATTTGTAGATTTGATATTTCCTGCAATCACAATTTGATTTTTTGAATTTATGTTTGCAGGTGAAACTATAAGACCAGTCTCTTTTTCAACATCTTTGCATATTTGCTTAATTTTTTTTAAATCAAAATTAAGAACAGCATACATTGATCCCTTCCTTGCTCTTTCCATCAAAAGACCTCTATTGTGGACTAATCTTAAGGCATTAAAAATTGGTATTGAATTAGCACATGTTAAAGCAGAATACTCACCCAAAGAATGCCCACAAAGGACATTAGGTTTAACTTTAAGCACCTCTGTGATCATCTTAAAGTATAGAAATGATGTAAATAATATAGCTGGTTGAGTTATTGAGGTTTGATCAATGTTTTTTTGTTGACCTTTGCTGATTGTTTTTATTAAGTCGAACCCTATTGCACTTTTAATATCAACTAAATGTTTGTTAATGAATTCAGATGAAAAACCATCTAACATTCCTATAGATTGTGACCCCTGACCAGGAAAAATTAAACTTATATGCCTAGGCATAATTATGATGTTACTTCTTCTGACTCTTCTTTAATAGGTTTTCTTAAATCTTTAATTAGACGGCCTTTATAAAAACCATCTTTTGTCATCTGATGTCGTATATGTTTTTCTCCAGAAACAGGATCAACAGACAATGTTTTAGGCTTCAAAGAATCATGGGATCTTCTTTGCCCTCTTCTTGATCTAGTTACTTTACTCTTTTGTACTGCCATAATCTGCTCTTAAAAAAACGTATCCTAACAAATTATAAATGATAATGACAGAATTTAGACATTCAACTCATTCAATAATAGGATAAAAGATTCAGGATATGGGCTGTCGGCTGATATTCTTTTATTATTCATGTCTTTAAAAGTTATATTTTTTGCATGAAGAGCAATATTTTTTACAGTCTTTAATTCAATAGTTTTATTAAAATCAAGATCACCATACCTACTATCAAATAAAATGGGATGATTTATCATCTTTGAGTGAATTCTTATTTGATGAGTTCTACCAGTAAAAATAATTACTTCAACTAATGTTAAGTCATTGAAAGTTTCGATAATATTAAATTGTGTCATTGCTAATTTTTTTTTATTTTTATCATCTTTATAAATTGGTTCATTTACTTCGATATTTTGTTTTAACTGACCTTTTAATATTGCATGATATTTTTTTGTGATATTTTGATCTTTTAATAATTTGTTGAAATGTAATACAGATTTCTTGTTTTTTGCTAATACAAGACATCCGGTCGTATTTTTATCAAGCCTATGACAAAGATCTAAGTCTTTATTAAATTTTTTTCTAAAAATATCAATTAAGCCAATGTTATTTTTAGTGCCACCATGAACAGAAATATTTGCATTTTTATTTGTAATTAGATAATTACTATTCTCAAATAAGATGTCGTTTGTATGAAGATCTAAGGTATCTTGATTAATATTTTTAATATTTTTTTCATTTATATATATATTTGGTGGAATTCTTAGTTTATCTCCAGCTTTAAGTTTGTAGCTAGCTTTAACTCTTGAGGAATTAATTCTTACTTCGCCTCTTCGTATTATTTTATAAATTTTACTTTTTGGTACGTTTTTAAGAATTGATATTAAATAATTATCAACTCTTCTATTGTTGTTATCTTCATTTATGATTAAATTTTTGACACTCATAAGACAAATCTATAGGATATACGTACAAATAACTATAAGTTTAGTTATTTTAGAAAAAATTATAAAGAAAGATAAATACATCAGTTTTATAGAAAGGCTCAATTAATGAGTCCATCATGTAAGCATAAAGTGTAAGACTTACTGATAAATAGCTTAAATAAGCGTACTGCTGAATTATCTTCCTAATATAGGGAGAAATTATGAAAAGAATTTTAATAAACTCATCTTATGGTGATGAGCTTCGCGTTGCATTAGTTGATGGTGCAAAGTTATACGACTTTGATACAGAATCTCCAGAAAGAACACTTCTTAAAGGTAGCATTTACAAGGCAACAGTATCAAGGGTTGAATCTAGTTTAGATGCTGCTTTTGTAAATTTTGGATCGGAAAGACATGGTTTTCTTCCATTAAAAGATTTATCAAATAAATACTACAAAAAAGACAAAAAAGGTAAATATATTTGTACCTTAGAAGAAGGACAAGAAATTGTTGTTCAAGTCACAAAGGAAGAAAGAGGGACAAAAGGAGCTGCTCTTACCTCTCAAGTCGGTTTGGCAGGAAGATTTCTAGTACTTATTCCAAATTCTACAAGATCTGGAGGTATATCAAGAAGAATTGGTGGTGAAGAAAGAGATCAAATAAAGAATATTCTTGATAAATTAAATATTCCAGAAAATATGAGTGCAATAGTTAGAACTAATGGACTTGGTAGATCTGAAGAAGAATTAAGCTTAGATTTAGCGTATTTGTTAGCGTTATGGGAGGAGATCGAAAATTCGATTCCTAATATTACCTCTCCTTCATTAATTTTTAAAGACGACAAACTAATAGTGAGAGTGGTAAGAGATTATTTTAAAGATGATATTGAAGAAATTTTAATTGATGATAAATCTATATATGATGAAGCTAAGGAGTTTATTTCTGCAGTTATTCCAGATCATGCTGAAAAAGTAAAATTTTATGATGAAGAAATACCATTATTTAATAGGTATCAAATCGAATCACAAATTGAATTAGCATTTCAAAGAGAAATATCTTTAACATCAGGAGGCTCAATTGTTATTGATCCAACAGAGGCAATGACTGCCATAGACGTTAACTCTGCTAGATCAACAAAAGGAAAAGATATTGAAGAGACTGCTTATAAAACAAATTTAGAGGCTGCTAAGGAAATTGCAAGACAACTAAGACTTAGAGATGTTGGTGGCCTAGTAGTCATTGACTTTATAGACATGTTAAATGAAGACAATCAAAATAAAGTTGAATCAGCCTTTAGAAAGGCAGTTTACTCAGACAGAGCAAGAGTACAGTTATCAAATATATCTAAATTTGGACTCTTAGAAATTTCACGACAAAGATTAAGACCTTCATTGAATGAAACATATGATATTGAACATGTTCTTGTAAGAGGCCCCAGATCACTTGGCCAATCAATTTTAAGAATTGTTAGTGAAGATTCTGCTAAGGAAAATACAGGCGAAATACAAGTATTTGTCCCTTCCGATGTAGCGAGTTACTTATTAAATGAAAAGAGAAATGATATTACTATGATTGAAAAAACCAATGATATTAAGATCGTAGTTATTGCAGATCCGTATAAAGCAAGACCTTATTATAAAGTAATTAGAATAAAGAAAACGGATTCCAAATATATCGCTTCTTATGAATTAACACCAAATAGTCCTGAGCCTGACACTAGTTGGAGAGATATTAATAATAAATCCACTGGAATGAAACCAGTAGTTGATGGAATAAAGCCACCAAAAATGCCCAAGCAAAAAAAAGATGGATTAGTAAAATGGCTTAAAACTATTACTGGTATTGAAAAAGAAAAACCTAAGAAAAAAGCTACTAGAAGAAAAAATATTAACAAAAAAAATCCTAGACCAAATAAATCAAATCAGAGATCGAATAAAAAGAATTTCAATGCTAAAAATTCTTCGCAATCAACTAAACCAAAAACTGACGCAAGTAAAAAAATATCAAAAAATACAAAAAATAAGCCTCATGGAGATAAAAAGAAACAAGCTCCAAAAAAAGACTTAAATAAAAATAATGTTGCTAAGACAAACTCAAGAAAAACTAGTGACACTCCTAGAGTTAAAAAATCACCAATTCAAGAGATAGTCAAAAAGAAAAAAGTAAAGAAGGATATACCTTTAAGAGCTAAGAACGATCCTCGACAAAGTAATTAATTAGTTGTCCAGATAAACTTGATGTTGGAGGTACTAAAGGCAGATTGTCATATCTATACCAATTAGCTTCTACGATCTCTTTTTCATCAATTTGAATTTCTCCAGATTTATAATCACATATATATCCAAGCATGAGTTGAGATGGAAATGGCCATGGTTGACTTCCAAAATATTTAATATTAGTTATTTCTAAATTAACTTCCTCGAGAACTTCTCGTTTAACAGTTTCTTCAGCTGATTCAGAGACTTCAATAAACCCTGCTAATACACTATATAAGCCTTTTGGAAACATAGCGTTTCTTGCAAGCAATATCTCGTCTCCTTTAATAATCATAGCAAGAACACATGGGGAAATTGATGGATATATCATTGATGAAGTGCTTGGACAAAATAAAACCTCTTCTTTAGAATCAAAGTTATTTAATTCACCTGAGTAGCCAGAATATTTATTGCTTTTGATCCAATGCAATAATTGATTTGCTCTTCCCATTAATAAAATTTCTTCAGTTGAAGAGACTGCTAAAAGATTTCTTACATCAAGCTCTATTAAAGATTTATAAGCGATATTAACTTCTTTAATATCACTTTCAATTTCAGCTGAATATATTTTTTTATCCGACTCTCCTATTCCTATAAAATTAATATTTTTGTAATCTATATCTAAAAATTTGGTATCTAATTGAAATGTTTTTAAATCTGAATCATATATAATCTTACTATTCTTAAATAAAATAATATGATTTGAGGCGTTTAAGTCTATTTCTAAAAATTTTTTAAATTGCATTAATTGGTTAAAATAAAGTTATGTTAAATGAAATCCAAAAACTGTTTCTTGGTGATGCTCCTGGTTGGTACAAGTCTATCATAATAGGTTTTCTTATTATGAACCCAATCTTATATATTTTGTTAAATTCTATTGGCTTAAATGGCAATTTTATAATTGGTTGGATCTTTTTAATTCAATTTATATTTACTCTAGCATTAGCATTAAATTGCTATCCACTTCAACCTGGCGGTCTTTTGGCTATAGAGGCTATAGCGATGGGTTTAACCTCCACAAAATCTGTATTTCATGAGATTGAAAATAATCTTGAAGTTATTCTTTTACTAGTATTTATGGTTGCTGGAATTTACTTTATGAAAAATCTAATGTTGACAATTTTTACAAGACTTTTATTAAATGTTAAATCAAAAATGTTATTGTCATTTTTATTTTGTTTTTCTGCAGCAATTTTATCAGCCTTTTTAGATGCATTAACTGTAACAGCAGTTCTCATAGGTGTAACAATTGGTTTTTATAGGATCTACCACTCAGTTGCTTCAGGAAATTCATTTACGGATGATGATCATGATTATCATAATAATTCATCTATAAACAGTGTTAATTTAAGCGAGCTTGAAAGTTTCAAAGGTTTTTTAAGAGATCTTGTTATGCATGGAGCGGTTGGAACAGCTTTGGGTGGAGTATGTACTATTGTTGGTGAGCCACAGAATTTACTAATTGCCACAATTGCAGGATGGGAATTTGTAGAGTTCTTCTTAAGAATGGCCCCTATAACAATGCCTGTATTTGTAGCTGGCTTAATTACATGCCTATTAATAGAAAAATTTTCTATTGCAGGATTTGGAAATCAAATCCCACCAAATATAAGAGATGTTTTTAATGATTATGCTATCTATAGAAAAGAAAATATTACTGATGCTGATAAAGCTGAACTATTAATTGAAATGTTAGTTGCAATATTTTTGGTAATAGCCTTAGCCCTTCATCTTGCAGCAGTTGGGCTTATTGGGTTAACGGTAATAATATTATTGACAGCATTTAAAGGTATTACAGAAGAACATAAACTTGGTGAAGCATTTCATGAGGCTTTACCTTTCACAGCCCTTCTTGCAGTCTTTTTTGCTATAGTCAGTGTGATTCATGATCAACATTTATTTTCACCTGTTATTAATTATGTACTTGCTCAAGATCCTTCATCGCAACCCTCATTATTTTTTATTGCTAATGGTTTTTTATCAGCTATAAGTGATAATGTTTTTGTTGCGACTATTTATATAAATGAAGTTAAAAATGCTTACGATTCTAATGTTATTACTCTTGAACAGTTTAACAACTTAGCAATTGCAATAAATACCGGTACTAATATACCAAGTGTTGCTACGCCCAATGGTCAAGCAGCATTTTTATTTCTTCTTACTTCATCATTAGCTCCATTAATCAATTTGTCATATTTTAGAATGGTCTATATGGCACTTCCTTATACAATAGTGTTATCAATTGTAGGTTATATTTCGATTAATATTTTTCTATAAAAATGAAGAAAAAACTTGACCACAAGTTTTGTGTAGCTCCAATGATGCAATATACAGATATGCATGATAGATATCTGCTACGTTTGATTTCAAAAAATATATTTCTCTATACAGAGATGATTGCAACTGGTTCATTAATACATGGAAAATGTTTTGATCAATTATTATTCAATAAAGAAGAGCACCCTGTTGGAATTCAACTTGGTGGGTCAAATGTTAACGATCTTATTGAATGCTCAAAGCGCTCTGAACAAGAGGGTTATGATGAAATTAATTTAAATGTAGGATGCCCCTCAGATAGAGTTCAAAAAGGCAGATTTGGTGCATGTTTAATGCTTGAACCAGAACTTGTTTCAGAATGTCTTTTTAATATGCAAAAAGCTGTCAAAATTCCTGTTTCTATTAAATGTAGACTTGGCATTGATGATAATGAATCTTATGATTTTTTATACAACTTTATTTCAATTGTTAAAGAATCTGAGATTAATACTTTTATAATTCATGCTAGGAACGGAATTCTTAAAGGGTTAAGTCCACGTCAAAATAGAAATGTTCCTCCTCTTAAATATGACTATGTTTATAGGCTAAAAAATGATTTTCCTGATCTTGAGATAATCATTAATGGGGGAATTAAAACTATTGATGACTCTCGAAATCATCTTATGCATGTGGATGGAGTCATGATAGGAAGAGCTGCTTATGATAACCCATTTATTTTATCTGATTTAGATTCAATTTTTTATAATGCACAATCTATACCAAAATCAAAAAAACAAATATTAAATATATATCTTGAGTATGTAGAAAGACAAATTAAAAATGGTCATAATCTTAGCCGAATGATGAAACACTTATTTGGCTTATCAAGAGGTGATAAGAATGCAAAATCTTTTAGAATAAAAATATTAGAAGCAATAAAAAATAACACTCTTGATGGTTATAAGAAAGATCTTGAAGAATTATTAGTCAATTAAGAAATCATCCATATCATCAACAAATGTGTCATCAACATCAATACCATCACTAATCTCATAGTTAATTGATTGCATGTAAGCATCTTTTACAAAAATATATTTATCTCCAGATAATAATGATTCAACATCAAGAAGTCTTTCTCTAGTTTCGAGAGCATCTATTGATTTCAGAGCTATGTTGACATCAGTATCTGTCATATGAAAAATTACAGATGTAAATGATGAGATTGGTCTACTAATTGTATCTCTAAGAGTTGACGGGCCAAGAAATGGAAGCATTATATATGGACCTTCATCAACTCCCCACACAGCAAGGGTTTGTCCAAAATCTTCTTCATTTCTTTCTAAACCCATACTTGATGCAACATCAAAAATTCCAGCAATACCAATAGAAGTATTAATAATAAATCTTGTCAAATCATTAAGAGATTTACCTGGTTTGCCTTGAAGCATTTGATTTACAGAGGTCTCAATATTTTCTAAATTATTAAAAAAGTTTGTAACACCAGTTTTAATAAATACTGGAAATTCCGAATAAACCTCAGCAACAGGCTTTACAACCAATTCATCAAGATTTTCATTAAATTCAAATGTTTTTCGATTAAATTTTTCAAAAGGATCATTTACTTCGGATGCATGTAGACTAAAAAAACTTGATATAACAATAAACAAAATTATTTTAACCATTATTTATTATACATTTTTGTATATATACTCAGATAATTCATTAGCTATAGGGCGATCTATATCTAGGTCAAAGTTATAGATGTCTTCTTCAAAATTAAATGAAGATATATGCTCAATACCATTTGTTTTTGTAATTTTGTTATCAATATAATCAACTGGAAAAATATTATTCAACACATAACCAAGAATATTAACTTTAAGTTTTTTAAGCATTGATATAGTTTTGCATGCATCTGCATTAGCAAGCATATTATTTAGTGTAACTAAAATAAATTGATCAACATTAAACTGTTCAAAGATTGTTAGATAAGCATCTCCAGTCCCAGGAGGCATGTCAATTAATAAATAATCTAAGTTGCCCCAATTAGTTGATTGAATAATTTTTTTTATTGAACTGCTTAACATTGGTCCTCTCCATATAGCAGCCTCGTTAGGCGAAATTATATTACCCATAGAAACAATTTTTATATTTTTTTTATTAATAGGTTTGATTTGACTATTATTAAGATCAAGTTTTTCTTTTATATTAAAAAGTAAATGTTGATTGGGGCCGTAGATATCTGCGTCCAAAATACCTATAGAATGTTTTTTCGCCATGCTTAGTGCAACAGCAGCAGTAATTGAGCTTTTTCCTACTCCACCTTTGGCTGATCCAAAAGCAATAATTTTTTTTATAGACATATAAGCGAGTATTTTCACATATAATACAATCATTAGATGAACACGCCTATAAAAAATATTAGAAAAATGCTTGTAACACAGGCATTACCATATGCTAATGCTCCTCTTCATCTTGGTCATATTTTAGAGGCCGTTCAGACAGATATATGGACAAGGTTTCAAAATCATAATGGAAATATATGTCACTTTTTTTGTGCTGATGATACTCATGGAACACCAGTAATGTTAAAAGCAAAAGAATTAGGAGTTGATCCAGAAGAACTGATTGATGAAGTATTTAAAGATCATAAATCAACATATGAGCTTTATGGAATTCAGTTTGCTAATTTTTACTCAACTCATAGTGATGAAAATAAAGAATACTCAGAATATATTTATAAATGTGCGAAGGAAAACAACTTAATATCAAAAATGAATATAGACCAGCTCTATGATGAGAATGAAAAAATGTTTTTATCTGATAGATTTGTATCTGGGACTTGTCCAAAGTGCAGAGCGGAACATCAAAACGGAGATAACTGCGGAGTTTGTGGAGCATCTTATAATGTTCTGGATGTTATAGACCCTGTATCAATTATTTCAAATACAACTCCTATCAAAAAAAAGACTGAGCACATTTTCTTTGATTTACCTCAAAAAAGTGAAATGCTAAAAGATTTTATTAAAAAAGTTAATTTACAAGAATCAGTCAAAAATAAGTTAAGTGAGTGGTTAAATGATGATTTAAGGAAATGGGATATATCAAGAGATCCACCATATTTTGGGTTTATGATTCCCGATGAAGTTGAAAAGTATTTTTATGTTTGGGTTGATGCTCCAATTGGATACTTAGCATCAATATCAAATTGGGCTAAAAAAAATAATCTTGATATGAATGAGCTTTGGTCACAAAAGTCTGACTATGAAATACATCACTTTATTGGTAAAGATATTGCTTATTTTCATGGATTATTTTGGCCTGCCCTCTTAAGTTCAGCAAATTATAAGTTACCAGATAGTATTAATGTCCATGGTTTTTTAACTATTAATGGAGAAAAAATGTCTAAGTCTAGGGGAACTGGGATTCTAGCAAAAGATTTTGTAAGTGTTATTAATCCAGAAACTTTAAGATATTATTTCGCTGCTAAGTTAAACAATAAAGTAGAGGATATTGATTTAAACTTTGAAGATTATGTTCAAAGAATAAATTCTGATATTGTTGGAAAATATTTAAATATAGCTTCAAGATCTGCTTCTTTTATTAAAAAAAATAATAATCTATTATCTAAAAATATTAATCAAGATATCTTAGATTCATTATTAAATAAAAAAGATGAGATTGTCGACCTGTATGATTCGAAGCAATACTCAAAGCTTATTAGAATTATTATGGATCTCGCTGACGATGTTAATAAATTTATTAATGATGAGACTCCATGGAAGAAGGATATCAATGAAGCTATAGATATTAGTTCTACAGCATTGAATGCTTTTAAAATTTTATCAATTTATTTACATCCAGTTATTCCGAACATTACTAAAAATGCATTTAAATTTCTTAATCTTAATAAATTTACTTTAAATGATGTCGATGTGAATTTAAATAAAAAAATAAATACTTACAAACCATTGCTTAATCGACTTGAAAAAATAATAATTTCTGAGGAAGAAGATATGGATAATACAAATATAATAAATATTGATCAATTTAGTGCTGTTGATCTTAGAGTGGCAAGAATTGTTGATGCTTGTGACATTGAGGATGCTGATAAATTATTACAGTTAAGTCTTGATGTTGGAGAATTAGGCACTAGAAATGTATTTGCAGGTATTAAAAGTGCCTATAAACCAGAAGACTTAAAAGATAGATTAGTGGTATTGGTAAATAATCTAGAACCTCGAAAAATGAAATTTGGTGTATCTGAGGGAATGGTTTTGGCATCAAGTAATGATAATGGTATTTATTTAGTTTCACCTGACGAAGGTGCAGAACCTGGAATGAAAGTAAGATAATGAACAAGACAGATATAATAATAATAGGCGCAGGGCCTGTGGGGTTGTTTACAGTTTTTGAAGCAGGTCTTCTTGGATTAAATTGTGTCCTAATAGATAATCTAGACAAACCTGGTGGTCAATGTGCTGAGTTATATCCAGAAAAACCAATCTATGACATTCCAGGAGTTCCATACCAAACAGCACAGGAACATGTGGATGCCCTTCTAGAACAAATAAAACCATTTAGCTATGAATTACATCTTTCAGAAAGAGTTGATCTAGTTGAAGAGATTGATTTAGATGGTGATCAATTCTGGAAAGTCAAAACAACAGAATCTAAAGAATTTATTTCCAAAAATATCTTTATTGCTGCAGGAGCTGGCTCTTTTGAACCTCGGAGGCCTCCTAATATAGTAGATCCTGATAAATATATTAATAAAGGTGTTGAATATGCTGTTCGTTCTGTAGATAAGTATACTAATAAAGATGTATTTATCTTTGGTGGAGGTGACTCTGCACTAGATTGGACAGTTGAATTATCAAAAACTGCTAAATCAATATCATTAGTTCACCGAAGAGATGCATTTAGAGGTGCTCAACATACAGAAGAATTAATGCGAAAGTTGGTTAAAGAGAAAAAGGTAAATCTACTAACCCCTTATCTTATTGATAGTATCTTAGGAGAGGAAAAGGTGAATTCTATTACTTTAAAAAATTTTGATACTAATGAAATAGAGTCTTTTGATGCTGACGAACTAATTTTTCTTTTTGGTTTAAATAAGAAATTGGGTCCAATATTAGATTGGGATATAGATTTAAATAATAAAAAGATTCAAGTTAATACAGAGAATTACCAAACTTCAAAAAATGGAATATTTGCAGTAGGAGATATCAATGATTATCCAGGCAAATTGGATTTAATTTTATCAGGATTTCATGAAACCACTTTAGCCGTTCAAGAAGCGTATAAAAGAATTCATCCTGGTGAAAGAGTTCCATTTGGCTACACAACTTCAAATTCAAAACTACAAGAAAAACTTGGTGTTAAAAAATAGATTTAGAAAATATCTTCCTGTAGTAGTAGATATTGAGACCGGTGGTTTTGATCCAGCTAAAAATGCTATCTTAGAAATAGCCATAACTTTAATTGAATATAAAGATAATAGTTTTGTTCCTGGAGAAACATTTAGACATCACATTGAGCCATTTGAGGGATCTATAGTTGAGAAAGAATCTCTTGAGTTTACAAAAATTAAGCTAGATCATCCTTTAAGAAATAGTATTAACGAAGCTGATGCATTAAAAGATCTATTTAAAATAATAAATCAGACTAAGAATAAATATGAATGCTCAAGAGCGATACTAGTTGGTCATAATGCTCATTTTGATATGTCATTTCTTAAAGCTTCACTGATAAGAAATGGTATCAAGAAAAGTCCATTTCATAAGTTTTCTGTTATCGATACTGTCTCACTAGGAGTTTTAGCAACAGGACAGACTGTTTTAGCAAGAGTATGTGAAAAACTTTCAATTGATTATGATAATGATGAAGCTCACTCAGCTGCTTACGATACTATGGTTACAGCAAAGGTATTTTGCTCGATTGTAAACAATTATGACAATTAAGACTCAACTGAATCTAAAAGCTTTTTAAGTTCTCCAGATTCATGCATTTGAGCAACAATGTCAGCACCACCAATTAATTCACCATTCACAAAAACTTGAGGGAAAGTTGGCCAATCAGAGACCTTTGGTAAAGCAACTCGTGCATCATTATTTTCGAGAATATCTACATAGCTGAACTTAGATTCACATTCTATTAATATCTGAACAGTTCTTGCTGAAAAACCACATCTTGGCTCATATGGTGTTCCTTTCATATATATTAAGATATTATTTTCACTTATTTGTTCTTTTAATTTTGCTTCAATATCCATGTTATTTCCTTATTATGTCCAAATATTTCTTAATTGTTTCATCAAAACCATATAACAAAGCATCTATTATAATCGCATGACCAATAGACACCTCATTAATGTTACCTATTTCAACTAAATAATGTAAGTTATTTAGGTTTAAGTCATGGCCTGCATTAATTAACAAATTATTATCTAAGGCTTTATCAATCATTGTATTAACTTCCGTGAGAATAGACTCATCATTATTAGCTATAGCTTTCGAAAATTTTCCTGTATGTATTTCAATTAAATCAGCATTCATTTTAGAGGCATATTCAACACCACTAATATCATCAATAAATAAACTTATTTTTGCCTCATTAGATTTTTGTTTCAGAGATTCAATGATATTTTTAAGATCTTCATCATGTGATCCTTCAGACCAACCATAATTTGAAGTAATTTGATCTATAGTATCCGGCACAAGTGTAATTTGATCTGGATTAATAATCTCAACCAACTCACAAAAACCTAAAAATTCTTTATTAGGTTTTGAAAATGGGTTGCCTTCGATATTAAATTCAATACCTCTACTTTTTGCAATATTAGATAGTTTAATAACATCATTACTTGTAGCATGTCTATGATCAGGTCTTGGGTGCAGAGTAAGACCATCAACACCCAAGTCTACAGCTTGATTTGCAAAATCTTCTAGGTCAGGATAATTTTCACCTCTTGCATTTCTAAGTAAAGCAATTTTATTTAGGTTTATACTTAATTTCATATTTGTATTATCTATATAGATCGTCACTCTTATTAACAGTCAAAGTTGCTGCATCATTAATTTCATTATTGAAATGCTTATAACCTTTAATTAATATTACAGGCTGCATTTCAGCACTTTGGCCCATTAACAAACCTGCCGATGCTGCAAGCTCATCTGCAACTGCAACTTCAGTTCCTTTTAATTTTTTTCCATACATATCAATTTCACCCTTTAAATCGAGTAAGCAATTTATATTACTGCTTGCAATTGCAAAGTTTACAACTCCAAATCTGTATGGGCGAGTCATTGAGTCAGAAATAACTATTGAAATATTTTTATTATAAATTTTTGATAATTTTTTCTGTAGATCGTCAGCACTTTTTGATGGATCTTTAGGAAGTAATAAAGCACTATTATTATCAATTGGGATATTAGACAGATCTATACCTGCGTTAATATTTACTAAGCCCAGCTTATGCTCAACAACAATTACATTTTTATTAGTTGATATTATTTTATTAGATTCATTCATAATGACTTGAACTAGACGCTTATCTTTATTTAACTTTAAAGCTAATTTAGCAGCATCTTTAGAAACTTTAATCTCATTTAAATTAACATATCTATTTTCAGATTTTGAAATAATCTTATGAGCAATAACAAAAATATCATTATCGTCAATTGATAAATTATTAGAATTAATTGCATTAGATATTATTTCGACGAGATTATCTCCAACTTCTATTATTGGAAAGTCTTTAACTGCTATTAAATCAAGTGAATTCATTTATAGAACATATTTAAAGCTTAAAAATAGCATATGTAAACAAAAATTCGTTCATCATGTATACTTTCTTGCTATGAACTCTATAGATAAAAAATTGCTAGAAATTCTAGTATGTCCCAATTCTAAAAAACCGTTAACTTTTAATGAAGAAACAAATGAGTTAGTTTGTAAAGAATCCGGATTAGCTTATCCAATAAAAGATGGGATTCCAATAATGCTACCTGAGAAAGCACGCAAAATTTAATTTCTGCGCCCGTAGCTCAGCTGGATAGAGTACTTGGCTACGAACCAAGGGGTCGGGAGTTCGAATCTCTCCGGGCGCACCACTACTTCAGATAAATTGGCATACAAATTGCTATAGATAGCTGTATAAGGACATATTATGCAAGATTATATTGATAGCGTTATAGATTTTTGTAAGAAAGAGCCAATTTGGGCACTAGCTTTTTTTATTTGTGGTTTTATTATTGGTGATACATACTTCACTCTATAATCATAAGATCCTCTGCAATAATCACATCTCCTCTGAAATTGACATTAACATCATTTAAAATAGACTCATTTGTTGCACCCCAAAATAATATATGAGATAAAACTAATTTTTTTGGCTTAAGTTTATTAGCAATATAGCCAACATCAATTGAAGATGTATGGTGTGCTTTATGATATGTTTGCCATTCTTTAGTTTTATTAATAAAAGTTTCACTAGAATATACTTCATGAATTAGGATATCTAAATCGTTACCGTGCTTCATTAAATTTTTACTAATTGCAGTATCACCAGAAAATAATATTTTTTTATCATCTGTAGTAAATAAAAAACCATAGGAATTTTCAAAATCGCCATGATTATTTTTAAATGCCAAAACTTCTACATTCTCGTCTTTATATATTGTTCCCTCTTCAGTAATTTCAGTAACATTAGTTGTGTAACCATATTTATTTGCAGGTTGTGAGCCATATAGACGATAATTAATGTCTTCACGATATGCTTTAATAATATTTTTAGACATATCCTTTAATCCTTTTGGTCCATATAAATTGAGAGGTTTTGACCTTCCCATAATCCATGGAGTTAGTATTAAATCAGACAGCGCACCACTATGATCAGAATGAATGTGTGTTAAGAATGCTATATCAATGTTTTTTAATTCCATAGATGGGAACTTACCTCCCCATGGAGGTGACATTGCAGATATCCTTCTAACAATGCCTGGCCCAAAATCAATTATGTATGCACTTTGATTAACTACAACGGCATATCCTGAGCCATATCTATCTGGATCAGGATTGGGAGTACCTGAACCAAGAATAATTAACTTAGTATCAGCAATCGAATATATAGAAAAAAATAATATAGATAGTGATAAAAAATTTAGTTTTATATTAGACAGATTTAAGTCTTTGTTCAGGTATTTTATTTTTAACATTTGTAATGTTATTGTCTTTATCGAAATAAACAAGTGTTGGTTGATGTGATTCTGACTCAGACTGGTCATAAGATCCATAAGAGCAAATAATAACAACATCATTTGGTGAAACTTTATGAGCAGCCGCCCCGTTAACAGAAAGTGTTTTAGAGCCAGCCTCTGCAAGTATTAGATAAGTTGAAAATCTATTGCCATTAGTTACGTTATATACATCTACTTTTTCATATTCCTGCATTCCAGCAATCTCTAGAAAGTCTTTGTCTATTGCACATGAGCCTTCGTAATCAATTTCAACTTGAGTTACATTTATACGATGAAGCTTTGATTTTAATAATGTTATATTCATAAAATGGCCAGTATAGTTAAATATCGACAAATATTAAAGTTTTGAGAGGGTCATGTTATCAATAAGTCTTATATTTCCAATTGTTGCTGCTATAGCAATAAGTATATCTTTATTACTGATTTCAAATGACTCCTCAAGGGTATTTGTGTCACATGCTGTCAAATAATCTACTTTAAAACCTACAGAATTAAGATATTCAATTTTTTTATCTAACAATCTGGGAGTTAAGATATTTTTATTTTTATTTATACTAACAAGTACTT
This sequence comes from uncultured SAR86 cluster bacterium, assembly GCA_902516285.1. Lineage (GTDB taxonomy): Bacteria > Pseudomonadota > Gammaproteobacteria > Magnimaribacterales > D2472 > SAR86A. Next base: position 28,231 of record CABXXT010000004.1, read on the forward strand.
CATATAATTTTGAAGCAATTAATTTTTCTTCTTTTAATAGTAAGTTGTTTCTTGATGATAAGGCTAGCCCATTAACGTCTCTTTGAGTTTCGGCACTTATAACATTTATATTAGATTTATTTTTTTTTATAAAGTCTTTTATTAAGATTAACTGTTGATAATCTTTTTTGCCAAATACCACACTGTGAGGATTAACTATATCAAATAACTTATTTACAATTGTTAACACTCCGTCAAAATGTCCTGGTCTATTTATACCGCAAAGTTTTTTTGATTTATCGGGTGCCTTTATTGTTAGAATGTTTTCTAAAATTGAATCATCTGGTATTAATAAAAAATCACAACCATGTTTATCTAACAGTTCAATATCAGCATCAATTGTCTTAGGATATTTTAAATAATCATTTTTGTCATTAAATTGAAGTTTATTTATATAAATAGTTGAAATAATTGGATTGTTAACTTTTTTAGCAGCCTCTATAAGGGAAATATGACCCATATGAAGGTTTCCCATTGTAGGGACAAGTGTCAATGCAGGTAGATTTGATTTTAAAGTATTAAATTCATTTATTGATTTATAGATTTTCAATCTTACTTAAACGTATGTTCTTCTGATGGAAATTTAAGATTCTTTACCTCATCAACATATCTATGAATTGCATCTTGAATTGAGGATGACTCTTCCATAAAATTTTTTACAAATTTTGGTGGAGTGTCTAAACATGAAATACCAAGCAAATCATGAACAACCATAATTTGACCATCCGTATGTATCCCCGCACCTATTCCTATGACAGGTATTTTTAATGTGGATGTTATCTCTTGTGCTAAATCACCTGGAACGCATTCTAACAACAACATTGAAGCGCCTGCTTTTTCAAGCGCAATAGCTTCATTAATAATTTTTTCTTTTTGTGATGGATCTCTGCCTTGAACATGATGACCACCAATCCTGTTAATAGTTTGGGGTGTAAGCCCCATATGTGCACACACAGGAATACCTCTATCTGACAAAGCTTGAGCCATATTTGATATCCATTCTCCACCTTCAATTTTTACAGAATTTGCACCTGCTTGCATAAGCCTTTTAGCATTTTCGAGACCTAGATCGTCTGTTGAATAACTCATAAATGGCATATCAGCCATAATATGAGAACCTGAATTTCCATTTACAACACACTCTAGATGGTAGATCAATTGATCCATTGTTACTGGGAGAGTGCTGTCATGTCCTTGCACGACCATACCCAAACTATCTCCAACTAATATGACATCAACACCATTTTCACTAATGACTGACGCCATTGTGGATTCATATGCAGTTAAGCATGTAAATTTTTCAGAATTTTTTTTAAGATTGCCTAACGTTGTCAGCGTTATAGGTTTTTTGTTTGTATGAATTGACATAATTATTAGTTAATTTTTAAAGACATAAAGTTTAAAATTTCTCGAGCTATTCTAATCTTTTTATCTCTCTTTAGAAAAATACTTTCATTTTTTGTAATTATATTCACCTCATTCTCATCAGCATCAAATCCAATAGCTTTATCAGATACATCATTTGAAACTATCATATCTAAATTCTTTGAAATTAATTTTTTCTTAGCATTATTTACGACATCAGATGTTTCAGCTGCAAATCCAACTACATATGCAGATTTATATTTCGAAGCTACGTTAGCAAGAATATCCTCATTTTTTTCAAGTTGTATGTCTATTTTTGATATATCCTCTTTTTTTATTTTTGTATCAGAAATGTCAGATGATTTAAAATCAGAAACAGCAGCGCATCCTATAAAAATATCAGATGTTTTCATACAATCCATAACACTTTCTTGCATTTCATTTGCAGAATTAACTTTAATAAGATTAATTTTACTATTTGCATTTAATGCAACAGGACCACTAATAAGATTTACGATTGCTCCAGCCTCGATTGCAGCTTCAGCTATAGAATAACCCATCTTTCCAGAACTGTTATTAGAGATAAATCTTACAGGATCTAACTGTTCTCTTGTTGGGCCTGCTGTTACTGTAATAGTCTTATTTGCTAGAGGCCCAGAATTAAATGAAGATGAGATAAGATTGATAATTTTATCTGGCTCCTCCATCCTCCCAGGACCTATATCCCCACAAGCTTGTTCTCCCTCTGCCGGGCCAATAAATGTTATGCCTCTTTTTAATAAAGTTTTGTAATTATTTTGAGTACTATCATCCAACCACATATTCATATTCATCGCAGGTGCAATAAAAATATCTGCATTAGACGCTAGAAGAACTGCACCCATAAGACTATCTGCTCTTCCGTGTGTAATTTTTGCAATTGTTTCTGCGGTACAAGGAGCGATTAGAATAATATCTGCCCATTTTGCAAGCTCTATGTGTCCCATTGCTGATTCTGCTTTTGTATCTAGAAGTGAATCATGAATTTCATTTCCTGATACAGCTTGTAGAGTAAGAGGTGTAATGAACTCCTTTGCTGATTCAGTCATAATAACTCTTACATCAGCTCCTTGTTTTTTAAAAAGTCTAATAACTTCTGCAGACTTATAAGCAGCCACACCACCTGTGACACCTAAAAGAATATTTTTATTTCTAAAATACATAATTATTTAAAGAATAATACCAATTACCCGGTCTATAAACCAATAGAATCCCAATCCTCCTATTGCATAACTGGCTGTATTCTTAGTCAAATATAGAAAATTATATTTATTAGATAAATATATTAATAATATTGGAATAGGTATCAGCATGATTTGAGCTAATTCAATACCAATATTAAAAAATAGCAACGAAAAGAGCATTTTATCGTTTGCAATTCCTATATCAGTTAGTGCGCTTGCAAAACCCAGACCATGTAATAATCCAAAGATGAATGCCATTATCCAAGGAGATTTAAGAGTATTAGCATCATTATTTATCTCTAGAGCCAAATAAACAATTGTTAATGCGATTAGAGCTTCTACTGTGCCTTGTGGCAGATTGATAAAGCCAAATATTGTTAAACCTAGAGTAATGCTATGAGCAAGTGTAAAAGCAGTTATTGTCTTTATAATGTTTAAAAAACCAGATATACAAAAAAGTAATCCGAAAATAAATAAAATATGATCTAATCCATTAAATAAATGAGATATACCAAGGCCTAAATAGGAAAAAGGATAATAATTAGTCTCAATTGGAATTTCTAAAATGTTATTATTTACATTTACTAACCCTTCAAATGTTCCATTTGAAAAATTTATTGTAATTAATGCATCAGTTAAAACACTTAAGTACACTATCTCTATTGATTGACCTTTTAAAGTAACTGAGCAATCTAAATCAATTTTTTCATTAATATACTTTCCTTGATAGAACAAATCATTTGATGAAGTCATGCATTCATCAGGAAAAATAATCTCAGCTCTTTTACCAATATTTTTAAAAGGGTACATCCAAGTTGCAGTATATGAATTACTTTTTTGTTCTAGCTGATCGATAATCAAATGCGCTGGATTGAATTCGTGAGAGTTAAGATTAAAAACAATAAAAAGCAATAAACTATATACAATTCTATTCATTAAATTTTTAAATCTGGATTAATGAAGATTTTATATTCCGTTTTAATTTTATTTAAATATTCATTTAAGGCTTTACTCTTTTCATCTTGGAGTAAATCAATTTCAATGGTTTTATAGATTTCAGACACATCTGGATAATAGCCATCTTTATGGTCTGTGATTAAAATAATATGATAACCAAACACAGATTTTATTGGTTTTAGCCAGCTATTCAATTGAGGAGCATTAAAACTTAATGCAAACTCTTCGCCAAAATCACGTTTAATGTCATTGAAACTAACTTGAACAAAGTTTTTGCCCAAAAGAAATGGATCTGAATCTATAGAAACATTATTTTGAAGGTCTGCGTATGCCTTAAACGATCTTTCCTCTGGTTTATTTTCAGAAGAAAAAAAATAATGTGTAAAAGTGAATACTGAATCAATAAAGTATTTTTCTTTGTTGTCATTAAAATATTTAAGGACATCTTCTTTGGTAAATGCTTCTTTAATAGATTCTTGCTTTAAAAAAGATATTTTTTGAGCTAATCTTCTTTTTATTATCCTATCATCTTTTTCTAGACCAAGATTTAATGCTTCTCTATATAGAATTTCTTCTTCAACTAAATTATTAATAATTTTTGCAATTTCATTATCATTAGGTGTTCTTCCAACCTGAGACACCCATGCAGTAATTAGGCTTATTATTTCTTGATCACTAATGTAAATATCTTTATCTTGATGAGAATTAATACTTAAATCTAAATAATATAAAACAAGACCAATAATGAGAAATATTAAGACTCTTTTTTTCAATTTAAGTGTTATCTTTAATTAAAATCTCTAAGTCTAATAGTACCACCAAGAGGAACCACTTCAACATCTGTGCTAGCTGGTATATACCATATTGGAGACGACCATGCTCTTTCTTGAATTGTTTCATGAAGATCCTCTCGTGGTTCAAAACCTCTTTTAATTGCATCCCAAGTACTCCAACGACAGGTAGGATTTTCAAGAACTCTTACATAGTAAAAAGACTTATCATTGGGATTAAAATCTGGATCTTTCCAAAGTCTTTTTAATTCTGCAGAACCAACACCTTGGGTGATGGAACAATCTGAGATGTTTACCCTTGCACCATTATCTGGACATCTATTCGTAACTGGGTCTACTTCAAGACCATCAGAACAGGCTACGTCAAATACTTTTTCATGAGGACGGCCACTGTTTGAATCCATCCATCCCTTGATAATTTGAACTCTTTGCAATGAAGCACCGTTTTTATCTCTTTGTGCCCACACTATAAATTCCGGAGTTTCACTTTCATTACTTAGAAGATCAGACCCCATCGTTACTCCTTTTTTATAAGCTTCACTAACCAGAGATGAAGAATTCATGTCTATTGACGATAAGTTGTAACCAGCAAAAAAACGAACTGCAATCCTTGATCCTGTTGTAGCAAACGTTTCCTTACGTTTAAATGCATTAAATATTGAATCTCTTGTGTTTTCTTCTGCCCATGCTGCAGCTAAGCCAGATGCACCCCACTGAGTAAATCCAGTATTAGCATATTCACCTTGATTTAGTTTTATAGTACTTGTTGGTTGATTAAAGGCAGCCATATACTCATTTAGCATTTCTAGATTTTCTTCTGCTAATGGTACTGAACCTCTATTTTCAGGTTCACCATCTAATAAACCAACTTTAGACCAATAATTTGATTCATCAAAAGCACCAGCTCCAGTGTGTGTATCAGATGAGCCTATTAATCCAAATTTATATGGATTACCTTGATTAGTAAATTCAAGCGTTAAACCATTTAAATATGCCTCTCTCACATAACCACCAGAGGGTTTACTATATGTAGGTGGTCTGCTCCCAACTCTTATATCCATAATCTCAAAATCTGCCCACTCGTCATCAGGTGACAGCAAAGGATGAGTATCTGATGTTCCCTTAACTTGAGTTACTTCAACAACAGGCTCATTTCTCATTCTTTTTTCAGAATATTCTCTATCAATTGCATTTCCGTAAAATGTTTCCATCTCAAACATTTCACCATTTGATCCATTGCTGTTATGTGGCATGGATATAGTATCAATACCTTTATCCCTAAGTGAATCTTGCCATGTCCAGAGATCTTCAGGATTTAATGAGTCAATTCTAGTCCATGGTCTAATTGAGGCTTTAGAAGAATTAAAAATTACATTTCTATGTAAATTTCCTCCTTCAACATTAGTAGAAGTTGTAAATTCATAACCTATAAATGTTGTAAAATATCCTGGATCGTTATGTTCATTTGCTGATCGTGCAATGTCTGCCCATGCAGATTTATGAACGTTATAATCAAAAGATTTTAATGCTAATTGAGTATTCTTTGTAAGCCATCCTTTTATGATTTTTGGGTGCCAGTCAGGATATGGTTGAATGATAGCTGCGCCTAGAATCGAACTAAATATATTAGATCTTTCACCAGCTGATAGCACTGTTAAGTTTTCTTCTCTATTAAGATTATGGAATGGCTTCGTAAACTCATTTTTTGAAATATCCGAAGAGGTATCAGCATAAGCCTGAATCATACCCATATAAAAACCATGATCAGTAACAGAATAAAAATCTAATGGCTCTCTTAATTTCATTTCATAACCAAGTGGGTGATTAATTACTTCACCTTTTGCGTATTTATATGCGTCATCTGGTGATGCGGTAACTCCGAAAACATATGCATCAAATGAGTATTTTGTGTGAACATGCAAATCGCCATAATAAGGATTTCTATCTGGATTAGGAGGTGGTTTTTGACTAATGGATTCAGATTTTTCTACAGAAAAATCAACAATTTCTAATGCTGAATTTGATTGAAGTTTTTTAAATAAAGATAGAATTGGTCTATCGTCATATACATCAAAATATATAAAACCCAGAAATGTAAAATAGACTATAACGACAGTTAATATTGATTTAACTATAATACTTTTAATATTCATTAAAATCCCACTCCCACATCAAAATAATATCATAATCAGAAATAAAAATTATTAATGTTTTTAAATAATTTATGATACTTAATCATATAATTATGCAATGCGCCTGTAGCTCAGCTGGATAGAGTACTTGGCTTCGAACCAAGGGGTCGGGAGTTCGAATCTTCCCGGGCGCACCATAAATAAAAAGGGTCCATTTGACCCCTCTTAAAATTATATAAAATTAAAACGAATAATTAATTGTTAAGCCGTATGTTTTAAAATTATTTGGATATCCAAAATATGTTGTGTATGAAAGATCAGCAACTGCCTCAAATGCAGATTGTATAAATTCATCATCATTTATATTTTTTCCCCAAAATGTAATTGCTAAATTTTCTTTTTCAAAACCAGCTGTGACATTTAGTGTATTTTGTTTTCTATGACCATTTCCTTGTGTTTCAAGAAGAGCTTGTCCAACAGGGTCCTCTAACAATTTAGCCTTACTTGAATAAAGATGTGAGAATCTCAAAAATGCATCCCATTGATTAACATTATAGTTCCAAGTTAATGCTGATGAAATTGTGTCATCTGGTATATTTGATGGAACTGTACCACTTAGATCACCAGGATCTGCGTCAACATATGAGTCATATATTGGATCAATGAATAAACCACTCACTGACACATCAACTGATTCAATTGGAGAATATACCAAATCAAATTCAAAACCATCAGCTGATTGAGATCCCGCATTTGAGAGGAAAAATCCTGTTCCAACAAATGTATTAGTTTGAAAATCTTCAATTTCTTGATCAAAAACTGCAATATTAAGATAACCAGAAGGTAGTGCTATTTTTGCTCCGAGCTCTAAGACTTCTGCTTTTTCTGGATCAGCATATCTGGTGCCTACTGCAGTGTTAGGTCCAACTGGAGTACCTGCTGCTGCTAAACCAGCAATTTCAGATGCAGTTGGATTAGAATCTCTTGAAATGTTCCATGCAGTTGCCTTAAAACCAGTAGAAACTCCACCATAAATAACTGTTGTGTCATTAATTTCATAAGAAAACTTTATATTATAGTCAGTATTATTATCTTTACTTTTTCCATCCATAACACTATTTGGAAAGTTTACAAATTGAGGAAGCAATTGCACTGCTTGAAATGGAAGCAAGGTGTTCACAGTTGGATCTCTTGCTAATATAGCTGCAGTTGCAGCAGGAACTCCTTGAGCAATCATACCGGCAGCAGAAATTCCAATGAAATCTAGTTGAGAGAAGAAATCTGTATTTACTTGATTGTATGAGACAGATTTTTCATCCTCCATATAACTTAATCCAAAAAGAAGATTTAATTTATCGGAAACATCATAGTCCAACTGCATAAATACTGAAGTACTACTATTATCCTGCGTTGCACTTTCAGTAGTTCCAGCTCCGGCAGGAAATATAGTGCCTGTAGGAAGATTAAAAGCCGCTTCAAGAAGGGCAAAAGAGCCAGCAGGTAAAAATGCACCTATATAAGATCTAAATAATGGTCCATAGTATATAGACTCAGTATAATCCATATCCTCTTGGAAATAATATGCACCTATTAACCAATTAAGATTAGTATCATTATCGCTGTATAATCTAAACTCTTGCGTCACTGCATCAAGATCCTGAGTAATAGGACTTGGATTAACAACCCCGCCACTATCAAAATCAACATCTTGGACATTTTCCATGTATGAATTTCTTATGGATGAAATACTTTCAAAAATTATTCCATCTAGCGCATATTTTACATGGGCAGATATTCCAGTATTATCTCCTGATGTCGTTGGATCAAAATCAAAGAAAACTTTTTGTACAAAAGGATCATTAGGTATCACTCCTCCGACACCTAGTAAAATCTTTTGATTCCCGACACCATAATTTGCATTAGTCACAGCACAACAAATTTCATCATATTTATCATAATCAGCAGTGATTCGAACTGATAGATTATCATAAGGATTAATCAAGATCTCACCTCTTGAAGTGAATCTATCTCGGTTATTTATATTACCTCCAGTAGTGACATTATCTGAATGACCATCTGATTTATTAGTACTGGCGTAGAAGCTGTATGCGGTTGTTTCATTAATAGGACCAGTTGTATAAATTTTACCAATTTTGGAATTAAAGTTACCAACAGTCATTGATGCATAACCTGATTTTTCAAATGATGGTTTTTTTGTAACAATATTAATTACTCCAGCTGTAGCATTTTTACCAAATAACGTACTTTGTGGGCCTCTTAAAACCTCAATTCTTTCGATAATTGGTAAATCAGATATTTGAGATTGCATTTTAGACCTATAAATGCCATCTATAAAAACTGCAACAGATGGTTCAATACCCTGATTGTAATCTCCATTACCAAAGCCTCTTATAAAGAAAGTTGTTTGAGTTGAAGTAGTTCTTTGCCTAGTATCTAAGGATGGTACAACTGCCTTTAAATCAAGGATGTCTATGATATTTGCTTTTTCAATGGTATCGCCAGTTACAACTGATACAGCAACAGGAACCTCTTGAAGCGTTTTTTCTGTCTTTGTTGCCGTAACAATAACCTCTTCAATCAGGCTTTCATTTTGAGCAAATGAAATTGATGAAAAAAATAAAAAAGAAAGAAAATAATTTGTATTAATTTTATTTAACATTTTTCCCCCGAAAAATTTATAAGTGCTGTAATTCTAGATGTATTGTAGATTGAATCTCTATATAAAGTCTAATAGTAAAAGGTATATCATTTCACTATCTCACCACCAGAATTTGCCCAATCAGCAAAACCACCAATATTAAACACATTTTTAAATCCAAGATCTTGAAGTGCCTTAGCAGCTAATGCTGATCTATATCCACCAGCACAATAAACTAATATATTAGTATTATCATCAATAATAATTGGGTTATTAGCGGAATTAGGTGCTAATTTAAATTCTATTAAACCCCTCGGAATATTAATTGCATTTTTTATATACCCATGTTGGATAAGTTCTGATTCTTCTCGAACATCAATAATCACGCATTTATCATGTTCAATTTTATTTAATGTTTCTACATAATCTAATGATCTTACTTCGTTGTTAGCTTCAATTAATAAATCGTTTAATGTTTTATGTTGCATTTACTTTTCCTTCATATCTTGTAATTTTTTTTGAAGTTGCTAGGAAAACCCCAATCAAAACAGTTGCGCACCCTACAATGACATTCAAAGTAATAATTTCATCTAAAAATAGATAACCCCACAGAATTCCAAAAACTGGTAAGAAGTATGCAACAGTTGAAGTTTTTACAGCTCCAATCTTTTCAATCAGTCGAACATATCCTAAAAATGCAAGTCCAGTAGAGATACCTCCTAACCAAAGAACAGCATAAAAGGAATTTTTTGATGGTATTGTTTCTGGAAGAGTCATTAAAGTAAAAGGTAATAAGATAATTCCACCTATAATTACTGACCATCCAATTAAAACTAATTTGTGAGTTTTAGCAGAGTTTTTTTGAATAAATACAGTTGAAAATGCATAACAAGACGCGCCCATTAAACAAAAAATTGCTGATGATATTGAGGTCGTTGATGATTCTGGATTAACTAAAATAATTACTCCAATAAAACCTAATATCAATCCAAATAGTTGTTTTAAAGACACTGTTTCATTTAACCAAAAGTATGCAATTATCATTGTATTAAAGGCGGTAGTAGCATTTAAAATAGCAAGCATATTAGAGTCTGATCCAAAACTTGCTAGAGAAAACATGGTAAAAGGTATAGCATTATTTGTTACTGCTAATACAATTGTATGCTTCCATATTGGTTTCAAAAGAGCTATGTATTTAGGCTGAAGTAGAACTGGAAGAAATATTAAAGATGCAATAAATAATCTAGCTTGTACTAATGGTATTGCACCAAATTCGGGAGTAGCAATTTTAATAAATATAAATGCACTACCCCATACTGCACCCAGACATATAAGTAATATCCAATATCTTAATTCCATAACTTTAGAAATAAAAAACCCCCAATTTAATTGGGGGTTTAAACTAGTTTTTATTAATAACAAATACTAGCCGGAACTAGAAATTTACCTCTGTCAAAAGGCAAACACCTCGCTTCCTGTTTTTATGTAAATACTAATAGGACCACCTCCATGTTCAGGGTAGTAATAAAATATTTAGTAATCCCCTTAAAAAATTACCAAATAAGACGCCAAACTAGATTATATACAGATTAGAATTTAAATAAATATGTATTTAGTACTTTTAAAAAGTGAATTCTAATTGTGCTTTAGGTCTTATTGGATTAATAGATACATTTGTCGAATACTCACTGTTCTTTAGATAGGAATTTAACAAATCCATATCATTATTAAAGTATTTAAATGCGATCATTTTTTTGCTCGATTTCTTATCAATAGCATTATCAAGTTCTATTAATACAGGATCATTTAATTTATTTAAGTATGTAATATTATTCATTGCTTTATTATACTGTATAAATATACAGTAGTAAAGAATCAATCATCTGGATTTATTATAAGGCGAGTATCAATTAATGTTGTAAAAATTACCCATAAAGCGCCGATAACAATAATGGCTCCAAGAATATCACCTATCATAAATCTAAGGACTGTTAAAACATCAATAGAAATTGATGAATTTACAATAGCAATCAATGAATTAGCTAAAATCCCGTTAAGCATTGCTGATATCAATACAACTAATATTAATGATTTATAGTTTTTAAAACTTAATGTTTTAACTACTGAAAAATTCTCAGGGTTTTTTCTAACCCATCTTATAATTTCAACTGCAATTATTACTGATGATAGAGATCCAAAGGCAGCCAAACTCCATCCATCGACGTAATCAATATGATGAATTAACTGTGGTCCAGAAATTTCCGCAAGATATAGACCTGGTAATGAGTAATATCTAAAATAACAAAACATTAAAACCCTTGCACCATGTGGCAAATAAACCAAGCTCCCTATCCATTCATCAAGGGGGTTCATTTTTGCAAGGTCAACCACTTGGAAGAAATACCAAATTGCATACAAAAACATTGAAAATATATAAACAGTTAAGGTAACTTTAATAAAATGAACTATTGAATTCATTGATTTCAGGATTGAAGATTATGATTCAAGTTGAAGAATAAATTCTCTTCTGTCCTCATCCGACTGCTGAAGTGATAGAAGGTTTTCTGATTCAAACTTTTTGATTGTTTTATAAACTGTTGACCTTGAAAAACCTGAGCTATTGATTACATCAGATATATTACATGAGCCCATGCTAGATGTTTTCCATGCAATTGTGTAATAAATCTTTTTTTCAGTTTCATTATATCTAACTAAATTTAAATCTTTTTCAATGCTCCAAAGCATTTCAAGGATATTAATTAAATCTTTTGTGTATTTTGAAGACATATTTTGATAATACATATTATATACAAATGAAACAAGTATAATTATGCATCTGGAAGGTTGGCAGAGCGGTAATGCAGCACCTTGGAAAGGTGTCGTCGGCAACGGCGCGGGGGTTCGATTCCCTCACCTTCCGCCATAAATATAAATAACCCATCCACATTCATGAATGGGTTATAACTTTTACATATTAAATTTAACTCTATTAATTATTTGGCTATCTATCATTGATCTGATTTCTTCATAACCTTTTGAGATTACATCAAGCTCTTCGTCATCATCACCAAATCTTTTTTCAAACTCTGCATTTACAGCATCATATCGTTCTTTATTGGGTTGCATTGCTGCCATATTTTCATATGTAATTGTAAGCCATACATTTGGACTATTTGCACTTTCTGAAGTCCAAACACCATAATCAACAATGTATCCAAGTTCTTTTTGAATCTCCATTCCTCTTACCCATGTTCTCTTTAAATTAACTAAATAATTATCTAAGTAATTTGGTTGAACAGAAATAACTGTTAGCTGAACCTGTTCTTCACTGGGTTCATAATCTTCCCAGACTTCAGCAGAAATATTTAAAAACGAAAAGATCAATACAAAAGACATAAATTTATTCATAAATTCTCCTATTAAATTTAAAGACTTATTATTGATTAAAAACTCTAAAATTACCAAACAATTTTTTTTTAGAATTTCCTCGCACAGGATTGATATCAATGCCACCTCGTCTTTGAAATCTACCACAGATCTCTAGATTCTTAGGTTTATATTGTTCATATAGCTTTGAATAAATTGACTCAATACATTGTTCATGAAAATCACCTTGTTCTTTAAATGACATTAAGTATTTTTTTAACCACGCCGTATTTAAAGATTCATCACATAAAATAAAAATACATGCAAAGTCTGGTTGAGAAGTTACAGGACAGATTGATCGAAATCCAGAGAATTTATACAACTTTCTTTTTTTAGTAGACACTAGTTTATATTTATTTAAATCTACTGAAGATGGTTCTTTTGCAAACTTTTTAATAAACTTTATTTTCACTGGGTGTTCTATGAATGCATCAAATTTTTGTTTAATAGATTTGATAATCAAAGCTTCAGATTTAAAAGATTTTTTATAATACTCATTTAAGAATAATTTCATAGATTTTGATTCAATTGAATACTTCGAGGAAGATGGTATTTCTATTTCTAAAACTTTTAAAACTGGTAATTTATTTTGATCTAGGTACATAAAATCATAAACATTCCAAAAATCAGATCCATAAGGGATATTACTTTCATTCCTAATGATTTTGTCTAAGATTCGTGTACCAGTTTTTTTTCTTTTAGATTCTTTTTTACCTAGATGTTTTAAACTCACGTTCTTATTCCTATTCCTTTTTTTAGCAAATAAAGGCACAGAAAAGAAAAAATAATAATAAATATACTAATCATTGTTAATGAGAATGAAATTGACACATCGCTCACCCCTAACATACCTTCCCTAAAAGTGTTAACAACATATAACATAGGATTTGCCATTGATATTGATCTCCAAAAATCAGGCAATATATTTATTGAATAAAAAACACCGCCTAGATAAATTAAAGGTGTAAGCACAAAAGTTGGAACTACTGAAATTGCATCAAAGCTGTCTGCAAAGATAGCATTTAAAAAACCCATTAATGAAAATAATATGGCTGTTAATAAGAGTACTAATAAAGTTAAAGGAACATTTTGAATTTGAAATTCAGGATAAAAAAATAAACTTACAAAAAAAACAATCATTCCAACCAAAACACCTCTGGCAACTCCACCTAAAATAAAACCTAATAAAATGGTCCAATTTGGCATTGGTGAAATTAGGAGTTCTTCAATAGACTTTTGGAATTTTACTGAATAAAAGGATGAAACAACATTTGCATAAGAGTTTGTTATAACTGACATCATTATCAAACCAGGAATCATAAATTGTACATAGTTAAAGCCATCCATTTCTCCAATCCTTGGACCTATAAGTGATCCAAAAATGACAAAATATAAAGACATTGTTATCGCAGGAGGAACTAATGTTTGTATCCAAATTCTAAGGAATCTTCTAATTTCTTTTGAAGTAAGAGTCCATAAAGTAACTGATATATTAAATTGTTGTTTCTGATTCATTTATCTTTTTACCATCTCTATAAATAATTCTTCAAGTCTGTTTGACTCGTTTCTTAATGATTTTACTTTTATTCCTAACTTATTAAGTTCGTCAAATAAATTATTTATTGATTTATCTTTATTAATAGCTGTTACCAAAGTTAAAGAATCTTCAAGCTTTAAAGAGTATCCATCAATCTTTGGTTCTGCTTCTAAATGTTCTTCTAAATCCAAAACAAAACCTTGAACATCTAACCTGCTTAATAAATCTTTCATACTTGTATCTGCAACTATCTCTCCTTTATCAATAATTCCAATATTTCTACACAATTGCTCAGCTTCTTCAAGATAATGAGTAGTTAAAATAATTGTAGTTCCATTGTTATTAATTTCTCTCAAAAAATCCCACATTTCTCTTCTGAGTTCAATATCAACTCCTGCAGTTGGCTCATCTAAAATTAATAGCTTAGGTTCATGTATTAATGCTTTAGCTATCATTAATCTTCTTTTATATCCCCCTGAGAGAGTTCTTGCTTGATCATTTCTCTTATCCCAAAGCCCTAATCTACTTAAGATATCTTTAACTTTTGGTTTTGCAATTGATTTCTTTATTCCATAAAATCCTGCTTGTGTAGTAACAATATCTAGTACTTTTTCAAATTGCGAAAAATTAATTTCTTGAGACACCACACCAAGCATAGATTTTGCTTCAGCAATATTAATATCAATATCCTTATCAAATATTTTTACAGAACCGGATGTTTTTGTTACCAAGGTTCCAATAATACCAATAGTTGATGATTTGCCTGCGCCATTTGGCCCGAGTAATGCGTAAAAATCTCCTTCTTTAACATTTAAAGAAATACCATTTAGAGCTTTTGTTCCACCTGTATAAACTTTTACAAGATCTTTAATTTCTAAAGCGTTATTCATAGGTTTTAATGGTTATTTCGAAAGTTCAGCCATACCATCCTCAAGACCTTTTAATGTAAGAGGATACATTCTATTTTCAAATAACTCTTTTAATATACATATTGAAGAAGTGTAATCCCAATGATCGTCTGGGACTGGATTTAGCCATGCCATATTTATAAAGTGTTCTGATAATCTTTTAATCCAAACATGACCAGCTTCTTCATTCCAGTGTTCTATGCTTCCTCCAGCATTTGTAATTTCATATGGAGCCATAGTTGCATCGCCAACAACAATAATCTTGTAATCTGAAGAATACTTATTAATTATGTCTTGAACTAAAAATCTTTCTTGAGTTCTTCTTCTGTTATCTTTCCAGACAGACTCATAAATACAATTATGAAAATAAAAATACTCTAAATTTTTGAATTCAGTCTTTATAGCTGAGAAAAGCTCCTCACATAATTTTATATATGGGTCCATTGAACCACCAACATCAAACAATATAATTACTTTTACTGAATTAAGTCTTTCTGGAACCATTTTTATGTCTAAATAACCAGCATTTTTTGCAGTCGACTTAATAGTATCATCCATATCAAGTTCTAAATCATTACCTTGTCTTGCAAACTTTCTTAATCTTCTTAAGGCCATCTTGATATCTCTTGTCCCAATAATGACTGAATCGTCAAGATTTGAATATTGTCTTTTCTCCCAAACCTTAACAGCCTTATTTTGGCCTCCAGGTCCTCCAATTCTTATTCCCTCAGGATTCTGGCCTCCGTGACCGAAAGGTGATGTCCCGTTAGTTCCAACCCATTTATTTCCACCTTCGTGTCTTTCTTTTTGTTCATCTAGTCTTTTCTTAAACTCATCCAAAAGTTTCTCAAGACCACCCATAGATTTAATTTTTTTTAATTCTTCTGGGTCAAGTTCTTTTTCAAATGCTTTTCTTAACCAATCCTCAGGTATCAGAGCTTGAAATATATCTTCAAGTTTTTCAATTCCTTTAAAATAGATATCAAATGCTTTATCAAACTTATCATAATGTTTTTCATCTTTAACAAGAATGGCTCTTGATAGGTAATAAAAATCATCTATATCAGCATAAACTAGTTGATTTTCAAGAGCACCTAATAAATCAAGTAGCTCTCTTAGCGTGCATGGAACACCAGAAGATCTAATAGTTTGAAATAAATTGATTAGCATTTACTTTGAGTTTGATTCTCTTCTTGACATGAAGGCTAGCCGCTCCAAAAGTTGAACGTCTTGTTCATTTTTTAATAGCGCGCCGTAAAGTGGTGGAATTGCTTTAGATGAGTCAGCATTTTTAAGAATTTCTTCAGGCATATCATCTGATAATAATAACTTTAGCCAATCGATAAGCTCAGAGGTAGATGGCTTCTTTTTCAAACCTGGTATCTTTCTTAGATCGAAAAATATCTCTAATGCTTCACTGACAAGTTTCTTTTTTATCTTTGGATAATGAACATTTACAATTTTATTCATAGTATCCCTATCAGGAAATTGTATGTAATGAAAAAAACATCTTCTTAAAAAAGCATCTGGTAGCTCTTTCTCATTATTTGAAGTCATAATAATTAGTGGTCTGTGTTTAGCCTTTATAGTCTCGCCAGTCTCGTAACAAAAAAATTCCATTCTATCTAGCTCTTGAAGTAAATCATTTGGAAATTCAATATCAGCCTTATCTATTTCATCAATTAATAAAACAACTTGTTTATCTGATGTAAATGCCTCCCAAAGCTTTCCCTTTTTAATGTAGTTAGAAATATCTTTTACCCGTTCATCACCAAGTTGAGAATCTCTTAGTCTTGTAACTGCATCATATTCGTAAAGCCCTTGAGATGCTTTTGTTGTTGATTTTATATGCCATTCTATTAAATCCATCTTTAAAGCATCAGCCACTTCAATAGCAAGTAATGTCTTCCCAGTTCCAGGCTCTCCTTTTACCAACAGTGGTCGCTCTAACGATTTAGCAGCATTGACAGCCATGCTTAAATCCTCAGTAGAGATATAGTTTTTTGTTCCTTTAAACTGCATAGTTAATCCTTTATTAATTATTTTTTAGTATTTTTTCATCTGATTTTAGTATTCTAGTGAGTTGTCGGCTCGAAGCAACTAAATTTCCATCTAAATCCCATATATTACAATCTTGCTCAAAATAACCATTATTGATTTCTGTTGCTTTAAAGTCTGTATAAAGGGTTTCTGTTGTTGGTAACTGTCTTATATGAGTCGTAAGAGTTATTGTTGGTATCCACCCCAGTGGACCAAATTTATTAGATACAACTGGAGGGAGAATATCTGAATAAAAAGATAGGCAAAACTGATCTGGAATTCCTCCTGACATTTTTAAATATGCAGAGCATCTTGCTTCAAAATCATCTGGATCAAAGTTATCATCTCTATTCCACCATGCATGATCAGGATGAATTCTGCATTCAAGTTGTTTAATAAAAGATGGAGTAAATCCTGGAGATATTTTATCGAAATTTAATTCTTCGTATTCATCTATAGATTTATTATGAAAAATTTTAGGTAAAGGTGTTTTAATACCATCGTATCCCTTCATAAATTGAAAATCCGAACAAGTACCCGTGAAGGTTGTGCAAATTCTCCCGTTTTGAATAAGTTTAACGATTCCTGATGAGCTTCCTCTACTCACCTTGAAAACTTCTATCTCAAGATCAATTGGTTTTGATTCAATTCTATCAAGATATTGAACTGATGAGCTGATGGCTGTTGAGTGAGGCAATACTTTTGTTAAAGCTTTTTGCATTATAGCCATCAAATATCCACCATGAGGAGTATTACCAACAAAAAAATCTAAATTTGGAATAATAGTAAACTTATTTTCACTTTTTTTATTGAGACTTAATGCATCTTGGAAGTTGGTAAATTGATTCATGATTGGCTAATTTTAGTTCATAATTTATATTTATAAAAATAAACATTTCAATATGAATAAACTTTTTGATATTGCTTGTAATTTCACTAGTAAAAGATTTGATAATGACCTTACTGAAATTATAGAAATGGCCATTCAAAATGATGTAAATAAATTTGCCTTAATTTGCAGTCAAATTAGTGACTTTGAAAAGTTAATTAGCATATATGAAAAATATAAAGACTGCATGGTGTTCACACTTGGTATCCATCCTCATAATGCAGGAGAATTAAATAAAAAAAATTTAAAGATATTAAGAAAAATCGTTAATGAATATCCTCCACATGCAATAGGTGAAACAGGATTAGACTTTTATAGAAATTTATCATCTTACGAAGAACAGATTTATGCATTTGAAGAGCAATTAAAAATAGCAATAGAAATTAATAAACCCCTTTTCTTGCATCAAAGAGATTCTCATAATGACTTTATAAAAATCTTAAGGAAATACTCTTCAAATACACAAAAAAAAGTTGTTCATTGTTTCACAGGTACACAAGATCAGTTGGATGATTATTTGGAGTTAGATTGTTATATAGGAGTAACAGGATGGATATGCGATGAAAAAAGAAATGAAGAGTTGCGTGAAACAATTAAAAATATTCCACTGTCAAAGCTTATGGTTGAGACAGACTGTCCTTATTTAATTCCAAAAGATCTACCGAATAAACCTAAAGATAACAGAAATGAGCCTCTTTATATAAATCATATTGTGAGAGAAATTGCTAAACTCATCGAAGTTGATGAGAATACTCTTAGAAAACAAACTTATGAAAATAGTTTGGAATTTTTTAGATAAAACTCTCTTTTGTTAAATTAAATTCATTACAAATATCATCTAAATCAACTCCAATCTCTTTTGCATTATATTTAATTTGTGGCTTAGTCTTTGAGTATCTAGGAGATGGACTTGGTTGATTAAATTCATCAATATTTGTGAAAGCTTCTCTGGCAACATTGTGAGGGTCGATTTTTGCTTCTTCCATTTGTAAAACAGGTGTAACACATGCATCACTATCTGAAAAAATTTCAACCCACTCTGATCTTGATTTTGATTTAATTTTTAACGCAATTATTTTTTTAAGATCTGGCCATAATTTTTTATTGAACTGATCTAAAAAACTTTCATCATCTATTTCTAGTTTGGTTAAAAGCTCTTGGTAAAACTGAGGTTCAATTGAGCCGATAGCAATAAATTTTTTGTCAGAACATTCGTAGGTATCATAAAAATGTGCAAATCCATCTAATAAATTTGATTCTCTTTTGTCTTCCCAGTGTCCCATTTCTTTTAATGAGTAAAAGAAAGACATTAATGAAAGAGATCCATCAACCATAGCTGAGTCAACAACTTGACCCTCTCCTGTTTTAATAGAATGAATAAGGCCTGAAACTATTCCAAAAGCTAAATGCATTCCACCACCACCATAGTCACCTATTAGATTTAAGGGAGGAATTGGATTTGAATCCTTTCTGCCAATTGCATTTAAAGCTCCAGATAATCCAATATAGTTAATATCATGACCTGCTAGATGAGACATTGGCCCACTTTGCCCCCAACCAGTCATTCTGCCATATACAAGCTTAGGATTTCTATCTAGGCAAACACCTGGACCAAGACCAAGCTTTTCCATAACGCCAGGCCTGTAACCCTCAAATATTACATCCATTTGATCAATCAACTTTAAAATTTCATTAATTGTATCTTTATTTTTAAGATCAGCCGTCATAGAACGTTTGGATCTATTATGGATATCAAATTTATTGTTAAGACCTCGAGATTCGTTTTTACTAATTCTTATTACATCAGCTCCCAAATCAGCTAATAACATTCCACAATATGGACCAGGACCAATACCTGAAAATTCTAATATCTTTATACCGTTTAAAGGACCCATTTATTTATATTATTGAAAAACCTTAAACTTTACTAATAAATTTGGTAACAAAGTTAATGAAATTATAAATGCAATAATCATGGCTATTGCTGTAAAAACTCCAAACAATGTAGTTGGAAAGAAATTAGATAAAATTAAAATGCAAAATCCTGACGCTATTGTAGTTGCTGTATAAAAGATTGCTCTACCCGTTGTGCTGTGAGCATTGTTCAATGCTAGATCAATCGAATTAGTATTTTTTAATTCTTTCTTATATCTATAAATATAGTGAATGGTATTGTCAACAGCCATGCCTACACTTATAGCTGCTACTGTTATAGTCATAATATCAAGAGGAATTCTAAATAAGCCTAGTAGGCCCATCACAGAGGATGCAACAAAAATATTTGGAATCAATCCAATAATCATTACCTTTAGAGATTTAAAAATTAATAACAACATAAGTGAAATAACTGTAAAAACAATTAGAAGTGAGCTGATTTGAGATGTAAATAAGGATTGAAGCATATTGTTGTATAAAACAGCCAAGCCTGTTATTTCATATTGAGATTTATCTAAATTGAACTTGTTTTGAAGATCAGAATCAATTTTCTTTAACAAGTCGTTTCTGTTTAAACCTGAAGAAGACTCATTCACTCTTGTGGAAATTCTAACTACAGAGTCATCTTTATTTATGTATGAGTATAGTAAAGTTTCTCTGATATCCTCCGGCAGTACAGACCTAAGCAGAGCTAGTTCTAGATCATTTAAATCTTCACCATCGTTAATTTGACGAGCTAACTTTACTCCACTTGCGACACTTAGGACTTTTCCAATCTCTGGTATCGTATCTAAATAATCATGAATATCTTCAAGATTCCTTAACGAATATATGTTCCACCAATATCCTGCAGCTGAGCTGGTTTCATCATCAAAAAGATCATCATCAAAAATTTCATCATCAATCTCAATTGATTCAAAGCTATCCTCTGGCTGAGATATGATTATGTCAAGAGTAGCTGTTCCTCCAAGTTTTGAGTCAATTTCTGACATACCCTTATATATTTCAGTATTTTTATCGAAGTAATCAATAAATCTATTCTCAACTTCAAGTTTTGAAATGCCTATAGTTAATACTAAAAACATAAATAAAAATGAAAAAGATATAAATATTCTATTTTTCTTGGAGAAAAAAAGTAATTTTTGAGTAATTTTGTGCAAAGAAAGATAATCCTTTGTTTTGATATCACTAATTATGAAAAGTGCGCATGGTAAAAATGTAAAGGTAAGTATAAATGCTATAGCAATTCCAAATGCCATCATTTTACCGAATTCTATAACAGGCTTTAATTCACCAAAAGTTAAGGATAAAAATGCTACTGCAGTTGTTAATGCAGCAAAGAAACATGGAATGAACATTTGATCATAACCTTGAATAATTGCTGTCTTTTTGTCAGTGTTTTTCTTAATCTCATTAATTTTTACCAATAGATGAACTGTGAGTGATATTGTTAATATTAATAATAAAGCGATAAAGTTTGACGAAACTACACTTATTTTCCAGTCCATATAGCCCAAAAAACCAGCAGTTATAAAAGTTGCTAAGAATGCATTTAAAAGAGGAAGTATAACAAACCAAAAAGAACCAAAAAATAGGTACAGCATTAATGCAAATATTAAAGCAACTGCAGAACCGAAAATAATTAGATCAGATTCTATAAAGTCCATCATATCTGTAGCTATCATAGAAGGTCCACCAAGATAGATAGTCGCATCATCTCTGTAACGATCTAATGTACTTCTAATTTGTTTAATAAGTTGTTTATTAAAATCAGATTCTTGATCATTTATTTTACTAACTCTTGAGTTAATGAGATCTAATTCATTTAATAGTCTTTTCTTTTGTTCAGACTTTAATGGTTCTTTAGATTCTAGAGAATCAAGAATTAAGTATCTCTGATTTATTAATTCGTTATATTCATTGTTTCCTTTTAAAACTATCTGCATTGCAGTTACAGAGCCATCTTTACTTATAATTAATTCTTTATATATTGGATTATTAACAATTTCATCCTTAGCAAGCTTAAGATCAATATCTTTTGAGGTTAAATCTTTTAAATTGTCTGCAACTTCAGTTAAATCAACTTTTGGTTGAAAAAAGATTGGGGCGTCTGCTAGCGACAAAACTGAGTCAACACCATCTATGTTTGTTAGATCATTTTCAAGATTGAGTATTCTATTTATGGAATAATCAGAAAATAATTCATTATTTGGCTCATAAGTTACTATTAGAAAAGTTGAATCTCCAAACTCATCTTCTGCTTCTCTGTAAGTCTTTAAAGTATAATCATTTTCAATAACCAATGCGTCTGATGATGCATCGAGTTTAAAGTTTTGAAGTCCAAGAGCTGATGAAAGAATGACAATAAAAACAAAAAATAAAACATAAATATAATTTTCTAAAAAAAATATTGCTAAGTTTTTTATGTCCACTCGCATATTTAATTATTTACGCAGTTAGGTGAATCTAAAACAATAGGATTTTCCTTATATTCATCCTCATCAAATGCGTATATTGAAAGTGCATGAATTAATTTCATTATGTCATCCAATACCCCATAAATATGCTGGTGTCGCTTAACATTGGATTGATCTTTAAAATTATTACTTACAATTACAATTTTAAAATGGCTTTCAGAGTCTTCTGGAACATTATGCATATAACTCTCGTTTGTAATAGAAAGAATGGACGGTTTCAATGAATCAATTAAAAGATTTTTAATTGTTGTTTCCATTTTGCTCATTTAGTCTTAATTATCTATTCCAAATTCTGTTATAAATCAAAGCAAAAATAACTATAAAAGATGCCCCTATTGCAACTGGCATTATAACGAATTCAAATGATTTTGCTCCAAGAATCGCAATTACAGGGTTAGCTCCTGCCGGAGGATGGGTTGTCTTTGTAAGCAACATAATCATAATTGCTAGCGAAACACCTAATGCTATTGATAAAGGTGATTCTCCCAAGAAATAATAAACTATTACACCAGACGAAGCTGATAAAACATGGCCAAAAAATACATTTCGAGGTTTGGCAAGGGGACTATCAAAAACTGCAATTACTAACACCAAGCTTGCTCCAAATGGAGGAATCAACCAAACATTTGTCTGATCAATAGAATTGAAGTATGCAATAAGAAACATACATATAAATGCACCTAATGACGAAATTAATATATTTTGAATATTCTTTGAAAGAAAACTTAATTTCATATCTCTAGATTACCCTTTTTTTCTATATTTATAAATTAACCATTTAAGTCAGGACTGTGATTCATATTATTTATCTCAACAATTACTTTTTCCCATTTGACCCATTCATCATTATTTAATGCAGCTGCATATTCTGCTGCCCTCATCATTGCAACTGCTTCAGCATCATCTCCATATTGAGAAATAAGAGTATTGGCTAATGAATTAATAAGTTCTTTATCTTGCATATTATGTCATTCACTCAAATTGATGACTTTATCCCATGTATAATTGAAAGTATAGGTGACATATGCGAGTAGTTTGGGTAAAAGACGGAAATATAGGACATGAAAAGCAAGTTAAAGTTCTTCTTGATAAGCTTTCAGAAACTACTGACATGTCGGTGATTGAAAAAACTCATCGTCATACTTTTGTAAACAAAATTAATAACATAATTAATTATATTACTTTTGGCATATCGAGTATGTTTCTTAGTCAAGCTCAATTATCAAATGATCATTTATACATAAAACATAATGCAGATATTATTATTGGTGCGGGAAATGGCACTCACTATGAAATTATTCGTCTTAAGAGACTTTTATCTAGACACTCTAAAAAGCAAATAAAAGCAATCACGATATTAAGTCCAACATATCTTAAAAATAAGTTCGACATTATTTGTGCGCCCTTGCATGATAAACACAAACACTCAAATGATTTAAGTAATGTTATATATTTTGAGGGCTCACTCGCAACTGTTTCTTTAAATGAGCCTGATATTAATACTATTTTAATTGCAGTTGGTGGAATAAATAAACATTATCATTTTGAAGAAGATCATTTAATATCTCAAATCTCCTACTTTGTTTCATTAAATACAACTAAAAATTGTTTCATATTTAATACACGAAGAACACCTACTTCAATGAATAGTAAGTTAAAGCTTTTATCAGATAAATTTGACAATATAATCTTTTGCGATTTTAAAGAGACTGATCTTTCATTTGAAGACATTCTTCATAAATCATCTTCTAAACTTATATCCAGAGATAGTGTAAATATGATTTATGAAAGTCTTTCATGCATTGGAGATACTTATCTATTGGATATGAAATCAAAAAGTGAAAAAAATAAAATTGTTAAAAATGTAAATAGTTTAATTATTAATAGAAAGGTAGGTTATATAGATTGTGGAGATTTGGTTGAAGGTTTAGCCAAAATGAAATTATGCAAACAAAATGAATACAACGAGGTTATGGCAGAGGTAGAAAAAGTTGCATATGCATTAAATAAAGTAATATGAAAGTTGTTCATTTGGTATTAAGTGAAACATTTGCAGGTATCGAGCAACATGTTGATGAGCTTCTTTCAAATAATCTTTTGAATGATCCAATACTCATATGTAACGAATCAATTGCAAAAAACTTCAACAACAATATAAAAGTATTCGAATTTAAAAATATTGGTAGAAGATCACTATATGGAAAATATAAACTTAAAAAGTTAGTCACATCAATTGATCCAGATATTGTTCATACTCATGGAAGCAAAACTACTTCATTAATTTCATCAATCAATAATGGATCTTATAAACATATTGCCACTATTCATGGGGTTAAAAAAAATAAAAAGATATATGAAAAAGCTGATTATGTAATTGGAGTCAGTAAGAAATCAATTGAGAATATACAAAATGATAGTAAGGTGATATCAAATTGGTGGTATCCAAAACTTACCAAATTAAAATCTAAAGGACATAAATATGCATTGGCTGTTGGTCGACTTGAAAAAGTTAAAGGTTATGACTTGCTTATATCTTCTTGGAAAAAAATAAATATGGACCTAGTAATTGTTGGCTCTGGAAAAGAAAAACAAAACCTTGAAAATCTAATTAATAACAATGATTTATCATCTAAGATAAAGATCTTTGATAATGTTCAAAGAGATGAGTTAATAAAATTTTATAGTGATGCAAAATTACTCATTGTCTCTTCTAGAAATGAAGGTGGTCCAAGAGTTGCTCTTGAGGCTTTGTATCTTGAGATACCAGTTCTGTCAACAGACGTTGGTCATATGAGAAGTATTTTACCTGATGAGCTTTTGGCTATACCTGACGATGAAAAATCATTAAAAAAGTTGTTAGAAAAGTATGTAGACAATATTGAAAATCTTAATCAAGAAGCGATATTTGAGTATATAACAAATGAGTTTTCTATAGATGAGAAAATTAAACAGATAAAAGAAATATACAGTTATTTACTTAAAAGCTGATTATAAAGATCAAGAGTCTTATTAATCATTTTTTCTGAAGTAAAAGTATTCTCCTTTGGATATGGATAATTGGTATCAGAAATTTTAATTACTCTTTCTTTTAATTGGTTAATATCTCCAAGCTTTACCAATCCATCCGGATAAAGTTCATCAAGAATTTCTTTAGTTCCTCCATGGTCCCAACCTATAAATTTAGAGCCGCAACTAATCGCTTCAATTGTTGTTCTTCCAAATGGTTCAGGTTTTGTTGATAAATTAAATACAATATCAGAAATATTATAGATATTTTTTATATCACTTCTTGATCCTGTAAAGGTTAATTTTGTATCAGTGCGCAAGAGTTGAGATTTTTGTTTTAAAGATTTTAAATATTTTTGTTTAGATTTAGAGGTTGGTCCAACAATAAGTCCATGAAAAGCCTTTCCATCCAATCTTGATATTAACTCAACGAAATCATCTAAACCTTTCCATTGAGAAATCCTCGCAGGAAGAGTTAATATAATTTTACTTTTTGTATTTGGATATTCCTTAAACCATTGATCCATCCATTCTTGTTGAGGGCGTTCCATATTAAAATTTTTTATATCACAACCTCTTGGAATAATTGTTACAAGATTTTTAGGTATCTTATAAGTATCAATAATATAATTTTTTACAGTTTTAGATATAGCGATTATGTGGTCAACTTTGGACATAACTTGACTATAAATAGGAGTGCTATAAAGACCATGAAACGTTGAAACTAAAATTGGTTTCTTGGATAGCTTTTTAAATGCAAAATAATTGATCCATGCAGGCATTCTTGACCTAACATGAACAATATCTGGCTTTTCTTGCTCATAGATATGAGAAAGTTTTTTAGCAAGAAACAATGAAAAAAGACTTTTCTTATGAATAGGTAGATTAAAGTGTTTAGCTCCATGATCAATGATGTCTTTCTCAAAAAGACCACCATTCGAAATTACAATGGACTCGTGACCTTTTTCAATAAGTGCATTAGAAAAGTCTCGTGTTCCTCGCTCTACTCCTCCAATATTTAACTCAGGTAATACTTGTACAACTTTTATTTTATTCATATCTTAAAGAAACAGCTGGATCTAATCTAGCTGCCCTTTTTGCAGGCCATATTCCAAAAAATAATCCAACAAGAGCTGAGAAAAATATCGAACCTAGAATTGCACTAAATGGAATAGAGAACATCCAATCATTAAATAGTGTAAATATAAATAAAAGTGAAACTCCAATGAAAACACCTATCAACCCACCTAATACACACAATAGGATGGCTTCAATTATAAATTGCATCATTATTGAATTTTGTGTTGCACCTAAAGCCTTTCTGAGACCTATTTCTCTAGTTCTTTCAGTTACAGAAACTAGCATGATATTCATTACGCCAATTCCTCCGACAATTAAACTTATTCCTGCAATACCTGCAATTAGAGCAGTAAAAATACTAGTAGCTTGTCTCCTTAAATCAGAATATTGACTCCAATCATTTATTCTAAAATCATTGTCTCCGCCAGGACCAATATCATGTTTTTGTCTCAAGATTTGTTCTATTGTCATCATCACATAATCAACATTTGTATCATTTGAAATACCTACATTAATCCAACCCAATCTTTCTGTACCTAAAATTCTCTGAGAAGCTGTTAATAAAGGAACATAAAAATCATCATCAGGATTTTGCCATCCAGTAGATCCCTCCTCTTCAAGAATCCCTACAACTTTGTATGCAGTTCCGGCAACAAATATTTCTTTATTAAGTATTTGACGAGCTGTTGTGTCTAATTCACCGGGAACTTTTGAGCCTAAAACAATTACTTTCTTTCTTCCAAGGTTTTCTTTTTCTGTAAATAGCCTACCAAGACCTATATCAAAACCTCTTACTTTAAAATTTACTGGAAGATATCCATTGATTTCTCCACTGACATTTGAATTTAAAAATTTAACTTGTCTATTTCCTGACATAGCTGGAGCTATCAACCAATTATGTTCATTATTTTTTGCCAAAGCTTCAGCATCTTTAATAACTAGTGGATTAAAACCAGATGAAATACCTCCTCTCTTCCTTTGACTTGGAAAGATAGATAATGTTCTTGGTCCT
This sequence comes from uncultured SAR86 cluster bacterium, assembly GCA_902516285.1. Classification (GTDB taxonomy): domain Bacteria; phylum Pseudomonadota; class Gammaproteobacteria; order Magnimaribacterales; family D2472; genus SAR86A. The sequence goes on from CABXXT010000004.1 coordinate 55,707, forward strand.
AATTCATCAATACTGGCTTCTAAGGCCTTCTCAGCACTGCTACCAATGCCAATGACTGCAATTACAGCAGCTGTTCCAATAATTATTGCAAGGGCAGTAAGAATTGATCTTATTCCATTTGATCTAATTGAGGAAATAGCTGATTGTACAGATTCTTCTACTAACATTATCCAAGACTAAATGTTCTTTGAACTCTTTGCTTAAAACGTTCTTGATAATCAAAAAGACTCTTGCTTGGCAAGATATATATAGTGTCACCATTATTAAGTCCTTCTATGATCTCAACATTATAAAGATCAGATACACCTACTTTTACCCATGTTAAAAATGGGCCCTTTTTTGAATCTTTAATTACAATAAATTTATTGAAATTCTCACCCTTTACTTTTTTCTCTAAAAATTTATCAATATTAGTTTTTTCCATATCCAAAACAGCAGCAGCAGTATAAATATCTTTTCTAGTTCTCAGTGACATTGTTGGTACGCTTAGAGAAACACTTTTATTAAGTATTTCTATCACTACGTCAGTATTCATTCCAATTAATAACAGATTTTCTGCGTTATCTATATCAATTAATACTGGAAAAGTCGTAACATTCTGCTGAACGTAAGCTTGAGGTTCAATTTTTGAAACAGTTCCAATAAATTCCTTATCTCTATATGCTGCGACCTTAATCGATACAGATTGTCCGATTGAAACCTTTCCAACATCAATTTCATCAACTAATGCTCTTACTCGCACCTTTGATAAATCAGCCATTGTCATTAAAATACTACCTTCACCAAAAGCCGAGGTCGGTGAAGAAATTACTTGTCCAACCTCAACAGGCCTTGAAATTACAGTTCCATTTAAAGGAGATCTTACTTCAGTATCATCAAGAGAGATTTTTGCATTCTCAAAAGAGACTTCGTTACGTACTAGAGTTGATTTAGCTTGAGCATAATTTTCCTTAATATCTTCAAAATCTTTATCAGAAATACTTGAGTTTTTATGTAATTCAACCCCTCTTTCAAATTGAGATTTTGCATTAATTAATCTTACGTTTGCTGCCTCTAAATCTGATTTAGTTTGATCAAGAATATTATTAGCAGTTCTTTGATCAATCTGAGCAAGTAAATATCCCTTTTCAATAAAATCCCCTACTTCTGCACCAAGAAATAATACCTCGCCTGATGCCTTTGATTTGATTTCTACAGATGAAATTGCTTCTATTACGCCAGAAGCGTCTATAGAAACTTCAAGTGTTTCTGATGTGGTTTGCTGTTTCTTATAAAACTGAGTTTCACCATTATCAGATGATTCCCCACATGCATAAAGAAACAATAAAAAGGTGAATATGAATGTTTTAGAATACATCTTAGTTTTCCTTATCAGATTTTATAAGCCCATCCATAATAGTAATTATCCTATTTGATTGTTTTGCAATTTTATCTTCATGTGTAATTAGTATTATAGTCTGTCCATCATTATTAAGACGTTTAAATAAATCCATAACATCATTTCCTGTTTTTGAATCAAGATTGCCAGTTGGTTCATCTGCAAAAACTATACTTGGTTTATTTACAAGAGCACGAGCAATTGCAACTCTTTGTTGTTGACCTCCTGATAGTTCAGATGGTGAGTGATTTGCTCTATCTGATAAGCCAACTTGATCTAAAGCGATTTTAGATGCCTCTGATGCCTCTTTTTTATTAGTACCTGCATATTTTAAAGGTAACATTACATTTTCAAATGCAGAATTTCTGGGTAATAAATGAAATGATTGGAATACAAATCCTATTTCTTCATTTCTAATTTTAGCCAATTCATCCTCAGACATACTTCCTACTTCTTTATTGTTAAGAAAATACTCACCTTTGGTTGGAGTATCAAGACAACCAATAATGTTCATCAAAGTTGTTTTACCTGATCCAGATGGACCCATTATTGAAATAAACTCGCCTTTGTTAACTGAAAAATTGATACCTTTTAGTGCTTCAACTTTTTGAGTTCCAATTTGATACTCTTTAACAATATTGTTTGTGGAGATAATCATATTGACTGATTTTAAATTCCTAAAGTTTGATTAATATACTGAATCCATCCCTCAGCAGCTCCTTTAGATTCATCATATTCAATTGCAAAATTCATATGTTTAAGTGCGTTATCAAATTGATCTTTTTCAAAATAAGCTATTCCAGTAAGTAAATCTATTCTTCCTGGTACATCATTCCATTTTTCAATTTGAGCCTTTAAAAAATATTCTATTGCCATATCCCAATCTTCCTCTTCAAAAGCAAACCTACCTATTCTGTATGAAGTTTTTGCATCCGGTTCAAGTTGTAATGATTTTATTAATGTCTCAATTCCTTTAGTTCTGTCTTTAGATAAAAAATATGAATCTGCTAATAAATCAAGATTCTTTTTATTAATTTTAATTTTGTCAGAATCAATTCCATTTGTTATAACTTTAATAGCTTTTGTAGGTAAGTCTTTATACAAAAAATATTTTGTTAAATTTAAAAAATCTATCTCTTTTGTTAGAGCTCCATTTTCAAAAGCCAATTCTAGTCCTGCTAAAGATTCGTCTTCGTTTTGTCCACCATAATAGACTCCACTTAGTTGTTTCCAATAAGAACTTTTTTCAGGATTAACAAATATCAAATATTGGCCTACGTCTATTGCTTCGTTGTATTTTTTTAACTTTACAGCAAGTCCAAACTCATATTGAAGCCAATCCTCATTAAGCTCATTAGAAACATCATTTCCTTTTGAAATATATTTGTATGCATCAGTTATCTCATTTAATTGATAGTAAGCCATTCCAAGCATGACAAAGTTTGAGGCACTTAAGTCTATTCCTTTTTTCATTCCAAGCTCTTTGGCTTTAAGAAGAACTTCAATTACTCCAGGGTATTCCGCAGCTTGAAAATATGCAGCTGCTAAGTTTGATCTTGTTTGAATTTCTCCTGGAAGATTTAAAGAACCATGCTTTATTGCTTTTTCAAGCCAAGGAATTGCGCTGCTAAAGTCTCCCTGAATTAGATAAAACTGTCCATATAATTGATTTATAAGGGCTCTTTCATAACTTCTTTCATTCTTATAATATTTGTTGGCTAGTGACTCAAGTTCCCTTCCTGCGTCCTCAAATCTATCCATCTCCATATAATTGTGAATTCTTTTAAAATATTGGTAAGTCCACTGACTGATAGTATCTTCAGAAGAACTCACTTCAAAAGATAATAATAGAAACAAAATTGTAGATAGTTTTATACTTTTCATTTTATACATTGCAAATAAATTCTACTTTTAATTCACCCTGTTGTTCAACAGCAACTCCATCAATTGTTTTAGGCTTAAATTGCCATCTCCTTACTGCTCTGGTAGCTTCTCTATTAAAAACTCTGGGTGGGTTTGCTCTTAATAGACGTATCTTTTCGACTCTGCCAGACGCATTCACAAGCAAATTTAACAAAACTTCACCATTAATGCCAGCTAATGCTGCTTCTGGAGGGCATCTTGGAGCAACTTTTACTAATGGTATTAATTGACTTGTACCAGATCCTAAATTGCTAATGTCACCCAAAAATGCACCTTTAAAATCAGTAGGTACATCAAAATCAGGTATGTCTATATCTAAATTCTGTATTGGAAGTGGCTTTGTATCATCAAGTTCAATTTCGGGTTGGGGTGGTCTCTTTGGTTGTGGTGGTTTGTCAGGGAGAGTCCTAGTTCTCTGTTCTAAGCTATCATCTTGTCTAATTCTTATAAATTCAAGATAGCTTTTAGAGTCATTTTCTAAATTAAGATTTGAGTCTCTTGTTATTAATGATTGAATAATTAAAAAAATAATAATTGAAATAATAAATGTTAGTGCAATATTAGTTGCAATAGCTTTATCAACTATCATTTTTTGCTGCAATGGATATATTTTGAATACCTGCTAGCCGAATTTGATCCATTGTTTCAACTAAAAGACCAGATTTTGATAGTTGATCAGCCTGGATAATAACTGAACCACCAGGATATTCAATTTTTAATCTTTCAATGTTAGCTCTGACTGCTTTTAAATCAACTCTTCTTTTATCAATCCAAATCTCATTATTTTCAGTAATTGCAACTAGAATATTACCCTTTTCATCTCTTTCTGCTGTCTCAGCATTTGGACGATTTATATCAACACCAGTTTCTTTTACAAAGGATGTCGTTACTATAAAAAATATTAACATGATGAAAACAATATCCATCATTGGAGTTAAATCTAATGCATTTTCTTCATTGCTTCTTCTAGATTTTCGCTTCATAGTCTATAACCCTTTGACTTAATATCAGTTATGAAATTTTTTGAAATGTTATCAATTCTAGATGAAACATCTTGATAAAAATAAAGTCCAAATAGACTTATTACCATACCAGTCATTGTCGGTATTGTAGCCATAGCAACGCCTGATGACATTGCTCTCGGATTTCCAGTTCCTAAGAAAGACAGTATTTCAAAAACCTCAATCATTCCATAAACTGTCCCTAGAAGTCCAATCATAGGACACATGCTTATAAGCCCTTGCAACATTTTTATGTTAGATTTTGATTCCCTTGAAACTGAATTTATCAGTATTGATTCTACATATTTATAGTCTGTGGTTGATGGCGGAAATTCCTTGTAAAAACTTGTAAGTTTATTATCAAGCCACTTTTTAGAATTTAAAAAAATAAAAATATATTTATCAACAAGAATATAAAAAATTATTAAGGTAATCAAAAACAAGACATATAAAACAGGTCCACCTCTAACAAATAATTCGTCTAGCATTATTCTTTAGATAGTAAGTAGGAGCCTTTTTCTTCGACTATTTGGGTTAGAGTACTAACTTTATCAAATAGATACGTATAAAAACCAAGTAATGGTGCAGCAACAATAAGACCTAACATTGTTGTGACTAATGCTTGTGATATTCCACCAGCCATCTGCTTCGGATCTCCAGTTCCAAACAATGTAATTGCCTGAAATGTCTCTATCATGCCAATTACTGTTCCAAGCAATCCAAGTAATGGCGCAACAGCGGCAGCAAATTTTATCCAATTTATTCCCCAATCTAATCTTGAAGAATAATTAGATATTATCTCATCAATAATATTTTCTTTTGATTGAAATGAATTTCCTTCCTTAATTTTTACAACCATTTCCTTATATATTTCTGATTCATCAGGGTCGTCAAGAATTTTTTTGTTTTCATTCAAGAAATATATCTTGTAAGCTGAAAATACAAGGCCAGATATACCAATAAGAATTATAATAAAACCTACTGACTTACCTTGAGCAATTCTTTCAAACCAACCTGATTTATCTAAATAAAGGGATAACAAGAAACCTCTTGTTGGATCAATTGAAGCTGATCGAAAATCATCACCTCTTTGATGTTTTCTAATACTTCTTAAAATTTTTTTTTCTGGTTGTCGTTGAAGTAGTTCAAAACCATTTAATTCAGAATTAGGTTTTAAAAATTTGGCATTAGAGGTTGCTGAAAATAAGCCATATCTGACAATGCTATCTTTATATGAATCACCCTTAGAGTTAATAATGTCAGCATCTATTTGCTTTACTTCGCCAGAAGCAACAATTTCATTGAAATATTCTAACCATAATATCTCAAGTTCGCTGACTTTATGCACTTGAATTTGGCCAATCTCTTTTAGATTTTTTGATCTGTCAGGATATTCAGTAAAGGTAAATGCAGATTCAGAGTTTGATAGTAGTTCACCTGCAAATTGTCTTGCAACACCAAAAAGTTCTCCTAAAACTCCTATTTTAATTTGCAGTCTCTCTTCAAGCTCAGCTAGGGATTTTTCATTGATCTCAAATTCATTTTCAAGTTTCTTGTTCCTTACATTCTCCAATCTTAAATCATTTTTTGCTTTTTCAAGCATGCTCTGTCTTTCATTTATTAAATTCAAAAACTTGTTAATTCTTTCTTGATCTTCTTTAATGTAGAGACCCTTATTTATTTCAACAGTTTCAAGGAGTTCTTTTATAGCATTTGTTCTTTGCTCTTCTATTGTAATTTCTTCAGTATCCTCCTGGGCTAATGTATATAGAGGAATTGAAAGACAAATAATAAATATTATTTTTTTCATGATTTGTTTGTACTTACAGGTTTAATTGGTAAATTAATAAAGTTTGGAGGAGCTTGTCTATTTGCAATCTCTATTGCATTTTGAAGCTCATTACTTAGTCTACCTCTTGTATGAATCCAGCTATTCTCATCATTATCCCAATAACCAGTTTTTTTGAAATCTAAGGAAGCGTAGTAAAAGCCAATTCTACCAAGTCTAAAAAAATTGACAGCACTTTTTATTCCATCTAATTCAAGATTCCCATTATATGTTTCAATCGTGTTTCCAAAATTGTATTCATTTTGATATGCTTCAAAAACTTTTCTAAACTTTTCAGCTGTCGTAACATTTGCTTTTAAAATAATTTCATCTAAATCATCTAATCTCTGAACTCTTTCTTCAATTAAAAAAGGAATATCTAAATTTACAAACTCCCTTAACACATCAATCATTCTTTTAAGAAAAGGTAGAATATCTTTATTAGTTTCATCGAGGGAATCTATCTGATTTAAGATATTTTTTATTTCATCATTTTGTGCATTAATAATTTCTTGAAGTTGATCATCATAGATTTTTAAGCTTTTGTATTCAGCAACTGTATCTTTAAAGTCATAATAAATCTCTTTTGATTCTTCATCTAAACTATCTATTTTTAATTGAGCTTCTTGACTTAACTCACTAGCAGATACTTGTTCATCAATAGTTTGATCAACAATTTCTTGAGATATTGCATCAACCGAAACAAGAAAATAAAGACACAGGATGATTTTAAAATTATATTTCATAATTATATATATTTTACACTATTAAAAAAAACATCCTCTAAAAAGAGGATGTTATTGAATTATTTACAATTAGAACCTGTAAGTAACACCTAAGGTCGCATATCTTCCAAATGCGCTATAAATTCCTTCATAGAAATATGGATAGCCAAAGCCACCATCTTTCTGTGGCATTTTATCCTCAACATTTCTAATACTTATATATGTATCTATATCAGGAGACCAGTCATAAGAATATGAAATATTTGTAAGAATGTGAGGATCAGACTCCAAACCTCTATAAATGTTCATATGTCCAGTTCTTGTGAAATTAATATTTAAATTATTTTTCTCATACTTATATCCAACGTTAACATTCTGACGTGAACGTGGCTGATAAATGTAAGTTGACAAATATTCTATTTGATCACCGTATGGATCAGCTAAATAGTTTATATGATCAATTGTTGTAGAACCGATACGAACACTAAAATCACCAATACTTTCAGTTTCTTTAAACCAGTTGATATATGTATCAGCACCAACATATTCGATGTATCCATTATTTCTTGGGCTTCTTGTAATGCTTACAACCTCGTTTAGAGTTTGGGGAGCATCACCAGGTAAGTATGTTCCACTTCTATCAATGTTACTAGCAATGACATTACAATCTCTTGCTGGGACATTTTCTGACAGATCATACCAAGCTGAGAAAGCAGCACCATACAAACATACACCTTCAGCAACAAGTTGAGATGAATTTGATTCTTGAGCTACTTGATTTTCTAGGTATACATGAAAAGCGTCAAACTGCAGACTTAAAGTTTCTGTTAGATTGACAACTATACCTAATGAATAGTTTTCACCCTCTTCTTCTTTAAGATCCTTCTTACCGCTTTGGAATGTTTTAAAATATTCACCATATGATCCTTGAACGCCACAAAGCGAAGCAGATGTTGCTAAGTCAGCAGTAGGAATTGCTCCAGATGTATCTGTTCCAGATATATATTGAGCGTAACATAAAGGATAATCAGTACCAAATGAAAACACAGAACTTGGCTGTGAATAGATATAATGCATATCTGGAGCTCTGAAGGTCTGGCCAGCAGAACCTCTTAGAAGAACATTTTCAGTTGGTCTATATGCGAAACTAAACATTGAAGAAACCCTTGAGCCAACGCTAGAAGAATCATCATCGTAACTATCGTATCTTGATGCAACTGTTATTTCTAACTTATCAGTTAGAGGAGTTTGCAACTCAATACCTAGTGAATATCTAGTTCTATCACCATAACCATATCTAGTAGAACCTTGGATAATTTGTATAGCATCATCACCACCATAAATTTCATCATCTAATCTACCTGCTGATGGGATTACTTCATAGTCTTGATATTGATACTCTGCATGAATATTAAATGCTACAGGCCTTGAAGCTGCCATAAATTCTCCAGTCAAATCTGCATCTATCATATATTGATATGATTCTGCATCTACTGAGTCATCAACTAACCATGACTGGAATAATTCTGAAGATATTGGGCCAAAGATTCTTTCAGAAAAGAAACAATTATTAATACTATACTGAGCTAAGAAACCACCCATTCCAGAACCATAATGCTGACATGGGTCTCCGTTATACCAACCAGTGGCAAGCGAGCCATCAGCATTAGTCATACCAACACCCGCCATATAATCTTTACCTTTTTGTGTTAACTCAGAATCAGCAAAGAAAGAATTATACTGAGTGACGTTTGCGCCAACAGACCATTCATAACCACTATCAAGGGTTCCATTAAAGCCAAAAAAGAAATCAGTCATATCTTCTTCGTAATCAGATCTTGCTTCAAATGGTTTTCCCATTGCAGGGGTAAAGTATCTAGCAATATACGGAGCTCTTACAGCGACGTTACCGGCTGGAATTAAATCATTACCTGCTGTCGCAAGTTCGGTTGCAATTCTTGAGTCGATAGTATCACCAACCGATATATATCTTGAAACAGAACTTCTGAAATATGCTTCTTCAGCAAAGTGATAAAGTCTTGCGTTAAACTGTGTACCGCTATCATAAGTATGAGAGAAAGTACCCATAATTGTGTAATCTTCCCTTTCATTCACTAATGATGAAGAGTCTCCTCCATCTGCACCATAATCATATGCACATAAATAACCTTGGTATGATCCTCCATAACCAGTATTTCCATAAACCTCAGGCTTATCTCTACTAAATAATCTAAAAACTCCACCTGACAAATCTTGACTATCACAAGCATATCCAAAGTCTTCAGGGGAATATGTTGCTGTATCTGTACCATATCCACCCCAAGTATTTACCTGCATTGCAGCACCCCATCTTGGAACTGAATATACCTGTCCATAGTCTGGATCATCTTTCCATGAATTAAAACCATCTCTATCTGCATAATACATTGGATCAACTGTTGTATAGTCAACACCGACAGTCCAGCTAGATGACCCAAAAAAGCCACCAGATGAAAATGTTAAACTGTTTATTGTATCGTTTCCATGTTCAGTTATTGAGCTATATGCTTCAACCATAGAGAAGTCCATGCCCTCTTTAGTGATAATGTTTACAACACCACCGACAGCATCCGAACCATAGATTGCAGATGCACCCTGAGATAAAACCTCAACTCTATCAATTAAACCATTAGGTATTGTAGATAAGTTCACAATGTTACTTGCATTGTTATATGGCAAAGGATAATCAGCAGTCCTTCTTCCATTAATTAAGTATAAAGTTTTACTAGGTCCTATATTTCTTAAATTCAACGAATTAGCGTTTGGGGTAAATAAATTCGTATCTTGTTCATTTTGGTTGAAGGCATTAGCTGCTGGAATGGCTTGAAGAGCCTCTGTTACATTTCTAAAACCACCTTGAGTGATATCTTCTTTGGTAATTACCAATAAAGGTAAAGCGCCAGATAGTTCAGTTCTTTTGATTCTAGTACCTGTAACGACAACTTTTTGAAGTTTTACAACATCGTCATCAACAGAAGATGATTCATCTTCAGTGGAAGTCTCAACAACTTCGGTATCAACAACTTCAGTTTCAACAGATTCTTCTGCTACATCAGTTTCCTGAGATTCGACTTCTTCACCAGGATTGTCAGCAAATAAAAAGCCAGTAATTGCAAAAGTTAGAATAGACAGTGAGAATAATTTTTTCATTTCCATTTTATACCCCTTATAAATATAGGAAAGTGCGAATTTTTAATAAAATCACACAAAATATGCTTCATTTTGAACTTTTAATGCAAATTAATCAAGAATTTGGTACATTATTATTAAATTGTATTTAATGATTAAGGTATATCAAATATAATTTATTTCTTTTCACAATCTAAAAATAGGTAAAAAAACATGAAATTACACAATTTTTTAATATTAACTTTTTTAAGCGCAACTTCTTTTGAGTTAATTTCTGACGAATACAGTGATGTTCTTTCCAATAAAGATCTTGCTTGTTATGACAACTATACCATTAACACCAATGGTGGCATGTCTATTTCACCTGACGGAAGGTACTTATTAGTTAGAAATACTGTCAAAAATAATGTTTGTGATATTGAGCCTGACAAAGTTAAAGGAATTGAAGATGAATCTGGTGATTGGGGTTTATTATTGGTTGACTTAGATACTATGGAAACAACTATGTTGAGCGATGGAAGTGAATCAAAGGGTATTAGATCTGCAGGATGGTTAAATAGCACAAGAATTTGGTTTACCCCGAGATATAAAGTTGGTCAAGATATGGACTCTTTTGTTATGTTTGCAATGAATATTGATGGGACAAGAAGAACAACTATTAGAGAGTCTGGCTACTATCAAGGTATTTACGATAAAGATTATGATGATCCAAATCATGTTTATGTGATGACAAACGAAAGAAGACCTGCAATCTTGGACTATTATAAGATGAACATTTATACCGGAAAGAAAACAAGAATTGCTCTTGGTCCTAACATTTCCAACATGAAAGGCAAGGCTATGCTAGGTGATCTTATGGACCCTGAAACAAAAATGCCCATGATGATGTTAATAGATGATGGTATAGACAGAATAATATATGAGTATGACCAATCTAAAAAAGAGTGGTCTGAGCATTTTAAATATAAATGTCAAGAACCTGGTTATTATCCATTAGGTTTATATAACGACAAGGTAGTGGTATCTGGATCTAAATTTAGCCCTTTGGGTGAAGTTCTCGAGGAAAATGATACTAATGCAATATATCTTTATGATATGAAAACGAGAGAATTTTCAGATAAATTATATCAAGATGATGTATATGATGTTGGAGGGCTTACTGGAAGTTGCAGAACAACAGGAGGTTCTGGTGTATCTGTTAAGGGAAACTCAAGTCTTCAGTATATTAGATACACTTCTCACCAACCAGAATATTTATTTTTTGATCAAGGTGCTGAGCAAACATATATTGCCTTAAAACAAATTTTTCCTGATGATTTTGTCAGTGTGATTGGTTCTGACGTTTCTGCAAAAGTGATGCTTGTAAAAGTGAGTAGCTCCAATAATCCAGGTGCTATCTATATAGTAGATCTTAACAAAGAAACAGATCCAATTAATCTGCTTGCTGAAATATCTCCATGGATTGATAGATCAAAACTCGCAGAAACAATTCCAGTAACCTACACGGCTAGAGATGGTCTTGAAATTCCAGCTTATCTTACGTTGACAACTAAAAAAACAGATAGAAACTATTTTGTTATCTTGCCTCATGGTGGACCTAACGTAAAACAAAGAATTGGTTTTGACAGATGGGTTCAGTTTTTTGCTAAAGAAGGTATAAATGTTTTGCAACCGGACTATCGAGGCTCAACAGGTTATGGATTTAATCACTATACTGCTGGGAATCTTCAGTGGGGCAAAAAAATGCAAGATGATCTTACGGATGGAGTTCTATGGGCAATTGAAAATGGCTATGCTGATAAAGATAGAGTTTGTATAGCTGGCGCTAGTTATGGTGGTTATGCAACTATGGCTGGTCTTGTTTTTACTCCTGAATTATATAGATGCGGTATTAATTCTGTAGGTGTCACCGATCAAGAACAACTTCTCCAAAACTTCGCAAGAAATGCAAGTAGGTTTCAGTCATGGGACAAAGAACCTCTGTTAGAGTGGGGTGATTTGTCAACTCCTGAGGGTAAAGAGTATGCAAAAGAGATTTCTCCAATACTTTACGTAAAAAATATACAAGCTCCGGTGTTAGTATTACATGGTTCGAATGATTATGTTGTTCCTGTAAATCATGCTAGAGATTTAATTTCAGAGCTTAAGTCTTTGGGCAAAGAATATGATTCTATGTTTCAAGCTTACGATGGACATTGTGTTGTTTCTTGTGGTGAACAGGCAAATTTAGAGTATTTAGACAAACAAAAGGAATTTTTAGACAAATATATGTTTAATTAAAAAGCACTAATATTTGTTTGATTCTTCCCTAAAATAAGGCCGTGAATATCTGAAGTTCCTTCGTAAGTATTTACGGCCTCTAGATTCATACAGTGTCTTATCACATGATATTCATCGCTTATACCATTTCCACCATGAATATCTCTAGAGTCTCTAGCTATATCAAGAGCTTTCTGACAGTTATTCCTTTTAACCATTGATATCATTTCAGGTTTCATTTCATTTTGATCAATTAATCTTCCAACTCTTAGAACTGCTTGAAGTCCAATACTTATTTCAGTTTCCATATCAGCAAGCTTTTTTTGAATAAGTTGTTTTGACGCTAACGGTTGACCGAACTGTTCTCTTTCAAGCGAATACTCTAGAGCAGCATTCCAACAGAATTCGGCAGCACCCATTGAGCCCCAAGCAATTCCATATCTTGCCATGTTAAGGCAAGAAAAAGGACCGCGAAAACTTTGGACATTTGGCAGTATTTTGTCTTTTGAAACTTCAACATTATCAAGATAGATTTGACCAGTTACTGATGCACGAAGGGCAAACTTGCCCTCAATTATTGGTGTTGTAAGGCCTTTGGCATCTCTATCAACAATAAAACCTCTTAATACGCCCTGCTCATCTTTAGCCCAAATAATTAAAACGTCAGCAATAGGTGAATTGGTTATCCATGTTTTGGAACCATTGAGCACATAACAATTGTCTTTTTCAACTGCATTGGTTTTCATTGATGATGGATCCGAACCAGCATCAGATTCTGTTAAGCCAAAACATCCTATTAGTTCACCTTTCGCCATTTGCGGTAGATAAAAATCTTTTTGCTCTTCAGAGCCAAACTTATAAATTGCATGCATTGCTAATGATGTTTGAACGCTGTAAGCAGATCTATAGCTTGAGTCTACTTTTTCAATTTCTCTAGCGATTAAACCATATGAAACATAATTTACTCCAGCACATCCATATCCATTTATAGGAGCTCCTAAAAATCCCATCTCAGCCATTTCTTTATAAATACCTTTGTCAAAAGCTTCATTTCTATTTGCATCAATTATTCGAGGCTGAAGTTCTTTTTGACAATAATCCATTGCAGATTTTTGAACGATTACCTCTTCATCTGTAAGCTGTTGATTAAATAATAATGTATCTGTTATCTTCATATTTTTTCGATTCTAATAATACCAAATCTTGGCATCGAGAACATAATTGAATTTGATTCCAAGCTATCCTTTACAATCTCAATCATTCTATTTGAATTTCCACAAATTACCAGAAGTGGAATTTCAGACTGGTACTGATAAGTAAAATCTAATATCTCATTATTTACATCATTATGCCTTATCCCATGAAGATCCAAATGTGTAATGCCATTTTCTTTGAATACCTTCATAAACAAATCATAGTTATATCAATATATAATTATTATATGGCAAAACTTCATTTCTTTTACTCAACTATGAACGCTGGTAAGTCCACAGCTCTACTTCAATCAAATCATAACTATATTGAGAGCAACCTAAAAACTTTACTTTTTATTCCAGGTGACGTTAAATCAAAAGGATTTATAGTATCAAGAATTGGTCTTAAGAAAAAAGCAATCGTTGTTGATAAAGAGTACAATTTTTATAAACAAATCAGCAACAAAAATAACAAAAATATAAGCTGTGTTTTCGTTGATGAAGCTCAATTTTTATCTAAAGATCAAGTACAACAATTAGCAAAAGTTGCTGACATTAAAAATATTCCAGTAATGTGTTACGGCATCAGGACAGATTTCCAAGGTAAATTATTTGAAGGTAGTTGTGAGTTGCTAGCGATTGCTGATAATCTTAATGAGCTAAAAACTATTTGTAGTGAATGTGAAAAAAAAGCAACAATGGTAGTACGGCTAGATGAAAGTGGTAAAGTTATACTTAAAGGAGATAAGGTTTTAATTGGAGGTAACGAAATATATAAGTCTCTTTGTAGAACACACTTTAGAAAACTAACTAAATTAATTTAAATATGGAATATCAAAACAATCAATTACTTCTGAATAAGAGACCAGATGGTATGCCTGATGACGATTGTTGGAAACTAAATACTGAAATAGTTAATTCACTCAATAAAAATGAAATTTTAATAGAAGTAAAGTATTTATCTATTGACCCTTATATGAGAGGAAGAATGAATGATTCTATGTCCTATGCCTCTCCTGCAAAACTTGGTCACCCTATGACAGGTGAAACTGTGGGTACTGTAGTTGAAAGTAATTCTTCTCTTTATAAAATTGGTGACAAATTATGCATACATGCTGGCTGGCAAACATACATTAAAGCAAAGGATACAGATCCATCAATTTTTAAAGTTCCACAATCTAAAATTCCTCTTTCTTCATATCTTGGTGCAGTTGGTATGCCTGGAAGAACAGCTTATTTTGGATTTAATAATGTTGGTAAACCCAAAGGGTCTGATACTGTAGTTGTATCAGCTGCATCTGGAGCAGTTGGATCAGTTGTCGGACAGCTGGCTAAGATTTTAGGATGCAGGGTTATAGGTATTGCAGGAGGTACAGAAAAATGTACTTTTGTAAAAGAGATTTTAGACTTCGATGCATGTATTGACTATAAGTCTGAAAATTTCATTGAAGATCTTAAGGCTAGTTGTGACTCAGGTATTGATATTTACTTTGAGAATGTAGGTGGTGCTGTCACAAAAGCTATAGCACCATTGCTAAACAAAAATGCAAGAGTACCAATATGTGGTTTTATTTCTCAATATAATAAAAGGGATATGCTCAAAGCAGAAACACCTTTTAATATTCTTGGTTCCTTGAAGGTAAAACCTGAACACAGATTTTTTGTTGTAACTGAATGGATGGATCAATGGGAAAAGGCTACAGAAGATCTTTCAAAGTTAGTTGAAGACAATCAAATCAAGTACAAAGAAACCATCACAAAAGGATTTACTAATGCTCCTCAAGCATTGAGGGATGTATTGACTGGCAAAAATTTTGGTAAACAAATTATTCAAATTTAAGAAATATCAATAGAGCCTTTCATATATAGTACTGCATGACCACCAATTAATACTCTGTCTTCAAGGTTTTCACAAAAAACCTCTCCTCCTCTATCTGAAATCTGTTTAGCATGAAGAATATTTTTGTTAAAAACATTAGACCAATAGGGAATTAAGCTTGTGTGCGCTGAACCGGTAACAGGATCTTCATTTATCCCATATTTAGGACAAAAATAACGTGAAACAAAATCATATTTTTTACTTTTTGAAGTAATTATGAGGCCTTGCCCATCAAGAGCTGAGACTTTATCAAAATCTGGCTGTATTGATTTAATTGTTTTTTCAGAGTCAAAAATTGCAAAAAGATTTATTTCTCCTAAATAGGTTTCATTAGGTTTTGATCCAATCGCTTCATATACCTTGTCAATCATATCAACCTGAACAAACTTATCTTTAGGAAAGTCTAATTGTAAATAGGCATCTTTCTTTTTTACTTTTAAATATCCACTAGCAGAGTTCCATGTGACAGATTTTTTAGTATTATCTAAAAAATTAAAATAAACAAATGCAGAAGCCAATGTAGCATGACCACATAAATTTACTTCACATGATGGAGAAAACCATCTAATACTTTTATTTTTTAAGTTTACGAATGCGGTTTCAGAAAGATTATTTTCAGTAGCAATTTTTTGCATTAAAACCTTGTCGTCAATTTCAGAAAACATGACAGCAGCAGGATTGCCAAAAAAAGTATCTTTGGTAAATGCATCTATAAAATAAATATCTTGTTTCATGATTTTAAATAATGCTTATCTATTCTCATCATAACTCATATAATATTCATATGATAAGAATACTATTTGTATCATTGTTTCTGTTTCTGACTTTTATATTAAATGCTCAGAATGTTGTTGTTGATATATTTAAACCAGACTACCGAAATCAATTATTTATGGATGTAGAGGTTGCTCTTGCAGAGGCACAAGCAGAATTAGGCATTATTCCAGATTGGGCTGCAAAAGAAATCAAATCAAAAGCTGATCTTACCAATCTTTCAAGCAAAGACATTGCAAAAGAACAAGAAGCAGTGAGACATTCATTAGTTGCTAGATTGAATGTCTGGAAAAGATCTATTGATAGTAATGCAGCTGAGTATCTTCATTATGGCGCAACAACAGTTGATATTTGGGATACAGTTCTTGTCCTTCAAATAAGAGATACGATTGATCTCTTAATAGATGATTTGCTCGAAATCGAAGATTATTTATTAACTTTAACTGAAGACAACATTTATACATACATGTCTGGAAGAACTCTAGGACAACATGCTCTTCCAATTACATTTGGAAAGAAAACTAGTACTTGGTTAGCTGAAAATAGAAGAAACATTGAGAGATTAGAAAGTGTTCATTTAAAGATTAAAAAATCAGGTATATTAAAAGGTGCTGTAGGTTCTTACCTTGGTCTTGGGCCAAATGCAATTGAAACTGAAAAGTTGATGATGCTAAATCTCAATCTTAACGAACCCTCCAAGGACGATTGGCATGGAATAAGAGACGTTTTTGCTGAGTATGCTCTTACCTTATCTTTGATTTCAAAGTCTTTTGGAAGGATTGGAAATGAGTTAACTCTTCTTCAAATGACAGAACTTGGCGAGACAGAAGAATTTTTAGGTAATAGATCTATTGGGAGCAGTACGATGCCTCAGAAGAAAAATCCAAGAGGTCCTGGAGAATTAATTGAATATTCAAGAATAATTCCTCGAATATCTGAGATAGTGCTTGATGATATGATCAATAGTTTTGAAAGAGATGCTGAAAAGAGCGATGATGAACTTCGTCTTATCTCAATTTCAACAGAAGCAATGCTTGAAAAAGCAAAACCGCTTTTAAGAGACTTAAAAGTAAATAAAGAAAAAATGAGAGAAAATCTAGATATCACAAATGGGTTAATTTTATCTCAAAGATTAACTTTCTTTTTAGGTGACAAAATTGGGAAAGATACTGCTAATGATTTAATGCATGATGTTGCAAAATATGCACTTGAGAATAATCTTAGCTTAAAAGAAGCAGCAATGATGAACCAAAAAGTATCTAAAAATATAACTGAAACACAAATTGATGAGATTCTTAACCCCGAGACTTATATTGGACTTGCAGTAAAGCAAGCTGAATTGATTATAAAAGAAATAAAAAATAAAAGATCAAAGGATTAAAAATTCATACTTGTTTGCATATATATAAATTATATATATAATATAACATTCACAAAATCTATATATGCAAATACTAGACAAAATAAATAGAGAAAACATATCTGATATGTTTGCTTCCTCTATGACTAAATTCTTTAGGTTTATTGCAGATACCTTTTTTGCAAAGCGTTATGGCCATAGAGCAGTCGTTTTAGAAACAATTGCTGGTGTTCCAGGTATGATTGCTGGGGTTTGGATGCATTTTAAGAGCCTTAGAAAAATGAAGTCTGGCTATGGGCCACAGATAAGAGAGATGTTAGCTGAAGCTGAGAATGAAAGAATGCATTTAATGTTCTTTATTGAAATTGCAAAACCAAATTTTTTTGAAAGATCAATTGTTCTCATGTCACAAATATTATTTGGATTATTTTATTTTTTTATTTATGTTTTTTTTACAAGAACTGCACATAGAATGATTGGATATTTTGAAGATGAGGCTGTAAAGAGTTATACCGAATATCTTGAAATTGTTGAGTCTGGAAAAGTAGAAAATATTCCAGCGCCTGCTCTTGCTATTCAATACTATAAAATTGGTAGTGACTCTAAGTTATCTGACTTGATAAGATGTGTAAGGGCTGATGAAGAGCATCATAGTGAAACAAATCATAGCTACGCAGATAACTTATAGATTTTACTTATTTAAATTTAAAAGTGCGCAGAGCTTATTTCCAGTTGGATCTCTAAGATACGCTAAATAGACTCCATGCTCCTCACGAATACCAGGCGGATCTTCACATGTTGTTCCACCACTATTAATTCCAGCAGCATGCCAAGCGTCGCCCTGTTCTGGACTTTCGACGTGGAAACCAATGGTTGAACCATTTCCTAAAGTAGCATCATTTCCATCAATAGGAATAGTAATTCCAAAAGTATCTTTATTTTTATTCATGTAAAAGACCCTACCCTTTGGATCTCTATAACCTGATCTAATTCCAAGTTCTGCAAAAATAGCATCATAAAATTTTTTAGATTCTTCAATATCATTTACACCGACCATAACGTGACTGAACATAGAAAGCTCCCTTATATTATTTAACTATTTATTATCATCCAATTTTTTCTCTTAGCAAACTTTTTTAGATTTTTATCAGGATTAACTGCTATTGGCATATATACAGCTTCCAAAAGAGGTAAATCATTTTTTGAATCAGAATAAAAACAAGCATTGTTTAGGCTAAAATTGAAATCCCTGCAATATTTTTTAACTAACTTTAATTTCCCCTCACCTAAAGCATGAGGCTGTTTTACCATTCCAGTACATCTTCCACTTTTAAAAATTACTTTAGATGATATAAAATTTTTAAAACCAAGTTTATTAGCAATGAAAGATACAATAAGACTATTTGTTGCGCTCGCAAGTAAGATTTCTTGATCTGTTTTTTTATGTTCACAAATTCTTTTTATTAAGTTCAAATCGTAAGCAGGCTCAATAATTTTGAAATAAAAGTCATTAAGAACTAAGTTAATATCATTTTGATTCATTCCAACAAATGGTTTTAATGAGAATTCTGAAAAGTTGTTAATATTTATTGAGCCGTCTTCATACGAATTAAAATAATCTTCATTTATCTTTCTATATTTCTCTAAAATTAGATCTTTATCAATGAGGTAATTAACCATTTCATAGTCTGAATCTATTTTTAAAATAGTATTATCTAAATCAAAAATAGCTAATTTAATTATTTTTTTATTATATTGTATTAACACAGTGTAACAAGTATAATCGAATTATGAATTTATATAAAGCTATAGAGAAATTAGAAACTCAACAACAAGTAAGAGCCTTCTTGACTGATTTATGTACACCAAAAGAAATCGAGAGTTTAATTGAAAGATGGGAAGTTGCAAAATTGCTATCAACTAAAAAATATACCTATCGAGAGATAGCAACAAAATTAGGTGCGTCAACAACAACTGTTACAAGAGTAGCAAGATTTCTCTTTAATGAAAATAATAATGGATATAAAAGTATTCTAAATAAAAATGGAAAATAGAGTAAAAATTGCCATTCAAAAAAATGGTAGATTGTCGACTGAATCATTATCAATTTTAAAAAAATGTGGTGTTGAGTTTAGTGATTCCAACAATAAACTCTTTATTAAATCAACCAATATGCTTATAGATCTTCTTATGGTTAGAGACGATGATATACCAAGACTTGTAAGTCAAAATATTGCTGACTTAGGCATAGTTGGTGAAAATGTTGTATCAGAAAAACAATTATCTGATTCATCTTTAAAATCAAAAACTATTCTAAAACTTGGTTTCTCAAAATGTAGACTATCTTTTGCAAAACCAAAAAAAATGAATCTTGATAGCATAAATAATAAAAAAATTGCAACTTCCTACCCTGCCATAGTAAAAAATTATTTAAAAAGAAAAGATATTAATGCTGAAATAATTGAAATACATGGATCAGTAGAATTAACTCCATTTGTTGAAATATCAGATATTATTGCTGATCTTGTATCTACTGGATCAACCTTAGAATCAAATAATCTTACCGAGTTGGATTCCATAATGGATTCACAGGCGATATTAATCCAGTCAGGTTCAATTACATCAAAAAAATTGCCCTTAATTGATAAAATTGTGTCTAGAATCAATTCAGTTATCAAGGCTAAAGATAGTAAATATATAATGTTCAATGCTGAAACAGATAATGCTGATGAACTCATTAAATTACTACCTTCGGCAGAATCACCTACTGTTATTCCGCTTGCTGACAGATCAAAGGTTGCAATACACACTGTCTGTAAAGAAGATATTTTTTGGAAAACTATTGAATCACTTAAATTAAGAGGTGCCAGCTCAATATTAGTTCTTCCTATTGAAAAGCTTTCATACTAAATGAAAATAATTAATTCAAATCAAAATATTGAATGGAGAAAATCATTTTCAGGAAATGATGAGTTGAAAACTGTTATTGAATTTGATGACCTCTTGAGAAACAAATCCTTTAAAGGTTTGCAAATAATTAATAAGGGACTTAACCAAAAAAATATAAAAAAATTAAGAGTTACAAAAAAAGAAATAGTTAATTCTGGAAAACTAGTTACTGATGATGAGAAATTTGCTTTATATGAAGCAATTAAAAACATATCATATGTTTCAAAGTCTCAACTTAAAGATATTAGTAAATCGATTGAGCCTATAAATGGTTTAACTATATGGGACAAATTTGTTCCAATTACAAGCGTTGGCTTATATGTTCCAGGTGGAACAGCTCCACTTGTTTCATCTTTTTTGATGCAAGTAATACCTGCGATTACAGCAGGTTGCAAAGATATTATTATTTGCACTCCTCCTGATAAGAATGGAAAAATTTATCCAGCAATATTATGGCTGGCTGAACAGTTAAACGTTTCAAGTATTTATAAAATTGGTGGGGCTCAAGCTATATTGTCAATGGCTAATGGTTATCTTGGAATACCAAAAGTAAACAAAATATTTGGTCCTGGTAATTCTTATGTTGCAGAAGCAAAAAAATATGTAAGTAATAAGGTTGCAATTGATTTATATGCTGGTCCAAGTGAAGTAATGGTGGTAACTAATGATAAAGAAAAAATATCATTAGCATCTATTGATGCACTATCTCAATTAGAACATGGAAAAGATTCCAGTGCATTTATCTTATCAAAGTCTAAATCAGTATTAGATGGCATCAAAAAAGAAATAAAATCTTTATCAAAAGATTTAAGCAGAACAAATTTGTTAGATTGCTCTAAAAACAACATATCATTAGTTAAATGTAAATCTGACAAAGATATCGTAAATATGATCAATGATTGTGCACCAGAACATCTTGTATTACTGGATGATGATTTTCCAAGATATCTAGATTCAATAGAAAATGCAGGTTCTGTATTTTGTGGTAGCAAATCACCAGTTGCATTTGGCGATTATGCATCTGGGACAAATCATGTCTTGCCAACAAGTGGCTGGGCAAAATCAAGCTCAGGCTTATCTACTAATGATTTCGTAAAAAAAGTTTCTTTTCAACAAACAAGCAAAAATGCTTTTAACTATCTTTCGGATAAGGTAATTAAATTAAGTGAGATTGAGAATCTTGATGCTCATGGTCTATCAGTGGAGATGAGAAAAAATAAAGATATTGACAAACCAAGAGCATCTTTCATAAGACGTCAAACAAAAGAAACATCAATATATGCATCAGTTGATTTAGATGGTCAAGGATTGTATGAAATAGATACAGGAATAAATTTTTTAGATCATATGCTTGAACAATTTTGTAAGAATTCTGGTCTAAATATCTTTTTAAGAGCTGTTGGAGACCTTCAAATTGATTTGCATCATACAATCGAGGATACGGCGATTGTCTTAGGTGAAGTTATATCAGAGAGTTTATCTTCAAGAGAAAATATTAATAGATACTCATCTAAAACAATTATTATGGATGAATCAAGTGCAAAAGTTGATATAGATTTGAGCTCAAGAGCAAACCTAAATCTAAGTATTCCAATATTAAACAATTTTGTTGGCGATTTTCCAACTGAAATGTTGAGCCATTTCTTAGAATCTTTTGTCAAAAATTTAAAATTCACCTGTCA
The DNA here is from genome assembly GCA_902516285.1 of uncultured SAR86 cluster bacterium. GTDB lineage: Bacteria > Pseudomonadota > Gammaproteobacteria > Magnimaribacterales > D2472 > SAR86A. The sequence goes on from CABXXT010000004.1 coordinate 77,826, forward strand.
CATTGAAATCAAGGGATCTAATAGCCATCATCTAATTGAGGTTTTATTTAAATGTCTTGGTAAGGCTTTTAAAGAGAGTATTCAGTTAAATACAGAAGAAATTACATCAACAAAGGGTCTATTATGATAGCTGTAATTGATTGTGGAGGTGCAAATCTTCGTTCAGTATCTTATGCACTTGAAAATCTAAATATTGATTATCAAATTTGTAAAAAAAAAGAACAAGTAATAAATTCAAGTGCAATGATAATTCCTGGTGTAGGTGCAGCTAAAAATGTAATGAATAATTTAAAAAAACAAAATTTTATTAACACTATTAAAGAATATAAAAAACCAGTACTTGGTATATGTGTTGGAATGCAAATTTTCTATGAATTCTCAGAAGAAGAAGATCAGAAATGTTTAGGATTGATACCAGGAAAAATAAAAAGATTTAATAAAAATAATTTAACAATTCCTCATATGGGATGGAATGAAGTAATTTTTAATGACGATTCGTTTGATGAATGCAATGGCTATTATTATTTTGCAAATAGTTATTATGCTGAAATAAATAAATTTACTTTTGGTAAATGTTCTTATGGCAATACATTTAGTGCTTTTGTCAGAAAAGATAACTTTTTTGGTGTTCAGTTTCATCCAGAAAAATCTTCCAAAAAAGGCTCTAAATTTTTGATGCAATTCTTAAAACAACTATGAATATTCTTCCTGCGATAGATATTAAAAACGGTAGTTGTGTGAGACTAAAGAAAGGGAATTTTAATGAAATTAAGATATATAATTCTTCACCTTTAGATCAAGCAAAATTATTTAAGGATCATGGTTTTGATTTCATACATATTGTTGACTTGGATGGTGCTCTTAGAGGTAAACGTGAAAATAATAAAATTATAAATCAAATAATAAATCTTAATATCAAAGTTCAGCTTGGCGGTGGCATTAGATTGCTTTCTGATATTGAAGAGTTGATAGATATTGGCGTAGAAAGAGTAATTTTAAGTACAGCTGTTATAGAAAATAAATCTTTTACCAATGATGTGTTATCAAAATTTGATCAAAAAAATATTACTCTCGCTTTAGATTTTAGGATTTATGACGAAACACCATACATTGCGACTAAAGGTTGGATAAATCAAACAAAAATTAATCTATATGATTTCATTAAAAATAATGAAATCAAAAATGTTCTTGCAACAGATATAAATAAAGATGGCCTATTAATTGGTCCAAATTTAAAAATATATAAAAAAATTAAAGAGTTATATCCTGATAAAAATCTTATTGGATCAGGGGGGATTTCAAAAATTAGTGATGTAGCTGATTTAGCAAAAATTAATGTTAATGAATGTGTTGTTGGTAAGGCTATTTATGAAAATAAGATATCAATGAAGGAGTTAGCTAATGTTAACTAAAAGAATTATCCCTTGCCTTGATGTCAAAAATGGAAATGTTGTGAAAGGTGTTCAATTTAAAAATCACAGAATAGTTGGAGATCCTATTAAGTTGGCTGCAAAATATTCAGAAGAAAATGCTGATGAATTAGTTTTTTATGATATTTATTCAAGTGTAGAGTCAAAATCGGTTTCACTAAGTTGGATTAGTGATATTGCTCAAAATATTAATATACCTTTTTGTGTAGCAGGCGGTATCAAAAGTATAAAGAAAGCTAAAGAAGTCTTATATATGGGTGCTGATAAAGTTTCAATAAATACACCTGCGATTGAAAACCCAGAATTAATTACTGAATTAGCAAAAACTTTTGGTTCTCAGTGCGTTGTAATAGGTATTGATAGTTTTTTTAATCAAAAAAACTATGTTGTTCATGCAAAAACTGGATCTACTAAATCAAGATATGAAGTTGGTAAAAATACATTAGATTGGGTTAAAGAAGTTCAAGATAGAGGAGCTGGTGAAATAGTATTAAATTGCATGAATAGAGATGGTGTAAAAGAAGGTTATGATATTGATCAACTCTCAATGATAAGGGAGGTTTGCAAGGTCCCTTTAATAGCATCTGGTGGTGCTGGAGAAAAAGAGCACTTTAAAAAAGTTTTTAAAATATCAAATGTGGATGGAGCTCTTGCAGCTTCTGTTTTTCATGATAATAAAATATCAATTGAAGAACTCAAAAATTATCTAAAAAAACAAAAAATTGGGGTAAGAAAATGAATATTAATAATGTATGGAAGGATGATCAAATGTTAATACCGGCAATTGTTCAAGATTCTAATACTAAATCAGTCTTAATGCTTGGCTATATGAACAAGGAATCATACCAAAAAACAATTGATATAAATAAAGTTACCTTCTATAGCAGATCTAGAAAATGTTTATGGACTAAAGGAGAAACGTCAGGAAATTTTTTAAATTATGTTTCCAGTGAAATCGATTGTGATAGAGACGCCCTCTTAGTTCAGGCCACTAATAATGGTCCAACCTGTCACTTAAAAAAATACTCTTGTTTTGGAGATGAAATTTTTACTTTTCAAAAGCTTGAGTCAATTATTCTAACACGAAAAGATACTTGTGAAAGTGGTTCATACACAAGCACCCTTTTTGAAAAAGGTAATAAAGAGATTGCAAAAAAAATAGCAGAAGAAGCAAATGAATTAGCAATATCAGCAGTTTCTGATGACGGAAGGATATTAGAGGAAGCAGCAGATCTAATGTATCATTTACAAGTTTTACTAATTGCCAATAATTTATCTCTCAACGAACTTGAGAAATCATTAGCAAAGAGAAATAAATAGAATGAACTACTTAAAATATATTAATCCTGGAATAGATTCAATTAAACCATACGAACCTGGTAAGTCAGTTGAGGATGTTACAAAAAAATATAATTTAGATAAGATTATTAAACTAGCAAGTAATGAAAATAGTCTCGGTCCCTCACCTGAAGTCATTGATGTAATTAATAATTTCAAAAATATTCATCTTTACCCTGATGGTGATGGAAGGAAACTTAAATCAAAAATTTCAGAAATTGAAGAATTATCAGATGAGAATATTATATTGGGAAATGGTTCAAACGAAATTTTAGAAATAATCTCACAAGCTTTTTTATCTCCAAGATGTGAATGTATTTTTTCAAAACATGCATTTGTTGTATATAAACTTGCTTCTAAAGTAAGAGGATCAAAATTTCATGAAGTTGAGGCAAATTCTTGGGGTCATGATTTAGAAAAGTTTGTCGAAAAAATTAATCAGAAAACAAGAATGATTTTTATTGCAAATCCAAATAATCCAACAGGGACATATTTATCTCATAATTCAATAATAAACTTTCTTAAAAAGGTTCCAAGTGAAATTATTGTTGTAATTGATTTAGCTTATTATGAATATGTGATTGCAGATGATTATATTAAGCCACTTGAAATCCTTCAAAACTTTCAAAATGTATTAATTACAAAATCTTTTTCAAAGATTCATGCTCTCTCTGCTTTAAGAATTGGTTATGGAATGGGTAATAAAAAGCTGATAGAAATAATGAATCGCGTTAGGCAACCATTTAATGTAAATGCTATAGCACAAGAGGCTGCAATTGCTGCACTTAGTGACACTGACTATTTACAAAAAAGCATAGATAACAATACAATTGAACGAGAGTTCATATGTGAGTGTTTAGACAAAATGTCTGTTGAATATATTCCATCTCAAGGTAACTTTATTTGCATAAATGTAAAAACTAATGGAACGGAAATATTTGAATCTTTAATGCAAAAAGGTGTGATTGTAAGGCCAATAGAATTATATGATATGCCAACTTTTATAAGGGTAACAATTGGTAAAAGGTCTGAAAATGAGTTTTTTATAGAAAAATTGAAAGAATGCTTATAATATCTTTATGAAAAAATCATATATAAAAATATCTACAATAATTATTGGCTTCTTAGTAAGTGCGCTTGTTTATTTTTCATTATGGTCGTTATTCCTATATTTTGGAATAATTAAATAAAAGTGGTTAAGTTCTTTTTAATTGAAATATAATATTTTTAAGAGATGTTATGAACGAATTGTTATTAACAATATTATTAATTTCGCATCTTATTTTGATGTGCATTGGCAGCTACAGAAATTTTAAATAGTAAATTTTGTTGTATGAAGATGGTGGAGCTACGCGGGATCGAACCGCGGACCTCTTGAATGCCATTCAAGCGCTCTCCCAGCTGAGCTATAGCCCCAAACATTTCTAAAAACATTAAATTATAAGTTTTTTAATAGTTTTATGTATTCTTTTCATCACGTTTTTTTAATAGATAGTGTGAAACGAAATATTCTTTTCCATTATTTAACGCAAAAAAAGCTTCACAAGATAAAAAAAAGATTCTCCATCTGTTGAACCAAATTTTTGGTTTATCATAGTGTCCATGAAATATATCTAATATTTTTTTCTTATTTTTGTAATGCTTATTTAACCAAGATTTAAGTGTTTTTGAATAATGGTTGCCATTAATATCCCATTGATTGACAATTTTAAAGTCATCATCAAAGTGCTCAAAAATATCTTTACTAGGCATAATTCCACCTTGAAAAAAATATTTTGTCATCCAGTCAAAACTATTCTTCATTTCATAAAAATATGTTAATTTTTTATGGCAAAAAATATGAATAAATAATCTTCCATCAGGTTTTAGCACATTATTAAGAGCCTTTAAAATTAGTTTATAGTTTCTTACATGTTCAAACATTTCAATTGAAACGATACGATCATATTTTTTATTTAAATCAAGGTTATTAACATCCATTCTAAGAGCCATGATATTTGATAATCCTCTTTTCTGGGCTTCTTTTTTAATAAAAGTAATTTGATCACTTGAATTACTTACTGAAGTGATATTTGTATTTGGATACTTTGTCGCAACATATAAAGTGAAACTTCCCCATCCACAACCAAGGTCGAGAACTTCAAGGCCATTTTTAATATCAGCTCTTTCTATATAAAGATTGAGCATAGATTTTTCTGCTTCATCCAAAGAATTTACATCATCAAAATACGAACATGAATATTTTAAATTCTCTCCTAATACACAATTAAAAAATTCTGGAGGAACTTCATAATGTTGTTCATTAGCATCATATGTTTTTTCAGCTATTGCACCTTGGGAAAGCACACTAATAGTTTTATATTTTTTCTCTCTAATATTTGGTTCATTAAGACGCCTATTAGAGATATGTCTTGCAGCAATTTTAATTAATGTATCAGGAATAAAACCTGATTCTGCAAGAAACAAAAGAAATCTAGTCATATATTATTAAGCTAACATAGATGAACTTGTATTAAAATAAAATTTGTAATTTTTGACTCTAAATATAATAAATAATCTCCAGCTGAATACCAACCATGCTCTCTGCTAGTTAATCTATAGCAACTAATAAGTTTATTTAGATATAGTTTTTATATAAATGTTCATGAAAAAAATTGTAAGCTTTGAAAAATAAGAAAAAACTTTTCTTATTGATTTTATTTGAAAAGTAATGACATAATTTCTCATAACGTATTTAATTTTAACAAAAAAAAGAGGGCTAAAAGCCCTCTTTTTGAATATTCTAAAAAATTAGAATGATAGTGAGTATTTCACAAATATAGTTCTTCCGAATACATCATATGTAGCTGGGAAACTATTAGACTGTTCTTGGTTGTCACCAAGAATTGTAGCCTCAACGTCCATTACATTGTCTAGTCCAACAATAAGCGAACCAGCATCTCCAACAGGCATTGTCCATGAAGCATCAATATAAATCTCAGCATCTAAACTTGGCACAGCTAATGTGTAACCTAGAGATTCATCATCGTCAACTTCACCAATATATCTTGCGATAACATTTAAACTACCAGCATCAAATGAAGTTACAGATGAAAGTCTAAATGATAATTCAGGTGTTGGTTCTCCAACAAGGTTACCAAATAGTCCGTTGTAAACAACAGGAGTATCTCCAGCAAAAGCTGTGAACTCACTTTCTTCTAGTACTGTTCCAACAAAATTGAACGCCACATCTTTATCAGCAATTGTTGTATCGTATGAAGCTAAAACATCATAACCTGATAAAACTCTTGAAGCAGTATTCTGTGCAAGAAGTTCAATGTACTCGATAGTACCATCAGATCTTCTGTTTATAACATTACAGAAATCTGAACCTATACCACCATTAACAGCTGTTGTTGAATAACAATTATTTAAAACGTTAGCAGCACTACCACCAAAGGCAGTAATAACTTCTTCAATTTCAATATTGAAATAGTCAACAGACATTGTTAAGCCTGGAGCAACATCAGTTAAAACCACACCAACTGTCATAGTATCGGCTTCTTCAGGTTGAAGATTTGGATTACCACCAGTAAGTGCTCTTACCTGTTGCGCAGCTAAGTCAATAGCTGGAGAGAAAACCTGATCTGCAGGAACACCTGTTGCAACACAAATTGCACTGATGCCTGAACTTTGATCTGTTCCTTTTGATGAACATGGGTCGTTAGCACTTGGGAAATTTTCACCAGCTGGTGCATATAAGTCGCTAATACCTGGTGCTCTTACAGCAAAGTTATATGATGTTCTTAATCTCACCATATCATTAACTTCGTAACCGAAATCAACCCTGTAAGTTCCTTGATCACCAAATGATGAATAATCTGAGTTTCTGTATGCAACAGACCCAGTAAATGCATCAGTAATAGGTAATGCTAGCTCAACGAAGACTTCATCAACATCAAATCCACCACCGGCTGCTGGGGATCCATTGAAACCTGCAATTGATCCATCATGTAGATCTTGTGAAGGCCTATAATCAGCATCCTCACTTCTCTTTTCGTAACCAGCAACAAATAAAACATCGCCACCTGGAAGATCTAAACCGGTATCACCAGATAATGTAGCTCCCATATATTTTAGATGATAGTCGTATGCTGCAGCTACTTTAGTAGCAACAAAATCCGCAGCTGCTTGGCTGATATTTTCTCTACCCCATAGATTCATTGGAGAACATCCGCCTGATGTATCAGTACAAGTTGTAGCATCAGTAATTTGAAGCGCTTGCATCCATCTGGCTCTATTCACGTTACCGTACTGGGTATCAGAACCTTGCATATATCCATCACTATAGTAAATGTCGTATACCATACCATTTGATAATGATCCTTCTAAGCCAACTACAAACTGATTTGTATTTAATTGACCTTGAACAATCCTTGGACCTACTTCTAACATACGTCTTCTTAAGAATGCAGTACCAGTATCGTCAATACCATCAGCATCTGAATCAGTTCCATCACCAAAAGCTTCAGACAAGATTGCTTGTGTAGCAGCTGGTAAGAATGGATTACCATCAATTGTAAAAGTTGAACCAGACTGGAATATTGGCGTAGGCGCTAATTCTTGCGGAACATTACTTTGAGTAAATGATGCACTTGCATACACAGTTGCAGTGTCACTTATGTCAAATTCACCTTTTGCAGTGATTTGATTACGTGTTTGTGGTAATTGCATATAGTTAAATGGTGCATAGTTAAAAGCATCTGTCGTTGCAGGATCATTCGAGTAACATCTAATTGATCCATCTTTTTGGAAAGTAACACCAGAACTTGAACAATCCATAGTTGTACCTGTTCCTACTGCACCACTAAAAATGTTAGTATTTGGACCACCTGATGATCCACCGTTATATAAATTTCCAGCACCGTCATCCCATTGTGAGAAGTTAGTGTAACTTCTATCAGCTTGGAATACAGCAGCTCTATCTGTATGAGCAATGTTAAATACAACGTTACCTTTTCCGTCAGCAATATTACCACCCAATGTGATATCAGCCTGGAAGTTTTCAGTATCGCTATATTCTGTTGTCATCTCATATCCAGCACTCATTGTGACTCCTTCAAAGTCATCTTTAAGGATAAAGTTAACAACACCAGCAACAGCGTCTGCACCGTAAACAGCAGAAGCACCACCAGTAAGAACATCAACTCTTTCAATCATAGCCGTTGGAATGTTATTAATATCAACAGTTCCACCTTGGAATGTTGGTACTACTCTTTTACCATCAACTAGAATAAGAGTTCTTGTAGTTCCAAGTCCTCTAAGACTGATTGTTGCTGCACCACTACCTGGGTTATTAGATGATCTATCAGATGCAGGAATAATCTGTGGTAATTGGTTTAAAAGTGATTCAATATTGATTGTATTTGTCTCAGCAATCTGCGCAGCGCTTACTGAAGCAACTGGTGAATTAAGTTCAAAATCGTTTGACTGAATCCTTGTACCGGTAATTACAACCTCTTCAACATCATCGTCTTGTGCAATCAGATCAGTGTTTAAAACACCAAAGCTGATAACTAACACTGACATGATGTAATTTTTATAGTTAAACATACATTTCCCCTGTAGTTTTAGTTAAATTGTGTAAACACATGCGAATTTAGCGCACAATATTCACGTAATGTTTCTATTGTTTCAGAGTTTTTACGATAAATCCACAATTTTGTTACTTTTTTATAAATGAATATAAGTTATATTTATTAATAAAATTCATATAAATACAGTAATTATTAGAAATTATAGTGCTGTAAACTTTTTTCTTATATGATTAAATAAGATAGTGTTTAAAATTTAATTAACTATGTTCCTAAAAAATAAAAGAATTCTAATATCTGGTCTCGCTAATAAATATTCTATAGCTGCAGGAATAGCTGAATGTATGCACCGAGAAGGAGCAGAGCTTGCTTTTACTTATCAAAATGAAAGACTTTTGAAGAATTTAGAGCCAATTGCTAAAAGTTGTGATTCTGATATTTTAATTGAATGTGATGTCGCAGATGATAACTCAATAAAAAAAGCGTTTAACAAACTTTCAAATTCTTGGTCAAATTTTGATGGATTGGTACACTCTATTGGATATGCCCCTGCTGATCAACTTGAAGGTGATTTTGTAGATGTTACAACAAGAGAGGGATTTAAAATTGCTCATGACATTAGCTCTTATAGCTTTACTGCCCTTGCAAAGGCAGCAAAATCATTATTAAAAGAGAATTCTGCTCTTTTGACACTTACTTATCTAGGATCTATTCAAACCTTGCCTAATTACAATGTAATGGGTCTTGCTAAAGCAAGTTTAGAGGCTAATACAAGGTTTCTTGCAGCATCAATGGGTAAGGATAAAATAAGAGTTAATGCAATATCTGCAGGACCAATAAAAACTCTTGCTGCATCTGGTGTTAAAAATTTTAGAAAGATGTTAAATCAACACTCACAGAGAGCACCATTAGGAAGAACAGTAACTACAGAAGAAGTGGGTAATGTCGCTGCTTTTTTATGCTCAGATCTAGCAAGTGGAATTACAGGAGAAATTACGTATGTTGATGCAGGTTTTAATACTGCTGCAATGCCTTCAAGTGAATTTGCTGAATGATTAAGAATTTATATGATAAATATTGTTTACCAAAGTTATTGGACGTATGTTGTTCTACGAAGCCAATAAATTATCAGAGAAATAAAGTAGTACCCTATGCAAAGGGAGTTGTTCTGGAAATAGGTATAGGCTCAGGTCTTAATTTGCCATACTATAAAAATCTTAATATTGAAAAATTATATGGTCTTGATCCTTCAGAAGAGTTAAATGAAATAGCTCTAATTAACGCAAAAAATAATGATATAGATATTAATTTTCTTATAAATGGTGCAGAGGAAATTAATCTTCCAAGTAGCTCCATTGATACTATTGTTATTACTTATACCCTTTGTACTATTTCTAAATTAAAAGAATCATTATCTGAAATGAAAAGAGTATTAAAAGATGATGGGATCATGCTTTTTTGTGAACATGGAAAGGCTCCAGATAATAATATTGAGATTTGGCAAAATAGAATTAATCCTTTGTGGGGAAAGTTGTTTGGTGGCTGCAATATTAATAGAGACATACCACAATTAGTTGAAAATGGGGGGTTTAAAATAGAAAAATTAGATCAAATGTACATTCCAGGTACACCAAAAATAGTAGGGTATAACTATTGGGGAGTCGCTACAAACTAAAATGATTAAATTAATAACATCAATATTTCTCATAACATTCACTTATTCAGTTTTTGCTGATGACATCAATAATTCAATTGAAAAAAATTCTAAGATATTTGAAAAAGTTGCATTAGAGATATGGGATTTTGCTGAGCTTGGATATCTTGAAAACAAAAGCTCAAATCTTCTTGCAGATACTCTTAAAGAAAATGGATTTAAAATTACGACCGGTCTAGCAGGAATTCCAACAAGTTTTATTGCAGAGTTTAATAATGGTGGTCCTGTTATAGCTATTCTAGGAGAATTTGATGCTTTGCCAGGCTTATCTCAAACAACCTCTCCTTTTAAAGAGGTTGCCATTAATGAAACTAATGCTGGTCATGCTTGTGGTCACCATCTTTTTGGAGCATCGTCCGCTTGGGCAGCTGTTGCAGTAAAAGATTGGATTTTAAAACAAGATATTAAAGGCACAATAAGATTTTATGGAACTCCAGCCGAAGAAGGCGGATCAGGCAAAGTTTATATGGTACGCGAAGGCCTCTTTGATGATGTAGATATAGTTCTTCACTGGCATCCAGATGATACTAATTCTGCTAATAACAGAACTTCTAACTCGAACAAGTCAGGAAAATTTACATTTAGAGGTATTTCTGCCCACGCTGCTGGATCACCAGAGCTAGGCAGATCTGCGCTTGATGGCGTTGAAGCAATGAATAATATGGTGAATATGATGCGAGAACACGTTCCTCAAGAATCAAGAATTCACTATGTAATAACAAAAGGTGGTTTAGCTCCAAATGTTGTTCCAGATTTAGCTGAGGTTTACTACTATGTTAGACATCCAGAGATGAATGTAGTCGAGGAATTGTTCGAACGGGTAGTTAAGACTGCAAATGGAGCTGCAATGGGTACTGAGACTAATATGACCTATGAGGTGATGCACGGAAACTATTCTCTTCTTCCTAATAATACTATTCAAAAAATTGTTTATGACAATCTCGTAAGTTTGGGAGGCATAAATTATACAGACGAAGAAAACAAATATGCTAAGGAGATATATAAGACTTTTATTAAACCTGGATTAGAAATTGGATCTCAAAAACTAATTGCTCCTTTTAAAGATTCTCACAGTTATGGCTCTACAGATGTAGGTGATGTAAGCTGGGTAGTCCCTACTGCTGGATTAAGAACAGCAACATGGGTCCCTGGAACAGCAGCGCACTCATGGCAAGCTGTTTCTACCGGTGGGACAAGTATTGGATTGAAAGGAGCTAAATTAGCTGCTCTTACACTATCAAAGAGTGTTAAATATATTCTTGAAAATCCAAATATTATTGAGGAAGCAAATAATGAATTGCTTGAAAGAACTGGAAAAGATTTTAATTACAAGCCTTTATTAGGTGACAGAAAACCTCCTCTTGAATATAGAAATATTAATTAGCTTGAATAGCAACTGATGCGTTTGGTCTTCTAAGATCAGCGTAACCATAATTCACTCCATCAATTATATTTATGCTTTGAGTACTGCCCATTGTATGTTCTGGAGTAATTTTATGCCCTATTGTTCTTAGACCTTTTAAAACGTCTGTGCTTATAGTTCTCTCATGTAATATTCCTGGAGTAGGCCAATCTTTATGAATTCTTGGTAACATTGTTGCTTCTCCAATATTCAAATCAAAATCTATTACTCCAGTAATAACTCTCAATATAGCTGCGGGTATTAAGCTTCCTCCTGGAGATCCGGTTATTAAAGATAGTTCATTATTTTCGTTGAAGATCATTACTGGCGTCATTGTACTCATTGGTTTCTTTCCAGGCTCAAATCTATTACCAGTGCTCGCTGACCTTCCTCTTTCTTTTTCATCTCCATATCTATAAGCAAAATTATTCATTTGATTATTCATTAAAACTCCTGTTCCAGGAATCGTTACACCTGATCCAAATGAATAACCAAGTGTATATGTATTTGATACTGCATTTCCATCGATATCTACTATAGAAAAATGGGTGGTGTCTCTACTTTCTTTTATAAGTTCTAAGGGTTTAACTGCTCTTGAATTAGAAACTTTTTTAATACTAATAGATTTTGCAAGCTCGAGTGTTCTTTTTTTTGAAAGCAATTGATCAACTGGAACATTATAGTAATCAGGGTCACCAACAAAATGTGATCTATTGTTATGACCTCTCCTAATAGACTCAGCTAATAGATGATAGGTGTAAGCTGAATTACTTTTTAATTTACTAAGACTGTAATTATCTAAAATGTTTAATGCGGTTAGAAGTGTGATTCCGCCACCTGATGGGGGGGCTGCTGCAAAAACCTTATGATTTCTATAAATACTAACAATAGGTTGTTTGAAAGAAGCTTTGTAAGATTGGAGATCCTCAATAGTAAATAAACCATCATTTGCAACCATTGCATCAATAATCAACTTAGCAACTTCCCCTTGATAAAAACCATTTTTACCATTTTGAGAAATCAATGAAATAGTTTTTGCTAAGTCTGGTCGCTTTAAAATCGAATTTTCTGCTATTGCTTGATTATCTTTAAAAAAAATTTTAGATGACTCAGGATCATCTTTTAATTGAAACGTATCTTTTATTGCCATATGCAAATCATAAGTTACTAGAATTCCTTCTTTGGCTTGCTTAATTACAGGCGCTAATACATCTTTAAGTGGAAGCTTTCCGAAATTACTATGAGCATCAAGAAGTCCTGCAACAGTTCCAGGAATTGCTGGAGCCTTATAGCCATATCTAGTAGTGTCAAACATTTCATTTTTAAAATTTTCTGGTTTGAGTTTTAAACTCGGATCTAAATCAAAAATTTTATGGATTGAAGCATTCAAAGGAGACTTACTTCTATAATCTATAAAGTAAATTTCATCCTTTTCAGCAATATATACCATCATAAAACCTCCTCCACCAAGATTTCCTGCTCTTGGAAGAGTTATTGCTAAAGAAAATCCAACAGCCACTGCGGCATCAACAGCATTTCCTCCTTTATTTAATATCTCGATACCGATATCTGATGACATATAATTTTGCGAAACCACCATTCCTTTAGTTCCGACTACAGGATGAAATGGTGATTGGTAGTCAATATATGAAGCCGAATAAACAAATGACGGAATAATTAAAATTTTTAATAGTAAAAATTTCATTAAAAAATGATTGGAGCTAGAAAGTAAGCAAATAAAGTTACAACAAAAATACCAACAATATTTAGAGCAAATCCTGCTTTCATCATGGTTGCAATTGTAAATTTTCCCGAGCCATAAACAATAGCATTTGGAGGTGTAGCAACTGGTAGCATGAATGCACAACTTGCAGCGAGGCATACCGGAATAGTTAAAGCAACAGGTACGATGCCAATAGCAATTGCAACTGCAGCAAATACAGGCAAGAAAGTTGCTGTAGTTGCAACATTACTAGTCATTTCAGTCAAAAATATTATCATTGCTGCAACAGCAAGAATTAGAATGATGGATGGAACATTTTCTAAAATTGTAAGAGCCTCGCCTATCCAAAGACCTAAACCAGTCTGAGATACTTGTGCTCCAAGCGAGAGCCCTCCACCAAAAAGCAAAAGCAATCCCCAAGGAAGTTTAGTAGTCTTTTCCCATTTTAATAGGCTCTCTTTTCCATTTTGAGATGGAATCATAAATAAAATAATTGCAGCAATAATTGCAACACCTGCATCTTGCAATTCAATACCAAGTCCGTCTCTTATTGCTTTACTTGTCATCCAGAAAACAACAGCAAAGAAAAATAATATTGAAACCTTAATCTCGTCTCGTGATAAAGGTCCAAGCTCAGAATACATTTGTTCTAATTTATTTTTAGTTTCAGATGATGACGAAAATGAAGTAGGAAAAATAAATTTTGTGAGTATTATCCAGGCAAAGATTAGCATGACAGTTGCAACAGGCACGCCAATTTTCATCCAATCAAGAAAACTTATATCTACACCGAATTGATTATTCATAAACTGAACAAAAACTATGTTTGGAGCTGTTCCTATAATTGTAGACATGCCCCCTATTGTTGCAGCGTAGGCGATACCAAGCATTAACGCCGTATCAAAGTACTTTTGTTGTTGTGCAGATATATTAGGAATGGTTTGAGAAACTACGGTGCATACAGCGAGACCGATTGGTAATAACATTAATGTGGTGGATGTATTCATAACAAACATGCTTACAAGAGCTGCTACCAACATAAAGCTTCCAATAAGTGTTGCTCCATTAGAACCCATTAAAATTATCATTTTTAACGCCATTCTTTTATGCAGACCAGAACTTTCAATTCCCAGAGCTAATATAAAACCACCTAGAAATAAATATATATTTTTATCTGCAAATGGTGCGGCTGCTTGTTGGAAACTTGTAATATCTAAAATCGGAAAAAGTGCTAAGGGAATTAGTGCTGTGACTGGAACAGGTATAGCTTCAGTTGCCCACCAGATCGCCATTAACAATAGTATCGCTAAAACAAGCCACGCAGAGTAACTATTAACAGCATAAGTTTTATCTTTTATTAGAAATTCTTTTCCATTAAGTGCCTCTAAACTTTGTGGAATAAGTCCAAACAAACCAATAAGCAAAACTATTGCAAAGACAAAAATTCCAATAAAAAAACCTTTATTATTAGTTGGCATTTAATTCCTTAAAAAAATTCAAAAAAGGGAGTATAAAACTCCCTTTAATTTTCAACCTGATTGAATTTTAGAACTTCTTATAAATTTCAATATTGTAATTTCTTCCGAAGTCAGTATGAAGGTCGCCCCAAAAATTACTAAATGTTTCATCAGCAAGTGGAGCTCTTTCGTCTTCAATATTTTTGACCTGCAATCTTAACCTTAGATCATTTTTAAATGTATATCCAAGTGTCACATTAATCATAGTCATTTTGTCAATTTTCCACATCTCTCTGACACCATCAATAGTTTCAGTATGAGCTGATTCAAAAGAATCACCCCATTGTGTACCAGAGACTAGTACTTGATATGGTCCATTTCTGTAAGATAATCTTGCAGTAAACTTATCTTCGATACTACCATTTAATCCAAGAAGACTATCAATACCCCTTACTGAAGCTAAACCTTCAAGCAATCCACCAGGTTGACCTGCATCACTTAATCGTCTTGCATCTCCACCTGCTGCTTGGTCTTTTTTATCATAATGAACATTAATTAACTTAACACCAAAATCACCAACTTCTGTATCGAAGTTCATAATTAAACTGGTATCAAAACCTTCAATAGTCCTTGTATCTGTATTGACGTAATAGTCATTAACACTTTGAACTTCACCAGCTGGACATAATGTTGATGGCCAATCAAAGTCATATCCTGCAAAAGCAGTTCTTGTAACATTTGGATTACCAACACATTCTGAAGGGCCTCCTTCTGCTCTGATTAAAGTATCAAGCAAAATAGCATTAGTCATACCAAATATACCAACTGTGTCTTCAGTTTCTATAGACCACCAATCCATGGTTATAACCATTCCATCGGTTGGCTCAATAACAAGACCATATGATTCATTCTCACCGAGTTCGGGTGTTAAACCCTTATTACCCTCTGTAATTCTTTGCATAGAGTAATTGTCTTGATCCTCACCAGCTGCATATTGTAATAAGGCATCATTAGTTGCTGAACTTCTTCCTAAAAAGCCTTCATTCACAAGAATCAAAGCAGGAGCTCTGAAAGTTTCTGATTGTGAATATCTAAGCTTAATTTGGTCTGAAGCTTGCCATCCTATTGCAACTTTAGAAACAATAGCTTCACCATAGTCTGAAGAATCTTCTCCTCTTACAGCAAGCTGCATATCAATATTTTCAGTGATCGGCACTTGCAGTTCAGTAAATAAAGAAACTGTTTCTCTTCCACCATTTGAATCAGGAGTAGCACTTGAGTTAACAACATCTGATATTAATGGGAATGTTAAACCAGCTCTAGGGCCCACTGGGACTGTATAAGGCATTTCTCCATTAATTCTTGGATCTCTTACATCGGTATAACTTTCTTTCCTAATCTCAGCACCAATAAGCATTCCTACTGGTCCTGCTGGCATTTCATAAACATTAGGATTAGACATTTTAAAATCCCACATATACAAAGAAGTTGTATTATCTCTGATGATACTTATTGTAAATGGTGTTTCATCAGAACATCCGTTTCCACCACAAAATGGGTTGTATGCATCAGGAGTTGATAAAGCCAAAGCTTGATCAAGTAAAGTCATAGATTGTCTACCATAGTTATCTTGTTTAGCCTTTGCGTTAGACCATAAGAAAGCAGTATCCCAATCCCAATTACCTCTAGAGCCTCTCCACCCTTGAAGAAGTCTTAAAGTAGTTCTATTCATGTAGTAACCTCTAGGAGTATCAAATCTATGTCTTGCCTTATAGAGACCTAAACCATTACTAACCTGTGAGTCATCTACAAGTTTGTTTCCGTCGGAGTCAACTAATTGATTTAACCAGTAGTTTGTTAAAGGAACAAGATATGGCTGAGTACATGTACCAGTTCTTCCACAACCACCAGCACCAAGCGTTGTTCCACCATATAATTGTTGATGTGCCATAGAATCGTAATATCCAAATTCTGTGTATGCTTCAACTCCACTATCAAGTTCAGCATTCACAAAAACAAATAGATTATTCCTTTCAAGATCAGGTCTCATCCATCTTGTTTCGTTATATGCTGCTCTTAAAGAGTCAGAGTTAGGATTCGTACTAGTGCTTTCGTATAAACATGTTGGACCACCTGTTCCCACCCAAGCACATCCACCAGTATCTGGTCTAGTATGAAGGTATCGATTACCACCACCTCTCCAAATACCATATCTAGAAGCAGCATTTTTATTTCTCCACGAAGTATCATCCCAAGCGGTTCCATCATATGCACCGAGTCCAGGTGCTATCCTTGCATCCTGAGCTAACCATTTAGGATCTTCATTACCTCTTATTTCTTCTCTGTAGTAACTATCAAAATAAACGGATATGTTTGTTGAGGCATTAATATCTGAACCCCACTGAATACTGACTTTATTATCTTGAGCTTCATATGCGTCATAGGCAATAGATTTTACTCTAATGTTTAAACCTACAAAATCACTCTTTAAAACTGTATTTACAACCCCTGCTAAAGCATCAGCACCATAAATAGCAGATGCACCATCTCTTAGTATCTCAACTCTGTCAGCTCCATAGACAGGAATTGCGTTAGAGTTTTGAGTCATTACAGGCATAGAACCACCAAAGATTGGTTCTGTTTGATAACCAGGTGATTGAATAACTCTTCTACCGTTGAGAAGTGTTAAAGTGTTACCAGTACCAATATCTCTTAAGTTAAAAGCACCAACGTCACCTCTAGAGGCATTATAACCTCCACTAAATTCATTTTGGTTAAAAGTGTTTTGACCAAATTCAGCAATGTTATCCAGTAATTCATCGCCAGAATCAATACCCAAAGCATCAATGTCTTCAAATGAAATAATGGAAACTGGAAGTGCTCCAGTAATTGCAGCGCCTTTGATTTGTGAACCAACAACGACAACTTCCTCTACATCGCTATCATCATCTGAATCTTGTGCAACAATTGCCAAAGGCAAAATTAATACCAAAGATAATAAAAAATTAAAGTTTTTCATGGAATCCCCCGATTTAAAACATGTTTTTTATTAATTATAGGTTGGAAATATCAAATATGTCCAATTTTATGTACAAGTTTTATATAGAAAAATTTAAA
>CABXXT010000005.1 GCA_902516285.1 uncultured SAR86 cluster bacterium
GAAGGTGAAGAGCATGGTAGAGATTACTTTTTTGTTACAGATGAAGAATTTAATGCTTTAAAAATAGATAATGCTTTTATAGAGCATGCAACTGTTCATGAGCATCAATATGGTACCCTCAAAACTTTTATTGATGAAAAAACTAACAGTGGTAAAGATATTATTCTTGATATTGATGTTCAAGGATATGAGCAAATAAAAAAATCCTTTGTAGATACAATATCCATATTCATATTGCCTCCATCATTAGAAGAGCTTGAGCAGAGATTAAAAGATAGAGGCTTAGATTCTGAGAATGTAATAAAAAAAAGACTTGTTAATGCAAAATCAGAACTCATGTATGCAGAGAATTTTGACCACATTTTAGTGAATGATAATTTTGAGAAGACTATTGAATATTTAAAATTAATAATTTTTGATGAAAAGAAAAGTTACGACTTTAGAAAAAGTAACAATATATTAAAAGATTTATTGGATAAATGAGTTAATAAGAATTAGAATACTCAACCCAGGAGCGTAAAATGGCAAGAATTACAGTAGAAGATTGTTTACAAAAGATACCTAGTAGGTTTGATCTTATATTAATGGCATCTAAGCGTGCAAGACAACTCTCCACAACTAGCAGAGATCCTTTGGTGGAATGGGATAATGATAAACCGACTTTAGTTGCTTTGAGGGAAATTGAAGAAGGTTTACTCGATCAAGAAACATTAGAAAAAACACTTGAAGAAGACGTCTTACTTGACGAATTCTCTGTTCCTTCAAATCCAGAAAACGAAAATATTGGATAAATGATTAAGGAGCGGTTATCTTGAGTGACCATGTCCTGCCAAGCACGTTAGTTAATAACTTTACAGAGGATTATCTCCTCAAATTACCATACGATTTTTATAAAAAAACAAAATCATATCTTGATGTCAAAGATCTTAAAAAGATTCAAAAGGCATATACATTTGCATTCTATTCTCATGAAGGTCAAAAGAGAAAAGATGGCTCAAAATATATTACACACCCTGTAAATGTGGCTAGCATATTATTGGAACTTAAAATGGATCCTGATTCTATATGTGCTGCATTAATGCATGATATTCTCGAAGATTGTGATGTTAAAAAAAATGATCTTGCAAAGTTATTTGGAAATGATGTTGCAGAGATAGTTGATGGGGTGAGCAAGCTTAGCGCTTTAGATATAAAAACTACATCAGAGAGAGATGCTAATAATCTTCAAAAAATGATGTTAGCAATTTCAAAAGATGTAAGAGTAATATTGGTAAAAATATGTGACAGACTTCATAACATGAGAACCATTGAGCATTTACCAAGATCTAAGCAGATTCAAAAATCTAAAGAAACCATAGAATTGTATGGTCCATTAGCATTAAGAATTGGTATGCAGGATATAAGATCTGAATTAGAGGATTTATCATTTAGATGCATTCATCCTCTAAGAGCCTCAATGCTAGAAAGTGCAATAAAAAAATCCAGTGGAGGCAGAAAAAGAATTGTTTCTAAAATAAGAAAAGAACTTAAAAAGCATCTTAAATCAAATGGAATTGATGAAGTTGGTGTAAAGGGCAGAGAAAAAAATATCTATAGCATCTATAAAAAAATTAAATCTAAACATAAACCTTTTTCTGAAATTTTAGATGTTTATGGTTTTAGAATACTCGTTGATTCTGTTGATGAATGTTATAGATCTCTTGGGATTATTCATAACTATTTTTCACCAATTGAAAATAGATTTAAAGATTATATCGCCATTCCAAAAAGTAATGGATACCAGGCTCTGCATACAAGCTTGCTTGCATTAAATGCTTTCCCAATTGAGGTGCAGATACAAACTAGAAGTATGTCTGAAATAGCAAGTTTTGGAATTGCAGCTCACTGGCAGTATAAGACTAATGATAAAAACAAGGGATCAGAACTCAGAGCAACCAGATGGCTCAGTAGCTTAGTAGATCTCCAAAAAAAATCTAATAGTCCATCTGAGTTTGCTGAATCCATAAAAACAGATCTAGATTCTAACGAGGTCTTCTTATTTTCACCAAAAGGTGATGTGTATGCTCTAAGAAAAGGAGCTACACCAATAGACTTTGCATATGAAGTTCATACTGATTTAGGAAATTCAATCATTGGATGCAAAGTTAACAGAAAAGAAGTACCAATTAATATTGAACTTGAAACTGGCCAAACTGTTGAAATAATCACATCAAAAACTAAATCAGAGATAGATCCTTCATGGCTTAATTATGTTGTTACAAGTAAAGCAAGAAGTTTCATTAGAGCCAGATTAAGAAAACAAAAAGAATCAGATGCTAGAAAGGCTGGCAAAGTAATGCTTGAGACTGAATTAAAAAGAGCTGGTTCAAGCCTTTCAGAATATCGAGGAAGCTATCTAAAGAAAATACTCGACTCCATCGGAGTTACATCGCTTAATAATTTACTTACCGATCTTGGTTTAGGTAAGAGAACTGGAAGTATTATTGCTGAAAGATTTTACTCAGGGCTCCAAATTAGAGAAGGTATTGAGGAACCCAATCCTGTAATTATTTTAAATAACAGAATTGAGAGTGTTACTGTTCGTTTTGCAAAATGTTGCCGTCCAGTATACGGAGATCCTGTTGCAGCTCATTCAGATACAGAAAGGGGAATGGTTGTTCATCACAAAAAATGTAAACAAATTTTAAAATATATCAAAAAAGATCCCAGATATTTACCTGCAATCTGGGGAGAAAACAAGAAGGATCTTTTGTACAAAACTAAAATAGAAATTAATACAGAAGATAGAGTTGGAGTTCTATCAGATCTAGGTTCGGTATTTGCAAAGAATGGAATAAATATTGATTCAGTAAATACAAAAACAATTGACAAAAAATTTGCAGGGTTTGAACTAGAAATTGAAGTTAAAAATTTAGAAGACCTAAAGAATATAATGAAAAAGGTAAGAGGCATGAAATTTACTACCAGTTGTAGAAGAAATATTAATGACAAATAGTAAAAAAATTTATTTTTTTTTATGTACAATTCTACTACTACCCAATTTTATTTTGTCAAAGGAGTTAAAAATGTCTAAGGAAGTAATCTCAACACAAAATGCTCCTAAAGCCATAGGACCATACTCACAAGCTGTAAAAACTGGAGATCTAATCTTTATATCAGGGCAAATACCCTTAGATCCAAATACAGGAAATCTTGTTGAAGGATCTATAGAAGAAGAAACTACTCAAGTAATTAAAAATCTCAAGAGCATATGCGAGGCAGCAGGATTAGGATTAGAAGACATTGTAAAAATAACAATTTTTTTAACCGATCTTGGTAATTTTGCAAAAGTAAATGAAGTTATGATTAATAATTTTGTTGAACCATTTCCTGCAAGAGCAACTGTAGAAGTATCTGGTTTACCTCTGGGTGTGAATGTTGAGATTGAGGCAATTGTTTCTACTAATGGCTAAAAATCTAATATCTATTTCTGACTTATCTAAAAATGAAATTTTAGAAATTATTAAGTTTTCTGATAGTTTTATTGATGATGAAGGTAATTTTAGAAAAGAGGATCTTTTTCCAGATAAGACCATTGCAAATGTTTTTTGTGAACCAAGCACCAGAACTAAATCTTCGTTCTCTATCGCCGCATCAAACCTAGGATGTTCTGTTTTAGATTTCGATGTAAATAATTCTTCTATACAAAAAGGAGAAACTATCTATGAGACTATTGATGCACTTCATCTAATGGGTGTTGATTTATGTGTACTAAGACATTCTGACTCAGTGATAAAGGATCTTGCAGAATATTTACCAAATATGACTTTTGTAAATGCAGGTGAGGGCATGTTGTCACATCCAACACAAACTTTGCTTGATTTAAAGACAATAATGGATAATAAAGAAACTCTAAATAGCCTAAAAATTGTAATTGTAGGTGACCTTGATCACTCTCGTGTTACTTCATCTTTTCTTGAGGTTCTCAAAAATTTTGAGCTAGAGGCACTTGTTTTATCAGGTCATCCAGCAATGTGCACAAAATATATAGATAATAAACAAGGACTATATGAACCAGACTTGAATAAAGCTTTGGACAATGCTGATGTTGTAATGGCTTTAAGAATTCAACATGAAAGATTTGAACAAGAGCTAGATTTAGATTTAGAAACTTATAAACAGGACTATCAACTAACATCTGAAAAGATGGATAATGCAAAAGGGGATGCAATAATTATGCATCCAGGACCAGTAAATTATATAGAAATCACTGAGTCTATTTATGATTCTGAGCAATCAGTGATAAGAGAGCAGGTGAAAAATGGAGTTGCTGTAAGAATGGCTGTTTTATCGAGGTTTTTGAGCTGCTAAAGTTTTTTTAACTGTCTCTACAATTGAAATAGTATTTTGATCTATTTCAACATTAACCAATGAATTCGTTTTTAATTCTTTCAAATTAGTTATTGAGAGGGTTTCGGGAATAATATGTAAATAGAAACTATCCTTATTTACTTTTCCTAGAGTTAGACTACAGCCATTAATACCTATATAACCTTTTTCAAAAATGTATTCTTTAAATCTTTTTTGGAAGCTAACAACAATATCGATAGTAGATGGCTTTTTAATAATCTTTTTAACTTTACCAGTAAAATGAATATGTCCAGACATTAAGTGACCACCAATTTCTGATGAAGCAGTTATTGATCTTTCTAGATTGACAGATGACCCTTTTTTTAATTCTTTAAAATTCGTTTTTGATAAGGTCTCTTCTATTACATCAAACTTTAAAGTTTTTGAATTGCCAGAGAGTGATGTGAGGCAAACTCCATCTACAGAAATACTAAAACCCTTCTTGAGATTTTTTGAAAAGTTCTTGGGCGGTATTATTTCAAGCCTAACGAAATCTTTATTGTTGACGATTTTAGATAATTTGCCAGTTCCTTGGACTATTCCTGAAAACATTTATGCTCCCCATTCTTCTCTATACTTGTTGAGATCTTCAATATGCTCATCAAATTTTTGATCGTCTTTAACAAAATCAACAAGTGAGTCTAAATTAACTATAGATTCAACCTTAATATTGAAATCTTTTTCAAGCTCCTTGCTTGAGGAAATTTCTGATATACCTATTTCTTGTCTATCCAAACCGACTAACAATGCACTAGGGTTAGCGGAAAGCTTTAAAATCATCTCTATTGACTCTCTTCCAGCAGTTCCGGCTGATAAAACGTCGTCAATTATTAAAACATTTCCAGATGGAGACGGCCCAATAATATTGCCTCCCTCTCCATGATCTTTTTCTTCCTTTCTATTAAATGAAAGAGGATATTCTTTACCATCTTTGCCAAAAGCTGCTGCAACAATAGAACCAAGAAATATACCTTTATAAGCTGGACCATAAATTGAGTCGAATTCTAGCTCTTTATCTTCGATAGCACTTTTATAGCAATTTGCTAACTCAAAGAGATTACAATTACTCAACATATTTGCGGCATTAAAAAAATATGGACTTTTTCTTCCAGACTTTAAAGTGAAAGAACCAAATTGCAAAGTATTAGATTCTATTGCTAAATTAAGAAATAATTTTTGATAATCTTTCACTTACTCAATACAAGCTTTTTGTTTTTGTATTAACTCTGCTATTGCAGAGCCACCCATTTCTAGCATATCAACAAGTTCTGCTTTTGAAAAAGGAGCATCTTCAGCAGTACCTTGGATTTCAATCAATTCGTCATTTTCGTTCATCACAATATTAATGTCTGTATCAGCCGAGCTATCCTCCTCATAATCTAGGTCCAATAAAATCTTGTTATCTTTGATACCAAGAGAAATCGCAGCTATGAAGGACTTAATAGCTCTATGATCATCATGATGATTTTTAATTGCAAGAAACAATGCAACACAACCTCCAGTTATAGATGCCGTTCTTGTTCCACCATCAGCTTGAATAACATCGCAATCAATATTAATTGTTTTGCCTTTTAGATATTTAAGATTTACAGCTTGTCTAAGAGACCTTCCTATTAGTCTTTGAATTTCTTGTGTTCTTCCACTCTGTTTTCCTCTTGCGGCTTCTCTACCCATTCTTTCATTGGTGGATCTTGGTAACATCCCATATTCAGCAGTTATCCAACCTTCATCAGAGTTTTTCATCCATCGTGGAACATTATTTTCAATAGAGGCATTACAAATAACTTTAGTATTTCCAAATGATACTAAAACAGATCCTTCCGCATGAATATTAACATTTGATTCAATTGAGATATCTCTAAGTTGATTATGATCACGATCTTTGTTTCTCATATTAAAAAAATTTTATGAAAGCAGATCTTTTACTATCTTGCTCACAATACCCATATCAGCCGAACCAGCTAAAGAAGATTTTAGCGCACCCATAACTTTTCCAATATCTTGCATAGAAGTTGAACCAGTTTGTTCTATAACTTCTTTTACTTTGGTTGTGATATCTGCCTCGCTGAGTTGTTGAGGTTTGTACTTAGATAAAATGTCAGATTCATGTTGTTCTTTTTCAGCTAAGTCTTCTCTTCCACCAGTTTTGAATTGATTAATTGAATCGTTTCGTTGTTTAATCATTTTATTAATAATCTGAACGGCCTTTGTATCATCCACATCTTCTTTGTTATCAATTTCAAATCTTTGAACTTCGGATAAGAACATTCTTAAAGTATCACGTACCAAATCATCTTTGTTAAGCATTGCCTGCTTAAGGTCGTTTTTAATATCTGATATAAGAGCCAAAATTATCTAGATCTTTGTCTTGGGAATGAATATTTCCTATTAGTTTTTCTTGCTCTTTTGACAGCTGCTGCCATTAGACGTTTTCTTTTCTCAGTAGGTTTTTCGTAGAATTCTCTTGCTCTTATTTCAGGAACAATTGCAGCTTTTTCACAAGCACGCTTGAATTTTCTTAAACCAATATCAAAATGTTCTGTGTCTTTTATTATAATTGAAGGCATAATGTGACGCGTAGTTTAGGCTTTTATTAACAATTTTGCAAAATTTTTTATGAAAACTTTAGGAATAGAAACATCATGTGATGAAACTGCAATAGCTATTTATGATTCTCATGAAGGGTTAGTCGGTGAATCAATTCATAGTCAAATAAAAATGCATACACAATATGGTGGTGTAGTACCCGAATTAGCATCTAGAGACCATTGTTCAAAGATAGTAAATGTTATGAGAGAAGCACTAGGAGATTATCCAATAGAATGTATTGATCAGATAGCTTACACATCTGGTCCAGGATTATTAGGAGCACTTTTAATTGGAGAGAGCTTTGCCCAAGGTTTATCTTCTGCACTTGATGTTCCATTAATCCCAATTAATCATCTTGAGGGACATTTGATGTCACCTATGATGGAGTTTCCAGAAATTAAAATGCCATTTTTGTGTTTACTAATATCAGGCGGACATAGCATGATTGTTGATGTAAAAGAAAAAGGTAACTATCAGATTATCGGTCAATCTCAAGATGATGCTGTTGGAGAAGCTTTTGACAAGGTAGCAAAATTACTTGATCTTCCATATCCAGGAGGTCCCTATATTGAAAAAATAGCCTTAAATGGTGATCCAGAAATATATGACTTCCCTAGACCGATGATTCATAGTGATAATCTTGATATGAGTCTTAGTGGATTAAAGACATCTGTTTTGTACACAGTTCAAAAGATAGATAATTTAGATGAGAAAGTAAAATCAAATATAGCTGCATCTTTTCAAAAGGCTGTTTCAGATTTATTAATTGCTAAAACAACAAAAGCCATCAAGGCAACAGATAGAAAGGATTTAATTATTGCTGGAGGAGTTGCAGCAAATAAATTTATTAGAAATGAGTTCAAAAACATCGAAGAAGATCTTAATATTAAAGTTTATTACCCAGATCTAAAATATTGTGGTGATAACGCTGCAATGATAGCTTTTGTAGGATCGAAGATGAGCTCAAAAAATGAGGGATATAGCACATCAAAAGTAAGAGCAAGATGGCCACTGGATGAGTTGAAACAATGAAAGATATTATTTATATAAAAGATTTAAGAGTTAAAACAATCATTGGAATTTTTGATTGGGAGAGAAAGGTAAAACAAGAAGTGAGTATTGATATGGAATTTCCATTTGATTGCAGAAAAGCAGCAGCATCTGACTCAATAAAAGATACAACTGATTATAAGACTATTTGTAAAGCTGTAATAAAATTTGTTGAAGAATCTTCATTTCAGCTTCAAGAATCTTTAGCTGAAGGCATTGCATCATTGGTAAAAGATAATTTTGGTGTTGAATCAATTAAGCTTAGAGTATCAAAGCCTGGAGCTCTTCGTGGAGCAAAAGATGTAGGCTTAATCATCCATAGATGATGAAATATTTTTTATCACTTGGAAGCAATATTAACGCACAAAAAAACTTAGACTTTGCCAAAAAAGAATTAACTAAAATTTTACAAAATACTAGTTCGTCTTCAATTCATAGAACAAAAGCTGAAGGATTTGAAGGTGACGATTTTTTAAATTCAGTTGTATGTGGCGAAACAGATTTAACATTTGACGAACTCAATAACAAACTTAAATTAATTGAGGATGAGTCTGGAAGAAACAGAAATGCCCCAAAGTTTAGTGCAAGAACTCTTGATATTGATATTGTTCTTCAAATCGATGAAAACGAAGAAATTTTATTTGAAAGTAATGAGATTGAAAAATATACTTTTGTATCTGAACCTTTAAAAGAATTAATTTAATGAGAGCAAAGAAATTCACAAGAAATTTTCATAGATATCTAAGTATATTTGTTTCTATTCAATTGTTATTGTGGACTGTGTCAGGTATTTATTTTGCTTACAATAAAATTGAGTTGGTAAGAGGTGAGCAATATCGACTTCCCAAAGACATAGAATATCGAATTTTTGATAGGTTGGGACTAACTTTAATAGAGACAAATAAAGATGGTAAAAAGTCTTATGAAACTTACCCTGGAAGAGAATCTATCGAACCTTTAACTACACAAGAAGCATTATTGATTACATCTCAAAAAACAACCCTTAATCCATTGGAAGCTATTCTTATTGAGAATGTAAAACCTGGTTCTGAATATAGAGGAGCTCTTCCTGCATATAAAGTAATGACAGACTCAAAAGATAAGATAAATGTATATGTTGGATATATGACAGGTGATATTAGTTCAATAAGAAGTGATTCTTGGAGAATCTGGGACCTAATGTGGTCACTTCACATTATGGATTACCGTGAACGGGATAATATAAATAATATTTTATTAAAACTTTTATCTGTTCTTGCGTTAATTACCTCATTATCAGGCATTACTTTATTTTTTGTAAAAAAATAAATACTAGAAATTTTCTTTAATTGTCTTCCAAGCTGCTTCTGATAAAGGATAAACCATCATGCCTCGATCCTCAGCGTGTTTGCTTGATGCGGTTCCATCTCTTACTCTTCCTAAAATCCCCTGAAGTATTCCAGCAATTTTGAACATATTAAAAGCCATATAAAACTCCCAATTTTTTGAAAGGTCTTTACCTGTATTTTCACAATACATTTCCATATATTCTTTTTCTGAGGGAACTCCAAGTTCTTTTAATTTAGCATTATCCCAAAAAGCCTCTTGAGTTCTCCAAGATAAACAATGATAGCTAAAGTCTGCAATAGGATGTCCAAGTGTAGATAGTTCCCAATCGAGAATACCCATTACCTTATTATTTTTTAAAATCATATTATCTAACCTGTAATCACCGTGAACAATCGATGTCTCATCATCATCAGGAATGTTTTGTGGCAACCATTCAATTAGATTATTCATTGCCTCAATATTGTCAGTTTCAGATGCTCTGTATTGCTTAGACCATCTTGAAACCTGTCTTGCAACATAGTTACCAGGTTTACCATAATCTTCGAGTCCTATTTTTTTATAATCAATACTGTGAAGTTTGGCTAAGGTTTTATTCTTATTTTTGTAAATCTCTGCTCTATCTTTGTTTTCAAGAGAGGGAATCATTGGATCCCAAAATAGATCACCATCTAAAAAGTCCATGAGAAAAAACTCTGTACCTGCAACATCATTATCCTCACAGAGCCCATATGTTTTTGGAACTGGAACATCAGTCTCATACAGAGCAGTAATTACTTTATATTCTCTGTCCACTGCATGTGCTGAAGGGAGCAGTTTTCCAGGAGGCTTTCGCCTTAATACAAGACTTTTTGATTCCGTAATAATTTTGTATGTTGGATTTGATTGACCGCCTTTAAATTGTTCAATGGAATTTATTTTTCCCGCTTCTGGGACGAACTCATCAATCCAAGGTTGTAATTTTGAAACTTCAATTTTTAAGCTTTCGTCAACTTTCTTTGTTCCAGAGAATTTTGCATCATCCAAAGCCTTCATTACAAAGATCTTCCACCATCAACTTTAATAATTTGACCCGTAATATAGTCTGAACTTTCTAAGAATTTTACAGCTTCGGCAATATCTTTTTCAGAGCCCATTCTTTTTAAAGGAATACTGCTAATTACTTTATTTTTTTGTTCTTCTGTCCATGTAACATCTGGTGGTTCAAGCATTGCTCCTGGAGCAATTGCATTAACTTTAATTTCAGGAGCAAGCTCTCTTGCAAGCCCCTTGGTAATTGCTTCGAGTCCTGCCTTAGCAGCAGAATATATAGAATAATTTGCAACACCTCTTGAGAGATTTGTATCAGTAATATTAATCACTTGACCATTAGATTTTTTAAGTTTTTCTTTCACACCTTGTATTAAAAATAAAGGACCTTTTAAATTGCTACCAATTAGCTTATTCCAATGGTCTTCAGACACCTCTTCAATTGGAGTAGGGTAGAAGGTTGATGCATTATTTATTAGTAAATCTAATGAAGGGAACATTCCATCTATATCAGTTAATATTTTTTCGACATCTTCTTTGAAATCTAAGTTACCCTTTACAGTCTTTGCAGAATCAGGATTATCTTTATTAATAAAATCAGCAAGATCTTCGGCATCTTTTTTTGACGAATTGTAATGAATAATAATATTCCATCCCAATTCTTTATAGGTAAGAGCAATTTCCTTCCCTATTCTTTTTGCTGCTCCTGTAATAAATATAGTTTTGCTCATATAAAATTTTTAAGTATTTTTTTGTATATTTTAGACTTTTCTGTCTCAACTTTCTCTTTTGGTATGCCTGAAAGGAAAGAAAAATCGGTATTGTTTAATTCGTCAGCAATACTAGACACATAATCTTTATTTTTTGACAAACACGGAAGCGTTAGCAGCTTGTCAATAAGCTCTTTATTTCTTTTAAATTGAGTATCTTTAATAATTTTAATTAAATGGCTTTCTTCAACATTATTAGTAATTTTTGAAATATTTTTTAGCACATTAGACGCATTTTTAAATTCATTTGGGATAGGCATTTTGTTGCCTAATTTAAAATGATTATTTATTTGAAGCTCTGACCATCTGATTTCAATGTCTGAATGACTATGACAATGCGCTATTCTAAGATTCTCAAAAAAGGGCTCTTTTAAATCCAAGGAAATAATTTTTTCAAAATAATTACTGGGATTAGAACTGCATAACGCCCTTGATGTTTCTATCCAAACTCTTTCAGATGAAAGTTTTGATATTTCATTTGATGAGACAATTTGATTAACTTTATCAATCGTTGAACTATTTATACTAAAATCTTTCAGGTGATCATATGTAAAAAATCTTGCCAACCTAATAGCCCTGAGTGGATCTTCTGAAAATGCTCCAGATGCATGTTTAAAAATTTGATTCTGCAAATCAATCTGACCATTTAGTGGATCAATAATATTATTATTTTCATCTTGAGCCATTGCATTTATTGTAAAATCTCTCCTCGATAAATCTTCTTCTAAGGTAACTTCTTTCCCAAAATAAAATGTAAAACCATGGTAACCAGTACCTGACTTTCTCTCAGTTCTGGCTAATGCGTATTCCTCTTTAGTTTCAGGATGCAAGAATACTGGAAAGTCTTTTCCTATAGGTTTAAAGCCCTCTGAGATCATTTCATCTGGTGAGGAACCAACAACAACCCAATCATTATCTTTTGCCTTTACACCCAAAAGACTATCTCTTACAGCACCACCAACTTTGTATATTTTCATAGTTTATTAATTTGAAATATCTTCTTATCCTCTAATCTAATTGCTGTTAGTTTATTACCCCATACACAACCAGTATCCAAACCAATTATATTTTTAAATTTTGTCTTACCATTTAAAGCTGCCCAATGACCAAAAACTATATATTCTTTTGGTTTCAAATTAATTATAGTTTGTTCAAACCAGGGTATATGATTTTTTTCCTTTTTAAGATCCTTTTTCTTCAACTTTAGATCCCCATTGGCATCAAGATATCGCATTCTTGTGAAATAATTAATTATAGTTCTATATCTTTTATAACCTTCTAAGCTTTCTTTCCATCTAGAGGGTGAATCACCCCACATTTTTTTTAAAATATTATAGGAGTCTTTTTTTAATTCTCCCTGAAGCTCATTTGAAAGTTTTTTTGCAGTCTTTAGACTCCAAATAAATGGAATGCCAGCGTGAACAATATAAAAGATCTCTTTAGATTTATTAATTTTAATCTTTTGAACAAGAGGTTGTTTGCGTAACCACTTAAAAATTCTATTTACACTTTTAGATTCAAGAATAGGTTTTAATGATTTATTTCTTTTTTTGTGCTCAATCAGATATAACAAATAAAAATCATGATTACCAAGTACACCAGAAATAGACTTTTTGTTTTGCATACAAAATTCTAAAACTTCAAGAGACTTTGGACCTCTATTAACAAAATCTCCTGCAAATATTAACTTATCTTTATTTGGTTTAAATTTTATTTTTTTACATAAAGAAATTAGCTCATCATAGCAACCTTGAACATCTCCAACTACATAGTGTGACATTTACTTTTTTAAACTTTTAGCTAAATAGATAAAATCTTGTGTTGACAATTCTTCAGATCTTTTATTTGGATCTATATCAACCTCATTCCAATTAATTTTTAGATTTTTTAAATTATTTTTTATATTTTTTCTTCGAGACATAAAGGCTGAATCAATTACATTGAAAAGATCTGATTTGATTTCTAAACCATAATTAATGTCTTTTTTTGGCAAGAGCCTTATAAAACTTGAATTTACATTAGGCTTTATATCAAATGATTCTGGTGGAACTTCAAACAGAACTTCACTGTCAAAAAAAGCTGAAATTTTTAATGCTAACTTTCCCCAATTTTTGGTTGAAACATTCCCAGTGACTTTTTCAGCAACTTCTTTTTGAATTAAGAAATGCATGTCATAAATATTTTTGTAATTTTCAATAAACTTCAACATTATTTGAGTCGAGATATTGTATGGCAAATTACCAATTAATCTGTAGTTACTAACTTCATCATCTAAATTAAATTCTAATATATCTTTATTTATGAATTTAAAACTAGCAGGACCATCATACTTCTTTCTTAAATATTCAATATTTTTTGTATCTATTTCAATACATGTAATATTTATTTTTTCTATATTAATTTGATCAGTGAGGGCACCCAAACCAGGACCAATTTCAATAAAATTATCATGTTCTTTTGGAGCTATTGCTTCGCCCATTTCGAATAAAATAGCCTTATCTTTTAAATAGTTTTGACCATATTTACGTCTTAGGTCTCTAGAGCTCATTTAGTCAATCTTATTGCCGTTTTAATTGCAAGATCTAAAGAGGATGTATTTGACTTTGATGTTCCAGCAATATCAAGGGCTACACCATGATCTACAGATGTTCTAATAATTGGAATACCGAGAGTAATATTAATTGAGTTGCCGAAACTTAAAGCTTTTAATACTGGAAGCACTTGATCATGATACATACCAAGATATGCGTCTGTATCTTTTAATAGGCCAATAGAAAATGCAGTATCAGCAGAAATTGGATAAGAAACATCTATATTATTTTTCTTGAGGATCCTCACAGCAGGTTTAATATGATCTAATTCCTCAGTGCCTATTTTTCCATTTTCACCAGCATGAGGATTAAGGCCAAGTATTCTTATTTTTGGTTTGTTAATATTAAATTTATTTTTAAGTTCGTCATTAAGTATCTTAATTTTATTAACAATTAATTCTTTTTTTATCATTTTAGATACTTTTTTTAAAGGTACATGGGTAGTTGCTAATGCCACTCTCAATTTTGGTGATGCGAGCATCATAAGAACATCTTTGCTTTTAGTATTTTGCATAATGTATTCGGTATGACCCGAGAAATTTTTAATGATTGAGGTAATATTTTCTTTACTAATAGGACCAGTAACAAGTGCCACTTTATCTATATTTAATGTTTGATCAATTGCATAGTCTAAGTTGTCTATTACATATTTTGCATTGTTAGCAGATAGCTTACCTGCTTGATAATTTTTACATTTGGATACTTTGATTATTTGGAGAACATTTTTTCTATTTTTTTTTAAATCATCTAACGAATTAGCTTCAACTACTTTTAATTTCTTTTTTAATAATTTTGCTCTTCTTACAAATAATTCCATATCTCCAATTGTGACTATTGATGATTTATATTTTTCCCATGAGTTTGAGCAACATAATTTAATTATTATGTCAGGACCAATACCGGCGGGTTCACCAGGAGAATAAATTATTTTTTTCAATCTAATTCTTTAAATTCAACAAAAGCCTCAGCACGCATTGTTCTCAGGGTATTATCAAGTTCTTCATCAAATTTCCTAGAATATAAAACTTGATATGCTCTCTCCTCAATCAATTCATTTGTAAGCTCATGATTTCTTTTTCCTAAAACTTCAAGAAAGTGATAGCCGAATTCAGTTTTAAATACCTCAGAAATTACATTAATTTCAGAGGTAAGCATTGTTTCTTCAAATTTGTCTGCTAAAACTCCTTGCCCTAACCAGCCTAGGTCACCTCCAAGCTTAGCTGAACCTGGATCTTCTGAATATTCATCTGCTAGAGCACCAAAATCTTCACCAGCTATAATTCTGTCTCTAATCTCATTTAAAAGTCTTTCTGTTTCTTCATCGTTTCTAATTGCAGTGGGCATTAAGAGAATATGTCTTGATTTCCACTGATCTTGAAATTGCACAAAATCTCCTTGTTTGTCTTCGAGTTTTAATATGTGAAATCCTGATCCACTTTCTAATGGATCAGAAATAAAACCCACAGATTTTTTTTCAAGAGCATTCTCATATAAAGCCGGCATTTCGCTCAGTCTTTTCCATGACATAAGTCCACCATTTTGTGCAGTTGCACTTACTGAGTATCTTTTTGCTAAATCAGAAAACTCAACATTTTTATTAATTTCATTAATGATATTTTCAGCAGTACTTTTATCCTTCACCAAGATTTGTCTAACTAATAGCTCAGGTTGAAGAGCATCAAGAGACTCATCTGTGGCTAAAAATGCATCAAATTCTTTTTCAGTTATATCAATTGTTGAGTTTACCCGTCCTCTTTGGATTCTCTGAATCCTCATTTCTTTTCTAATATCTTCTCTTAAGTCTTCGTATGAATCACCACTATTTTCTATATATGAAATAAACTCTTCTAAGCTCATTTGGTTATTTCCAGCCAATCTTTCCAATGTAACGTTTAATTCAGCATCACTAATTCTAACTCCAGCTCTATCTGCAAGTTGAAGTTGCAACTCTTCTACAATTAATTGTTCTTTTACATTTTCTTCCACAACATCTATTGGAGGCTTTGGTAAATTTTGATCTTCGTATCTTTGATTGATTTTAGCAATGCTACTTTTGATTTGTGATTCCATTACAACACCGTCATCAACAATAATAGCAATACGATCAAGTATCTCTGTTTTAGCAGATACCATTACAGAAGATATTAAAAAGATAAATGTTATTAGAATTTTTGTCATAATTAATATTTTAAAATTGAGTTATTCAATGCTTTTCCTGCCTTTTCAAAAGTTGAATTTAATCCTTTAAATTCAAATTGAAAATTAACTCTACTCTTATTTTCAATTTCTATGACATTATTCCATGCTTCATTTAAAAAATCATAGGAAGTTGATTCAAAGTTATCTAAATATTTTGAAAGATTTTTATCAGAAGTGGTTAATCTTAATGCAATACAACAATTTTCATAACCAATACCAAAAACTGATTCAATTTTTTTGCTTGTTTCATCGTCATACTTGATTTTCGCAATTAAGCTAACTTTATTTTTTATTTTGATATCTGCAAATAATTCTGAATAATCCAAAGTAACTCCAAAGTCGCCTGACATTCTTGTGTATCTCTTTGCATAACCCATGGAACCAGACCTAAATTTATGATTAATTGTAATGCCTCCCATTGGAATCTTATTTGATTCCTCAATATAGCTTGTGTAGGACATAATCATTGTTTTCATACTAGGCATCCACTTGCCCATTACCATAATTGGCCCTTCATCCATTGGCATCTTCATCATTCCATCCATTTGAGACATATCCATCATGCCATTCATTTGAGATGACATATTCATCATAGCCATATTCATTTGACTCATTGGATCATTTGACATGTGCATGCTATCAAGAAATACCTTTCTATCCTCAAGGTAAAACTTTTTTGAAACAGATAACGATATTTTATCCATATGCATCATTCTTTTTTTATATTCCAAATTTAAAGTATAAAATTTTTGGTCACCAATTCTGTCCATTCCAGAAAACCGATTTATATTAAATAATTGATTCATCATCGAAATTTTATTTGTGTCAAAAATGGGATTTGAATC
Organism: uncultured SAR86 cluster bacterium; assembly: GCA_902516285.1. Classification (GTDB taxonomy): domain Bacteria; phylum Pseudomonadota; class Gammaproteobacteria; order Magnimaribacterales; family D2472; genus SAR86A. Next base: position 16,789 of record CABXXT010000005.1, read on the forward strand.
TTGATTTTTATACCCTACATATCCAATGGTTAATCTTGGCTTCAATAAATGGATATCCATCTTATTCTTCTTAAAAAATAATGTATTTATGTCAACTATAAAATTGGGAATATTTACTGATTGAGATTGCTGTGAATTATCAAGATTATAGTTAATACTTTTTAATCCCAATCCAGAATAGATATTTAATGTGTTTAAGTTAAAACTTTTATAAATTTTGAAATCAGAGAATACTCTTGATCCTTCAACAGGATCTATAAAAAATGGAAACTGATTACTTTTGTTTTGATATCCATAAAAGCCATGAACATCATCTGCTTTAAATACAGACAAATTTAAGTTCTCTTCAATAGAAAATCCTTTAAGGCTTTTAAAATATCTTATGTTTATTGATGGTAATGTTTTGTACCCATTTGTTAGTATTGGATTAAGGCTTTGAAATCCATTGTAAGAAATTTTAAATTCAACATTTTTGTATATACCGTTAATTGAAATGTTTTGTCTTAGATTTTGCTCTCTTTGCGAACCAATCGAAGTTATTTCACCAGATATGTCTCTCAAAACCAAATCATCCGAAGCCTTTGACCAATCTATATCTATCCATAGGGTTTTTTTGTCTAAATATGAATCTTTTACGCTAAAAGCCCATCTTGCATCAGATTGACTTGGGTACATTTTTTTATGTTCTTTATCACTATTAAAATAAATTAGATCTATATTACGAAGGTTGTTCTTCTTACCATGCAGATTTCTATAATTTGTTTCAATTCCAGAACCTCTTTCAGAGATATTTCTGGCAGCAATAGTTATATCACTTCTTTTCGATATAGTTTTGTAATAAGGAATTACAAAGTCTAACCCATCTGATGAGTAAGACAGTGTAGGCTCTAAAAATCCTGACATATTCTCATTAGATGTAGCAAAAGGAAGGACAGGTAATTTGATTAGGGACTTATCAAGAATCTTTATTCTTACGTTTCTTGCAATTCCTCTTTTTGTTGATTCATCAAGTGATACTTTGTCAGCATTAATAGCCCAACCATTTGTTGAGTCTAAGCACGAAGTCATTTGAACATTAGAAAGATTAATTTTATCATCCAAGTCCCCATTAAGCTCTTCAAAGCTTATGATTAAATTTCTCGAATTTAGAAATGCTTCCCCATTTTTTAAATTAATATAACCATCATCTCTGCTGAAAGTTCCTTCTTCAGCTTTAAAAAAATAATCTTTAAAAAATATTTGACCCTGCCTTTTAAAATCTACATATCCTCTGTCTTTGTCGACTCTAACTTTTTGTGAATTCAACAAACCATCAGGAAAATCTAATTCAACGTCTCCATTAAGGATGAGAATTTCATCATCAGTAATTTCAAATTTCTCAGATTTAATTTCAAGATCTTCAATATTATTTACAATTCCAAGATATGGCTCATAAATAAAACATGAGACAGCATTATCTAATTTATTAATTTTTAAAATTTTCTCATTTACGAGATCACTCTTAATGTGACTCTGGAAAGCGACAAGAATTGCAATAAGAAATTTTTTTTTTATCTTTGACATTCTATTATTTTAATACATCATTCTTTTTGAAAGATTTTTTTAAAAAAAGTTCTAATTTTTTAAAGAATATATATATTCTTCTAGTTGATGAAGGTGATCTTTGCCAAAAAATATTTGATTATTAAGAAAGAAGGTTGGAACACCAAATGCTCCTCTTGAAACAGCCTCATCAGTATTTTTAATGAGTTCATCCTTGCAGGCTTGAGATGTAACTATTTCAATAATTGCATTTACATCAAAATCATTTTCATTAAGTGTTTCTTTCAATACTTCTATATCTGAAAGATTTTTATCATTTTCCCACATAGCAACCAGGACACATTCAATGTATTGTTCAAATACACCTAATTCTTTTGCAGCAATGGCACCTCTTTGTATTTGAATTGTTGATGGAGGAAAATGAGAATTAAATTTATATTTATTAAGTTTATGTTGTTTTACAAACCTTTCAAGTTCAATTATCTGATAGTCTGATTTATTTTTAATTTCAGCAAATGCTACAAATGGTGGTTGATTGTTGGTTAGTTTATGTATTCCACCTAAAAGACAAGGAATATAATTAAAGGTTGTCCCTGTTCTTTTTTCAAAATCAGGAATTACTCTATGAGCCAAATAAGCATTTGGACTGGCAACATCAAATATAAAGTCTACTATCATTTCTATTAACAATTTTGTAAAGTAAAACAATTAAACACTTATATGGAAGATTTTTCAAAATATTCTGCAATTATTATTGGTGCAGGTGATGCAACTGGATCAGCTTTAACTAAAAAGTTTGCAAGTTTTGGCTATAAGGTTTGTCCAGCAAGAAGGCCAAGAAATATCAATAAACTCGAAGAATTAGCTGATGAAATCAAGGATTCTGGAGGATGGGCAAAGGCCTATGGTGTTGACGCCAGAGAAGAGTCATCTATAAAGGATTTTTTTGAAGAGGTTGAAAATAATGTAGCTCCAATTGATGTTGTAATATTCAATCCTGGAGCTAATGTTTTTTTCCCAATTGTTGATACAACTGCAAGGGTTTTTACAAAAGTTTGGGAAATGGCTGCTTTTGCAGGTTTTTTATCTGGAAGAGAAGCAGCCAGGCATATGAAAAAAAGAAATAGAGGAAGTATATTTTTTACTGGAGCAACAGCATCTGTAAGAGGAGGTTCAGGTTTTGCAGCTTTCTCAAGTGCAAAGTTTGCTCTCAGATCTTTAAGCCAAAGTATGGCAAGAGAACTTGGTCCACAAGGCATTCATGTCGCTCATTTTATAATTGATGGAGCAATTGATACTGCATTTATTAAAGAAAATTTTCCAGACGTATATGCTCTCAAAGAAAAAGACGGTATTCTACAACCTAATGCAATTGCTGATGCTTATTGGTTTGTGCATACACAAGAAAAGAATGCTTGGACACATGAATTAGATTTACGTCCATACATGGAAAAATTTTAATAATAATTATGAGGAAAAATTATGAGTTTAAAAGATAAAGTTATTTTTATATCTGGTGGAAGCAGAGGAATTGGACTTGCAATGGTAAAAAAAGCAGCCGAGGACGGTGCAAAAGTTGCTATTGCCGCCAAGACTGCTGAACCTCATCCAAAACTTCCTGGAACTATTTATACAGCAGCAGATGAGATAGTTGAAGCAGGTGGTGAAGCTTTACCTGTTATCTGTGATATTAGAAACGAAGATAATGTCAGGGATGCTATCAATCAAACTGTTGATCATTTTGGAGGTATTGATATATGTATTAATAATGCATCTGCAATTCAATTAACAAATGTGACTGACACAGAGATGAAAAGATATGACCTTATGCATCAAATTAATGGCAGAGGTACTTATATGGTAAGCAAATATTGTTTACCACATTTGAAGAAAGCCTCTAATCCTCATATTTTAAATCTTGCACCACCACTTGATATGCATTCGAAGTGGTTCTCAGGAACTGTTGCTTACACAATGGCTAAGTACACTATGAGTATGTGTGTTTTAGGTATGGCAGAAGAATTTAAAGAATTCGGTATAGCGGTTAATGCGCTTTGGCCAAGAACTGCAATTGCTACTGCTGCTGTACAAAATCATCTAGGTGGAGATGAGATAATGAAATTATCTAGAAATGTAGATATCATGGCCGACTCAGCATATGAAATTCTTACAAAGAGCTCTAAAGAATTCACTGGAAATTTCTGTATTGACGATATGGTTTTATATGAAGCTGGAGTGAAAGATTTTTCAAAATATGCCTCTGCTCCATTTGGAGAGCTAATGCCAGATTTTTTTGTTCCAGATGACACACCATTGCCTGAGGAAATTAAAAATAGTTAGTTGAAAGAAGAAGAAGTAATAATTCTAAGTAAAAAATGTAACTTTCATGCTGTTAAAGCATCCTCATTGAAACTCGAAGCAAGTGGAAGAGAGTATTGGAGAATTATCGATGCAGATAATAATTCTATGGTGTTGTGTTATTTAAATCCCTTAAAAGGAGATCATTTAAACTTTATAGCAATTTCTAAAGAACTCATTAAAAACAACATCAGTTGTTCAAAAATAGTTCATCATAATAAAGCCTTAGGCGTAACCATTCAGCATGATTTGGGAGATGGAGATCTTCTTTCAATTTTAGATGAAGATAATAAGAATGAATTGCTAAAAAGTTCCTTACAAATGCTTTCTGCAATACAAAACTCTTCGATTAATAATATAAATAAATTCACCAAAGAAGAACTTCTAGGGCAAATGAATTTATTCAAAGATGCTTTTTGTAGAAATTTTTTAAATGTGAATGTAAATTCCTCAATTGATAATCTTATTACCACAACATTAAATTATCTTTTTGAGCATCCATGGGTAAATTGTCATTTTGACTTTGAGAGGAGAAATCTCATCTTAGATAATAATGAATTAACAATAATTGATTTCCAAGATATGAGAATTGGACCAATAGGAATAGATCTGGCTGGTATTTTGGTTGATCATTATCATGAAGTAGATCTTTGTGCTACAAAAGACTTATTAAAATTCTTTTCAAAAAAAGTTAAATTAGACTGCTCTGAAGATGATTTCTTTGAGTTTTTAAGATGGGGCACTATCCAAAGAAACTTAAGAATTCTTGGAACCTTATCAAATTTATATTTAACAAAAAATCGAAGTTTTAGATTAAAAGATTTACCAATGATTTTATCAAATTTACTTCAAATGATTCCTGAAAATCATGCTTCTAAAGAATTCATAATTAATGCGATTAGCCCGACTTTAATAAAAAGAGTTTCAGAAATATGAAAGCAATGATTTTAGCTGCAGGTTATGGCAAAAGGCTCTTACCTCTTACCAAAGATACTCCCAAACCACTTCTTAAGGTTGGAAATAAAACTCTGATAGAGCGTAATATCAATAATTTACTTGAAAGTGGGTTTTCAGAGATTGTTATTAATGTTTCTCATTTATCAAAGTTAATTGAAGGTCATGTTAAAGAAAAATTCCCGAAAAATAATATTTTATTTTCTTTTGAGGAAAGGCCACTTGGAACTGGTGGTGGCGTTTTAAAGGCCCTCAATATTTTGGGAGCTGAGCCTTTTTTACTAATAAATTCTGATATCTATCATTGCATTAGCTTCACGAACTTTCCAAAAACAACTGAAGCAGCTCATTTGATAGGTGTTCCAAATCCAGATCATAATAGGAATGGAGATTTTTCAATAAAAAATGAGAATATAGTTGAAGTGCAAGATGGATTAAATGAACTCACTTGGAGCGGCATATCTCTAATAAATCCAATTATTTTTAATGAAAATGTCTTTGATATCGAATCCTTTAACATTTGGAAAGGTGTTTTACCAAAGTATATAAATAATGGCAAAGTTACTGCTCATAAGTCGTCTGAATTTTGGATTGATGTTGGCACTCAAGATCGTTTAAAGCTTGCCAATACTCTTCATAACGAAGAGAATTAGCATATGAGTGATCAAAATTACATAATCGCGCCTTCAATATTAGCTTCAGATTTTGCTAGATTAGGTGAAGAAGTAAGGAATGTTCTTGATGCTGGAGCAGATTGGGTTCATTTTGATGTTATGGATAATCACTATGTTCCAAATTTAACAATTGGTCCAATGGTCTGCGAAGCACTAAGGAAATATGGAATAAAAGAGTTCATAGATGTTCACTTAATGATTGATCCGGTGGATGATTTAGCTCAAAATTTTATAAAAGCTGGTGCGGACTTGATAAGTTTTCACCCTGAAGCTTCCAAACATATTCACAGATCAATTCATGCTATCAAAGATAAAGGTTGCAAGGCTGGGTTAGTCTATAATCCTGCAACACCATTAAATACTCTTGAGAGCGTACTAGATGACTTAGACTTAGTTTTAATAATGAGTGTTAATCCTGGATTTGGTGGACAATCATTTATTCACAGCTCCTTAGAAAAAATCGCTCAAGTTAGAAAGATGATAGATAATTCAGGAAGAGATATTCGTCTTGAGGTTGATGGTGGAATTAACAAAGAAACCATTGGTTTAGCATCAGAAGCTGGTGCGGATACATTTGTTGCCGGCTCAGCAATATTCAATACAGAAAATTATGAGCAAACAATATCTGAACTTCGTTCTAAAATCGTTTAAGTATCTAATATTTATACTCTATGTAAATCATCTTGATGCATCAAAAGATGTTGATATTTATGATTATCTGGATGAAATTCAGGTCGTTTCAAAATTTGAGGATAGAAAAAAAGGACTTATGTATAAAAAATCAATTCCAGATAATTATGGAATGTTTTTTGTTTGGCCATATGAAAAAAAACAATGCATGTGGATGAAAAATACTTTAATACCTTTAAGCGTTGGTTATTTAAATAAGAGAGGTAAAGTTATTGGAATATATGATATGGTTCCACTTTCAAAAAATTCAGTTTGCTCAAATAAAGCAGCGAAATATGCATTAGAAGTAAATTCTGGTTGGTTTGAAGAAAACAAAATTGAAATTGGAGACGTAATAAAAATTAAAACAATTTTATCTAATGATAAGTAAAGAAGAGTACATAGAATTTAGCGAAAATGGTTTCAATATTATCCCATTAGTAAAGACTATAGATCTTGATTTAGATTCACCAATTAAGGTTTTTTCTAAAATTAAGAATAAACGAAACACTTTTTTACTCGAATCAATTGAGGGAGGTGAGAAGTGGGCACAATTCTCAATAATTGGATTGGATTGCAAAGATACCATCAAAGTATCTGATAAAAAAATTGAAATCAAAAACGAACTTGGCACTAATAAAATTGAATCAAACGAACCTCTTAATGAATTAAAAAAAATAATAGGTATTCATAAGTCACCCAATTTGAAAGATATGCCAAGATTCTATGGAGGATATGTAGGTTTTTTTGCATATGAAAGTGCGAAATATGCTGAGGCAAAAATTAATGATCTTCCAAAAAAAGAATCAAAATTTGAAGAGGATATGCCAGATATTTATTTAGTTAAATCTGAAAAGTTAATTGTTTATGATAATTTTAATCAAACTATGCAGGCAATTTACAACGCTGATCCTCAAAAAATCTCATATGAAGATGCACAAAAAGAAATTGATGAAATTCAAAACAGCATTGACTCATCAAGTCAGTATAGAGAATTAGAGTATTCAGATATTTTGGGACAATTAGAATATTCATCAAATTTTACAAAAAATGAATATATAGGTGCTGTAAAAAGAGTAAAGGAATATATTAAAGAAGGCGACGTAATGCAGGTTGTATTGGCTCAAGATTTTTATAAGTCATTTGAGGGTGATTCTTTTGAATTATATTCTGCTCTTAGAAAGTTAAATCCATCTCCTTATATGTATTATTTAAATCTTGAAGAATGTGAAGTTGTTGGATCTTCTCCAGAAATTTTAGTGAGACTAGAAAACGATGAAATTACTTTAAGGCCTATTGCAGGAACAAGAAAAAGAGGCACAAATGAGGATGAAGATAAAAAAAACGAACTTGACTTATTAAGTGATCCTAAAGAATTAGCAGAACACCTAATGTTAATTGATCTTGGTAGAAATGATGTTGGTAGAGTTTCAGAAATTGGAAGTGTAAAGCTGACTGAAAAAATGATAATTGAGAGATACTCTCATGTTATGCATATAGTCTCAAATGTGGTTGGAAAGCTTTCAAAAAACCTTACTTTCATTGAGGCTTTAAAAGCTACTTTACCAGCAGGAACACTTTCAGGTGCCCCAAAGATTCGTGCAATGGAAATAATCAATGAACTTGAACCAAGTTCACGAGGAATATATGGAGGTGCAATAGGTTATATCTCATGGAATGGAAATATTGATACGGCTATTGCAATAAGAACCGCAGTCATTAAAGATAATCTTATTCATGTTGGAGCAGGTGCTGGAATAGTTGCAGATTCAGATCCTGAAAAAGAATGGCAGGAATGCATACAAAAATCAAAAGTATTCTTGGATGCTATGGAGATGATTTCATGATTATTGTTATAGATAATTATGATAGTTTCACATATAACTTGGTTCACTATATCGGTGACATCGAAAAAAACATTAAAGTTATAAGAAATGATGAAATGACTGTGTCTGAAATCATTGATCATAGTCCTGAAAAAATAGTTATATCTCCAGGGCCTTGCACACCAAAAGAGGCAGGGATATCGATTGAACTAATACAGAAAGCTAAAGTTCCAATACTAGGTGTTTGTTTGGGACATCAAGCAATTGGAGCAGCTTTCGGTGGAAATATTATTAAGGCACCTAAAATTTTTCATGGAAAAACTTCAAATATAGATCACGATGGAAGTTTAATCTTTGATCAAATTGAAAGCTCCTATAAAGTTGTTAGATACCATAGTCTTATAATAGAGAAAAAAACTCTTCCAAGTGAATTAAAGATAACTGCAACTTTAAGTGATGATGAAGAAATAATAATGGCAGTTGAACATGTTAAAAAACCAATTTATGGTGTTCAATTCCATCCTGAGTCAATCGATACAAATAATGGCATGAGGCTTATAGAGAACTTTATAAAAAAAGCATGAAACATTTCTTAAATAAAATAAATAATAAAGAAAATTTAAATCTTGAAGAAATGCAAGAAGCTATTAATTTAATAATGACTGGTATGGTGGGAGATTCTGATATTGAATCATTTCTCATTGCATTAAACGCAAAAGGTATAACTGAGACTGAAGTTACAGCTGCAGCGACTGTGATGAAAGAGAAGTCACTAAAATATAATTTAGGTGATGGAACTCATATAGATACTTGTGGAACAGGTGGAACTGGTCTTTATACCTTTAATTGTTCTACAGCATCTTCATTTGTAGCTGCTGCGGGCGGAGCTAAAATTACAAAACATGGAAATAAAGCTATCTCCAGTAAATCAGGTAGCGCAGATTTCCTCTTAGAATCTGGAGCAAATATAAGCCATGAAAGGGAAAAACTAAAATCAATTTTTGAGCAAGTTGGTTTTGTATTCTTATTTGCGCCACTTCACCATGAAGCAATGAAATATGTTATGCCGGCAAGACAAAAAATTGCTGATAAAACTATTTTTAATTTGTTAGGGCCACATACAAATCCTTGCAATGCAAGAAGACAAGTTTTGGGTGTTTATGAGAAAAAATTAGTCAATATGTTCTCTAGTGTTGCTAAAAACCTTGATATGGAGCATGTCATGATAGTACATGGAGACGATGGCCTTGATGAAATTTCAATTTGTTCAGAAACCACTATTTCAGAACTTAAGGGTGGCCAAATAAGTGAATATAAAATATCACCAAAAGATTTTGGATTAAATATCTCTTCATTTGATCAAATTTCTGCAAGTTCATCTCAAGAAAGTCTTCTTCATGTAAATAGAGCATTTGAAGGAGAAAAATCTGCAGTTCAAGATATGATCGCATTAAACAGTGGAGCAGCTTTATACGTAGCCAGTATTGTAGATTCAATGAGTGAAGGTGTTGAGATGGCATTTGATTTAATGAATAGCGGTCAAGCAGCACAAAAATTAAGTAGTTATGTAAGAGTCTCAAACGAATCATGAATATTCTTGACAAGATTGTTTTAAATACAAAAACTAAACTTGAAGAAAAAAAATTACGTATTCCTTTTAATGAGTTGCTCTCAAAAATTAACCTTGAGAATATCGAACAAAGTAATTTCAAGAAAAACCTCGAAAATAAATCTAAAGCAATCATCGCTGAAATAAAGAAAGCTTCTCCAAGTGCAGGAGTAATAAGTGAAAATTTTGACGCAATTTCGAAAGCTAAAGAATATGAATCATTTGGTGCTTCAGCTCTCTCCATTCTTACAGAAGAAGATTATTTTTTAGGAAGTATCGAATATCTTAAACAAGTAAAAGCTATAACCAACCTGCCTATATTAAGAAAAGATTTTATTATTGATGAGTATCAAATTTATGAATCAAAATTAATTGGAGCCGATTGTATTTTACTTATTGCTTCTATATTGAATGACAATGAGTTATTTACATTCTCTGAAACAGCAGAAAAACTCGGCTTAGATTTCATCATTGAAGTGCATGATGAAAATGAACTTTCAAGAGTAGAACAATTTTCAAATGCACTTATTGGGGTTAACAATAGAAATTTAAAAACTTTTGAAGTTGATCTAAATAACTCTATTAAATTGAAAGAAATATTTAAAGGAAATAACATTTTTATTGCAGAATCAGGTATTAAAAGTTTTAAAGATATAGAAATACTTCAAGAACATAATATTAATGTTTTTTTAATAGGCGAAAGTTTAATGAAAGGAGATTTCTTTGAAACTTAGGGAATGGCAAGAGAAAGCTTTCCCCCTTTGGTGGGTCAAAAAAAGAGGAATCATTAAAGTTGTAACAGGAGGTGGTAAAACATTTTTTGCTATTCACTGTATAAAAAAATATTTAGAAGTAAATCCTGAAAAATTAATTTTAATTGTTGTCCCTTCAATTGCACTTCTTGATCAATGGTATGAGAGCCTATCTCAAGAATATAGTAATAAAGATATTTCCCTAAATGGTGGAGGAGAACAAACGAACAAACTTACAAAAATATGTATATCTACAATAGATTCTTTAAAAAATGTTATTGATGAAGTTGATTGTCAAAATACATTACTTATTGTTGATGAGTGTCACAAGATAGGTACTGAAAAAAGAGGAGATATGCTCACAAATAATTGGCACGCAACACTTGGATTATCTGCAACACCAGAAAGGGATTATGATGATAATTTTTACACCATAATTACTAAGATCCTTGGCGACATAATTTTTGATTATGACTACATTGACGCAAGAGAAGATGAAGTAATTGTTAACTTTAAGCTTCTTTATGGCTATGCAGCTTTACTTCCTGAAGAAGAAGACAAATATAAGAAATTTACAAAGAGTATCCAAAGAAGGGCAGCAACTATTGGCGGTAATGATATGAATGACTATCCTTTGAAAATGCTTATTTTTAATAGGGCAAGATTAGTAAAAAATTCCAAGAATAGAATTCCTTATGGTTTAGAACTCATACAGAAATATAAAAGAGACAGTTGGATTGTTTTTACTGAAAACAAGAAACAGGCTAAAGAATTCAATAAAATTATTAATAAAAAAGGATTTAAGTCAGGTATTTATAATACCGATCTTAAAGATGATGAAAGGCAAGAGAATCTTGAGAATTTTAAATCAGGTAAATTGAATGTTTTGGTTAGTTGCACAGCCCTTGATGAGGGTTTTGATATGCCTGAGGCAGATGGAGCAATGATTTTAAGCGCCTCATCATCAAAAAGACAAAGAATACAACGAATGGGAAGGGTGCTTCGAATAACAGCAAATAAAGAAAATGCATTAATAGTAACAGTCTATTCTTCAAAAACTGAATATGAAAAACTACGAGAAGAATCAAATAGATACAAACTAGAGGGTGTACCAGTTAAGTGGCAGCAAATGAGTCTATAATATTTCTATGGCCTTAACTTATTCAAGTATGCTAGATCTTCAAACGGATCTAATTAAGTTTGAATTATTAAATTCATTAACCAACAAAAGCTTTTCTTCTGATTCACTTGATAACGAAAAACCATCTTTAATAATGTTTATCTGTAACCATTGTCCATATGTCATTCATTATCATGAAGAGCTCGTTAAGCTTGCAAAAGATTATGTTGAAAATATTAATATGATTGCAATTAGCTCAAATGACATTATTCATTACCCGGAAGATAGACCAAGCAAAATGAAAGAATTGTGGAGCTCTCTTGGTTTGTCATTTCCTTATTTGTTTGATGAAACACAAGACATAGCTAAAAAATATAAAGCAGAATGCACACCAGAATTCTATTTATTTAATCAAAAACAAAAACTTGTCTACCGAGGAAGAATGGATGAAACATCTCCTGGATCCAATAGTAAACCGTCTGCAAAAGATTTAAGGTCAGCTATAAATAGTCTACTTATGAATGAACCTATTTCAGATGATCAACTTCCATCAATGGGATGCAACATAAAATGGAAAGCTAACTAGTCTTGGTGTATCTTTTTCGTCTGCTACCATGTTTAAGATACACTTTTCTTGCTTCATTCTTAAACTCTATACTTTTTCTTATGCCCCATATTTGATCACGTGCAAATTTTGCAGAGGATTTGAGATCAACTATTTGAGGAATATATGAATCATTTAATTCTGCGTTATGAATTAACTTTGGATCAAAACTATTTAACTGAGGCAAAAGATTTTTTGTCCACTCTGCATCCGGATCCTGATCCATACTTTGTTTAGATATAGAATATATTCTCGGAAGATTAATCCCAGTAACGCCACTTTGCATTTGAACCTGACTAATATGTATACCAGGTTCATAATCTGTAAAAAGTTCAGCCAGGCGCGGTGATGTTTTTTGCCATGGTTGCCAAAGATTATATGATGCAAATGACATTATCATGGCTCGCATTCTAAAATTGATCCAACCATTTTCATTTAAGAATTTCATACATGCATCTAAAAAGGGAAATCCAGTTTCTCCCTCAATCCATTTTTCGATAATTTCATCATCATATTCAGGTCTGAGGTCATCACACATTCTGTGCATAGAATAAAATTCTAACTCAGGTTCTGTATGAAGTTTTTGCACAAAATGACAATGCCAATAAAGTCTTTTTTTAAAAGAATATAAATCTTTTTTATTATTTAATTCAGGCAGCATCTTATTTAGTTGTTGATAAACTTGTCTGATCGAAATAGAGCCATATGTAAAATGAGGAGATAATCTTGAGCAACTTTCTTCAGACTGACTTGGACTGGACATTTTAATTCTATAGCCTTTACATCTTTGATCTAGAAAGGTTTCTAGAAGTTCTTTTGCTTTTGAAGTTCCACCTTCTTGAATATTATTCAATCCTGAAAATTCACAAGATATCTCATTCTTAAAATCGCTAAATCTTATAAGATTCAACTTATCTTTATTATTTGAAGGTTTTGGTACATCCAATAAATCTGAATTCATAATGTGATTCCAATTCTTTGACCAAGTATCTCTATCAAAATTATTTAGCTGAAGACCAAAGTCATCATAAACTGTTATTTTATTTTTAAAATTTTCTTTAAAATTATCGAATCCCTCTCGAAAATAATTTACGTCAGTACAATGGTTTATATGTATAGAAAAGTAGTTATAGTTCGTTTCTATCCATTTACCTAAATCATAGAAAGAACCATTAAATACATTAATTTTTGAGTTCAACTTCTTCAGATCTTCATCTAATTCTTCAAGACAATCATTTGAAAACTTAAGTTGTCTTGAAGATTTACCATTAGCTTTCCAGTAATCAACATCATATAAATAGATTACAATAAAATTTGATCTTAATGAGCCATAGTAAAGAGCTGCATTATCAAGCAATCTTAAATTTCTATTTAAAATAATAATATCTGTCATTAATACTCAGATTTTGAAGGACGTTGTCCTAAATTATATTTTTTCGGTAAGGTTTATTTTATAAGTCTCAGTGAGCGACATTACAGAAATCAAAGTTAATATTGATGCAATTGCAATGTAAACTGATACCCATAAAATATCGAAGTCAGTCCATAGCTTTGCTGCAATAGTTGGAGCAAAAGCTCCTCCAATAATTGCACCCAATTGGTAGCCAAGAGTCGCACCAGAATACCTTACTTCTGTTGAAAATAATTCTGTAAAGAAAGCTGCTTGCGGTCCATACATCATACCCAAAAACCCCAACCCAAAAGTAACAGCTAAAGTTATCAACCAAAAATTACCAGTATCAACCAATGGAAAAATTGCAAAGGCCCATATTGCAGTTAATAATGCTCCTGTCATAAATATGCCCTTTCTTCCATGTCTATCCGAATAAGCTGAAAAAACAAATTGAACTGGAACCATTATTGCAGACCCAATAAGCACAGCAATTAACATATCATCCCGCGACATTTCTGCACTTTTTACTCCATATGCTAATAGAAATGCAACTAGAATATAAAATGTAACTTGAATAGATAAAAAAGCTCCTGCAGCAAGAGCAATTCTTTTTGGATAATTTATTATCGCCTCGAGTACTGGAGATTTTTTGATTGGATTTGAAGATGTCTCTTGATTATTTTTTAGATTTTGTAACTCCTTAAATGCTTTTGTATCTTCCATAGTAATTTGAACATACATGCTGATACCAATTAAAACTGCACTCGCAATGAATGGTATTCTCCATCCCCAACTCATAAATGCTTCATCCGAAAGTGATGCACTCGTAGCAATGAATGCCAAATTCGCTAGTATTACTCCCATAGGAGCTCCTGCTTGTGCATAAGCTCCGTAGTATCCTCTTTGATTTGATGGAGCACTTTCTGTAACTAATAGCATTGCTCCTCCCCACTGACCACCAATTGCAAGACCTTGTGCAAATCTTAGGGTCGTTAACAGTATCGGTGCCGTAACACCAATCATTGCGTAGGTTGGTAATAAGCCTATTAGTGTAGATGCAATACCCATTAACATTAAAGCTGCAACCAATGTCTTTTTTCTTCCAACTTTGTCGCCAAAATGACCAAAAATTATTCCCCCAATCGGTCTCGCTATAAAACCAGCCGCGAAGGTTAATAAAGATAATATTAATGCAGTCGATTCTGGCACTTCGCCGAAAAAAGCTGAAGGAAAGACTAAAGCAGCAGCTGCTCCATAAAGAAAAAAATCATACCACTCTATACTGGTACCAGCCAAAGCAGTGAGTGCGACTTTGCGCATATTTATCTCTTTTGTTTTTAAGGAGTTTTCTTGCATTTATTTAAATCAAATATATGCACTAGTTGATGTCATTACCTTCGCAGTAACTTCCATCACTTTTTTTGTTGGTGATTCTAACTCCTCTGCACCTGATTCATTAGCTTGACCAGCATGTAAATCTTCATCCGCTTGCATTGTCTTTAAGATCGCAATAGTTTCCTTATCTTTGTGTGAAACTTTATCAAGATGTTTTTGAAGATGTATTACAACTTGTTTCTCTGTTTCCTCAACGAAACCAAGACTAGTTTTTTCTCCCATTGAGCCAAATATTGCACCAATTGCAAATGAACCGGCATACCATAATGGATTTAAAGCAGAACTATTACCACCAAGCTCATCCAACCTCTTTTTACACCAAACCAAATGATCAGTCTCTTCGTCACCTGCATGAATTAAGTGTTTTTTTACTTCTGGATCTTTGCAAACGAAAGCCTGCCCTCTATATAAAGCTTGGGCTGCCACCTCTCCAGCATGATTTATACGCATAAATTTAATGGAAAGATTTTTTTCCTTTTGAGACATATCCTCAGAATTTTTTCCTTCAGGTATAGGAGGGTAAACTCTATCAGTACCTGTTTTTTTATCAGATAAAGTTTTCAATGCAATATCTAACTCGTTAACTATGTTATTTAAAAAACTCATTTAATTCCTTTATATCCAATGTCAGTTCTGTAAAAAGCGCCTTCAAAGTGAACTTTGTCTAGAAGATTATATGCGTTTTGTTGAGCTTCTTTCAAATCTTTTCCAAGAGCAGTCGCACAAAAGACTCTTCCACCATTTGTAAAAATTTTGTTATTTTCAAATTTTGTACCAGCATGAAATAGTTTTGAGTTTTCACTTTTATTTTGATCAATACTAACCTCTTTTCCAGATTCATAATTTTCAGGATATCCTTTTGATGCAATAACTACTCCACATGAATGTTCTTCAGTCCACTCTATATTATATGAATCAAGATTATCGTTAATTGCTGCTTTACAAAGTTCTACCAAACTTGATTTAAGTCTTAATAAAATTGGTTGAGTCTCAGGATCACCGAACCTGCAATTAAATTCAAGTACTTTAATTTCGTTATCTTTTATCATTAAGCCAGCATAAAGAAATCCAAGATAAGGCGAATTTTCTTGAATTAATCCATGCATAGTTGGATACATGACTTCATCAAGAATTTTTCTATTTATCTCATCAGTAACTACAGGAGCAGGAGAATATGCACCCATGCCGCCAGTATTTAAACCCACATCACCATCTCCAACAGCTTTATGATCCTGACTTGTTACCAGTGGAATTATTTTGTCTTTACTTACGACAGCAATAAAAGATGCTTCTTCACCTTCTAAAAATTCTTCAATCACAACTTTATTACCCGCAGAACCAAAAGCATTATCTTTGAAAATACTTTGGAGGGCTTCTATTGCCTCATTTTTATTTTCACAAATAATTACTCCTTTACCAGCTGCCAATCCATCAGCCTTTACTACGGTAGGGTAATTAATTTCATCAAGATAATTTAAAGCATCATCAAAACCATCAAATGATTTATATTCTGCTGTCGGTATATGATATTTCACAAAAAAATCTTTAGAAAAAGTCTTTGAGCCTTCAAGTTGAGCAGCTTCTTTTGATGGACCAAAAGTATCAATACCTTTACTTTGAAGATAATTGGTTAATCCATCAACAAGTGGTTGTTCTGGACCAATGATGACGAGGCTAATCTCCTTACTTATACAAAAATTTTCTATGGCGCCAAAATCACTAGCATTAATTTCAACATTACTGATTTTATCCTCAAGATGTGTGCCAGCATTTCCTGGACAAACAAAAATATGCTCGACTGAAATATCATGGGCACATTTCCATGCAAGTGCATGTTCTCTGCCACCTGATCCAATAATAAGTATTTTCATTAATGCCTAAAATGTCTAGTGCCAGTAAATAACATTGCGATATCATTTTCATCTGCTGCCGCTATCACTTCCTCATCTTTAATTGAGCCACCAGGTTGAATTATTGAGGAAATTCCAGATGAAGCAGCTTTATCTATACCATCCCTAAATGGGAAGAAAGCATCTGAGGCCATTGCAGCACCCTTAACCTCTAATCCTTCTTCCTTGGCCTTTAAATTTGCTATTTCAGCACTGATAACTCTGCTCATTTGACCAGCTCCAATACCAATAGTCTGCTTATTTTTTACATAAACTATGGCATTGCTTTTGACAAACTTAGCTACTTTCCATGCAAACATTAGATCATTAATTTCTGCTTCACTTGGCTGTCTCTTTGAAACACACTTTAGATCATCAGCAGCTACACTTTTGAGATCATCATCCTGAACAAGAATGCCTCCTGAAACTTTTTTTATAGTTCCTGGGTATAAATTGTCTTGTTTTAAATCTACTTTTAAGACTCTTACATTTTTTTTATTAGAAAACTCACTAATAGCATCATTTTCATAGTCTGGAGCGATAATAACTTCAACAAACTGTCTTGAATTAATTTCTTTTGCTGTTTTAAGATCAACAGGCTTATTAAATGCAATTATTCCTCCAAAAGCAGAGGTTGGATCAGTTTTGAAAGCAAGATCATATGAATCAAAAATAGATTCACTTTCAGCAACACCACATGGATTAGCGTGTTTTACAATTACACATGAAGGATTTTTAAACTCTCTCACACATTCCCATGCGGCATCTGCATCGACTATATTATTGTATGAAAGTTCTTTGCCTTGAATAATATCTGCGTTAGCAATATTTTTATTTTTAAGATTATCAAAAGTAAATAGTGAGGCAGATTGGTGAGGATTTTCTCCATATCTTAAAGTAATACTTTTCTGAAAAGCATAATCATGCAAATCTTCTTTATCTTCATTTAAATAATCAGAAATTGACTTGTTATATTGCGCCATTAAAGAAAAAACTTTTTGTGATAGATTTTTACGTGAATCATATGAAATACCATTATTTTCATTCCACTCATTAATAATCTCTTCATAATCGTCAGGATCTGAAACCACAACCACATCTTTGAAGTTTTTTGCTGCAGCTCTAATCATCGTTGGGCCACCAATATCAATTTTTTCAATTGCCTCTTCAAAAGAACAATCACTGGCAATTGTTTCTTGAAATGGATACAAATTAACTATTACTAAATCTATACCTTCATACCCTTTCTCTTCCAATAATTCCATATCTGAATCCCTTCTTGCGAGAATCCCAGCATGTATTTTTGGATGAAGAGTTTTAACTCTTCCATCCATCATTTCCTCAAATCCAGTAAAATCTGATACCTCAATGACGTTGTCAGTAATTTTTTTTATAGCTTTAAATGTTCCACCGGTTGATAACATCTTGACATTTTTTTTTACAAGAAATTCAACAATTTTTTTTAAATTCGTTTTATCTGAAAGACTTATCAAAGCTGTTTTTGGATCGATATAACTCATTATTCAATATTATATTTTTTTAATTTTGTTCTAAGAGTTGTTCTGTTAATTCCTAATATTTTTGCAGCTTTAGATTGATTATTGTTTGAAAATTTCATAACAGCACTTAACAAAGGAGGCTCAACTTCATTAAAAACAAGTTGATATACATCTATTGGAGTATTCTTTTGATCAAGCTGATTAAAATATCTTTTCATAGCTTTTCTCACCTCATCTTTCAGAGGTTTTTTTGAGTAGCTATCAAATGAATTAACTTTTTTTTCCAAAACAGAAATTTAAATAACAAAGACTAATAAGTTTACAGTTGTTTAAAAATTGCTCAATAGGTTTTTAAAGATTTATATCAGTTTTTTGATTACCACCAATTTTACAATCTTTTATATAACCATTTTCCAATACTACTTTTGTGATTGAAGTATAGTCAGGAAAAAAATGCATTATTGAATCAGCTTTAACAAAATCACTAACAACAGAATTGATCACCATAAAATGAGTAAAAATTATTGTATCTTTCTTGATGTTGCTAATGTTTAAAAAAATATTTTTTTGCCATTGTTGAATTAACAATGGAAGATCTTTCTTTTTCATCTTAATAATTTTCTTTAGCCATTCTTGTTTCTGATTTAGTTCAATGTTTGATGATGGAATTTCAATAAATGATTCATCAATCACTACTTCTTTTTTATATTTTTCTGCTAAAGGCTTTGAGGTTTCAATTGCCCTTAATTTTGGGCTTGAAAGAAAATCATAATTCGATAAATTTGGCAGTTTTTTATTAGATGTTAAATTTTTTGCTTGATCTTTACCAATTTTACTAAGGCCTGGATCAAGATGATTTTCCCATGATGCAGAGGCTTGACCATGTCTTACAAATAATAGATTAATCTCTGACATATACTTCCAAGCTATAGCTATAATATTGAAGTGAGAATTCATAGAGTATATTGCAAGTTAGTATCAGGACCAAATGACGAATTTAGTCTTGATGAGTCTCAAAGCCAACATTTGGTAAGAGCATTACGACTGAAAGAAGGTACTATTATTGAGATTTTTGATGGCCATGGATATTTTGCTAAATGTAAAATAATATCAATCTCTAAAACAAACTGTGATGTTGTGAGGATAGAAGAGTTAAAAAAAAGTGCTACTTGTCATCAAATTCTTACAGCGGTTATTCCTATAATTAAGGCCAGTAATTTTAATTTTATGTTACAAAAATTATCTGAAATAGGCGTAAACAAATTTGTGATCTATAAACCACAACTTATTGATCAAAGTGTTGCTAAGAAAAATATTACAAAGCTATTAGATAAATCAAAAGAAGTTGTTATAAATGTTTGTAAACAATGCGGAAATAATTTTTTGCCAAGTCTAGCTTTTGAAAATAGCTTGAAGGATGCTATTTCTTCTTTCAAAAGTTCAGAGATTATTTATACATTTGATACTGCTGCAGAAGAATATTTTAATCAGGATGAGCTAAAGAATGATCATATTTCAATAATAACTGGGCCTGAATCTGGATTTTCTGAAGATGAGATCAATGAATTGAGCAATAAAAAAATTAATTTTAGATATTTAGGTGACAATGTTTTAAGATCTGAAACAGCTCCAATTTTTGTTGCAGCTTTGATAAAAAATTATTTTGGTAAAATCAAGAAATAGTATGAAATCCTTATTTATTACAGATACCTTCTCAAATCTAAATGTGAAAAAAGATACATCAATATTAATGATTGAAGAAGTAATGAATCTTGGAAACAATGCTTATCAATGTGAAATAAATGATCTTTTCATTAAAAAAGGTTTAGTTTACTCAACTGCCTCTGAAATTATTTCAACAAATAAATTAGGTAAAAAATCAGAAATAGCTTTAAGCAAATTTCAATATGCCTTTATGAGAAAAGATCCTCCTGTTGATGAAAATTTTATCAATGCGCTTCATCTGCTTTCATTAGCTGAGAATCAAGGTACAAAGGTGTTCAATAATCCAAATTCAATTAAACAATTTAATGAAAAAATATTTGCACTCTATTTTAAAGAATTTATACCAAATACTTTTGTATCTTCAAATATTTCTAAGATTAAAGATTTTATGACAAACAACTCATCAACGATTGTTAAACCCTTTGATGGAATGGGAGGAAGTTCTATTTATAAATTAGATGATGCAAATCAAGATAGCCTCAAAATATTAGAAAAGTTAACCTCCAATGAAAAAACCCTTATTATCGCTCAGGAATTTCTTGATGAGATTTATGAGGGTGATGTGAGAGTTTTAATTATTAATGGCAAGCCTTTTCAAAAAACTCTTGCGAGAATACCACAAGATGGAAATTTTAAAGGTAATCTTGCAGCTGGAGGGAAAGGAGTAGTTAGAGATATTACTAAAGATCAGCAATATATAGCTCTGGAAATTGGCAAATATTTAATGAAGAAAGGTATCAATTTCGCTGGAATTGATGTTATTGGAGATCGTTTAACAGAAATTAATATTACAAGCCCAACATGTGCAAGGGAAATTCTAGATCAATCAGGTGAAAATCCAGTCAAAGAGTACTTTAAAGGTTTATGACTTCTATTTCTTCAGTCCAAATAACCAGCAAGCGTTCCTTAACTTTCAATAAATCATTCGTGATATCAATTTTCTTGCATTTAATTCTTATTTTTGGAGTTACTCTGACAACGTTCTATAAATCACCTGTAATTAAAGAATCTCCTGTAATCAACGTAAAATTTGCTAATTCAAATCAAGACTCATTAGGCACAAGTTTTGGAGATCAGCAGAAAAAACTTTTTCAAAAAGATACAGATAAAGGTTTAAAGGTTGCAAAATCGCCAAGCAGTAACTTTCAAACCTATAAGGTAAAAAAACTTCAATCTAATTCCATTGTTAACTCTGACGAAGCAATTTATTTAAATCTTTGGCAAAGAAAAATTGAATCTGTTGGAGATAAAATGATTTCGGAAAATACAGATCTTATAAGTGGCAAAGTACAAATAATGGCAACAATAGATGCAACTGGAGAATTAATAAAATCAGAAATCTTAATTTCATCTGGAGATAAATCGATAGATGACATGGCAATAAAAATCTTACAAGAATCTTCTCCTTTTGAGGCGTTTCACTCCAATATGTCTAATGATTATAGTTTTTTAGAAATTGTAAGAGATTGGAACTTTTCTTCTTACTAAAATATGCAGATTATTTCCTTTGATTTTGGCATCAAAAAAATTGGTGTAGCTGTAGGTCAAACATCGACATATAGTTCATCACCACTTCAAATAATCTACAACAAAAAAAATGAAATAAATTGGCCAGAAATATCAAAACTAGTAGAAGAATGGAAACCAAATTTAATTTTAGTCGGAAAGCCTCTTAATATGGATGGAACCGATAGCGATATTATGAAAGATGTAGAGAAATTTTATAAAAAACTCAAAAAACTCTTTAATATTGATTGTGAATACATTGATGAAAGATTAACAACATTTGAAGCTAAAGAAATATTAAAAGAAGGTAATATAGATATTGTTGATGCAAATGCAGCAAAAATTTTAATAGATAATTGGTTCAACAGGAATAATATTTAATGGCTATATCATCTTCATTTTTAGATCGTCTAATAGCATCTATAAACATTGTGGATGTTATAGGAAGAAGAATTCCATTAGAAAGAAAAGGGGGTGCATATTGGGCAAAATGTCCTTTTCATGGATCTGGTGAAGAAAGAACTCCATCTTTAAAAGTATATGATGATACTGGAACTTATCATTGTTTTGCATGCAAAGAATCCGGAAATGCAATTCATTTCTTAAGAAAATTTGATGGCCTAGATTTTATTGAGGCCGTTGAAGTCCTTGCAACGCAAGTTGGTATGGAAGTTCCTAAAAATGAAATTCAAAAAAATGATTCTAAAGCAATAAATATAAATAATCGTGCAGCACAAATTTTCTATGAGCAACTTAAACAAGATGAAGGTAAAAAAACCATTACCTATCTAAAAAATAGAGGGATCTCTGGTGAGGTAGCAAAATTTTTTAATCTGGGATACTCAAGAATAAAACCTCCACTCCATGAAAGTCTTTCCAAAGAGTTTGAAGAGAAAGATTTAACTGAATCAGGATTATTCGGAAAAAATGATGATGGAGGATTTTACGACAGATTTAGAGACAGATTAATGTTTCCAATAAGAAATATTAAAGGAGAATGCATAGCATTTGGAGCAAGACTTTTAGATGAAAAAAAAGATCAAGCAAAATATCTCAATTCTCCTGAAACAAAAACATACAAAAAGAAATATGAGCTTTATGGTTTATATGAAATTAGACAAATTGATAAAAGACCAGAATCTATTTTTCTTGTTGAAGGTTACATGGATGTAATCGGTCTTTTTCAAAACGGTGTTAAAAATGCAGTCGCATCTTCAGGAACTGCATTTACCATTGAACAACTTAGAAAAATTTTAAGTTATACAAATTCTATCTACATAGTTTTTGATGGTGATGAAGCTGGCCATAAAGCATCATGGAGAGCATTAGAAAATGCCTTGCCGGTCTTAAGAGAGGATACAAGAATTAATTTTATCTTTCTCAAGACAAATCAAGATCCAGACAGTTTCATAAGAGAAAAGGGTAAAGATGCTTTTTTACAGCTTGCAAAGGACTCAAAGTCTTTTTCTGATTTCTTTTTAGAAACTATCAAAAAACAAGATGACTTATCAACCATTGAAGGAAGATCAATGGTGGCTAAGTTTGCTTTACCACTGATCAATAAAATTACTAACGATACTCTTAAGCAAGCTTATATAAAAGAAGTCTCAAATATTTGTGATTTAGATCTATCTAAACTCGTGAAAGAAAATAATGTGCGAAAGCAATCACCAAGTCTTAAAAAGGAAGAAGTAAAACAAGACTCAAATTCTGTTATTAAAAAATCTGTTCTAGGGATACTTACTTCTTTAATTCAGTATCCCAAATTGGCTACCAATAATGCGTTTGATTTAATTAAAGAGCATCCAAAGTTTTTATTTTTAAGGGACATTAGATCGATTTATACAGCAAATGAAGATATCCATTCTTCCATAATTATTGAAAAAATTGAGAATGAAAAAGTTAGAAATATCTTTGGAGAAGCATTGGTTTCAGAAATAGCATTATCTGAGGAAGATGCAACAATAATGTTAGAAGATTGTATAAATTTTATATCCCAATTCCAGACAGAAAGGGAGGATGTGCTTAAACAAAAATATAGTGTTGATGGTTTAAATTCTGCCGAAAAGAGAGAATTACAACAATTAATTCTAAAAAAAGATAAAATGTCGCAGGACGAAGCAAATTTGCTTAAAAATTTAAGCTCTAAATAGATTGACTTTTTAAAATTAATCACTAAATAGAGCTGATAATAGAGGATTACAACTAAGTGGATAAACTTAATCAAAAAGGCTCAAGAATTGCTGAACTTATTGAAAAAGGAAGAGAGCAAGGATATTTAACATATTCTGATGTTAATGATCATCTTCCTGACGATATATCAGACCCGGATCAAGTAGATGAAATAATCGGAATGATTAATGATCTTGGATTGCAAGTTCATGAGACAGCTCCTGACGCAGATACTTTAATGCTTGCAGAGTCAGAAAATTCTGATGATATTGCCTTAGAACAAGCAGCAGAAGCTCTTGCAGCTGTTGAAAATGAAACTGGAAGAACAACAGACCCAGTTCGAATGTATATGCGGGAAATGGGAACAGTTGACCTTCTTACAAGAGAAGGTGAGATTGAAATCGCAAAAAGAATTGAAGAGGGAATGAGAGACCTTTTAAGTGAGAGTGTTGCTTATCCGAAAACTGTCGAATATGTATTGGAATATTTTCAATTAGTAAAAGATGGTGAAAAGAAAATAAATGATTTCCTAACTGGTTTCCTTGAAGAAATGGAAGAGGTTCCCTCTGCAGGTCCTGGAAGTCAAAGAGCAAAAGAAGAAGCTGAAGCGGCTGAATCATCTGACGAAGAAACTTCATCAGGTCCAGACATGAAAGAAGTCCAAAGAAGAATGACAAACCTCAAACGTCAGTTTAATAAAACAGCAAAGGTTATTGAGAAAAAAGGTAGACATTCAAAAGAAGCAAATGCTGAGTTCAAAAAACTTGGTGAAATATTTAAATTCCTAAAATTTAGCCCAAGAATGTTTGAAGATATCTCTGCAATCGCAAGGCACGGTTTAAACAGTATTAGACAAAAAGAAAAATTGATCCAAACACAACTTGTAAAAAATGCTCGTATTCCTAGAAAAGACTTTTTATCAATGTATGCGGATAATCTAACAAAAGTTAGATGGGTAGATTCGTTGATGAAAGAAAAAAAATACAAAAAAGATTTACTTGAAAAAGTTAAGCAAGATGTTGTTATTGCACAAAAAGACATCATGGAAGTAGAGCAGAAAGTTGGACTTAGCGTAAAAGAGATCAAAGATATTAATAGAAGCATGTCTATGGGTGAAACCAAAATGCGAAGAGCAAAAAAAGATATGGTTGAAGCTAATTTAAGACTTGTAATATCAATTGCAAAAAAATATACCAATAGGGGACTTCAGTTCCTTGACCTAATTCAAGAAGGAAACATTGGCTTAATGAAAGCAGTTGATAAATTTGAATACAGAAGAGGCTATAAATTTTCAACCTATGCAACCTGGTGGATAAGACAGGCCATAACAAGATCAATAGCTGACCAAGCAAGAACAATAAGAATTCCAGTTCATATGATTGAAACAATCAATAAGCTCAATAGAGTTTCTCGAACAATGATGCAAGATATAGGAAGAGAACCAACTCCAGAGGAATTAAGTAAAGAATTAGATATGCCTGAGGATAAAGTAAGAAAGGTTCTTAAAATTGCCAAAGAACCAATTTCAACAGAAACACCAATTGGAGATGATGAAGATTCAAATCTCGGTGATTTCATTGAAGATACTGTTATTGAGTCTCCATTAGAAAATGCTACTGAAGAAAGTTTACACTTTGCAACAGATGATGTGCTCGGCTCATTGACTGCAAGAGAAGCTAAAGTTTTAAGAATGAGATTTGGTATTGGTATGAATACTGATCATACATTAGAAGAAGTTGGAAAACAGTTTGATGTAACTAGAGAGAGAATTAGGCAGATTGAAGCAAAGGCTTTAAGAAAATTAAGACATCCTAGCAGATCAAGTCATCTTAAAAGCTTCTTAGACGAATAAAACTACTTCCAATTACCTTTTCTACCTGAAAGATCCCAATTAATTCTACTCCACATTAATTCGATTCTTCTTTCAACATATCTTTTTGCAAAAAAATCTGAATAACTTGGAAGTGGGAAGAATGCCTTAGAGCCAAGACCATCTATAATTTTTAATATCATTTGATTGTCTTCAATTTTGATCACAATGTTATGTGGTATAAGATTTTTGGTTAAGATAAGATTTTCTCTTAACCAATCATGGAATTCTTCAATTGAGTTTTTAATTTCATCTGTAAGTCCTTTTGAAAATAAATAATCCTCTAAAGTCTGTGCTATTTCACCATCATTTTTAATAAGCTCTGTTTCTGAAGCCATACCAATAGATGTTTCAACCATTCCATACCATTTAGCTAAATGTTTATACGCTATTTGATCATTCCTTTTTAAAGATTTTTGATTATAAGCTTCTTGTTCTCTTAAATTATCATCAAAGCTACTTTTTGACCTTAGCTTTTTATACCAAGGTTGATTTTTTGTTATCTTTTCTAATAGTCCTGGATGAACTACTTTTAAACACTTGTCAGGCTTCTCGGGATGAACAAAGCATTTTCTATTACCACCTTCAGCGAAAGGAGTTATGCCATTTAATTCAATCATAATAAGACAATAGCCTATCAGGTTTATTTAAAGACTTCCTTAAAAAATTAATTCTTATATAATTAGCGCTCTTTTGTTCGCGTGAACATAGGGCCTGTAGCTCAGTTGGTTAGAGCAGTGGACTCATAATCCATTGGTCGGAGGTTCGAGTCCTCCCGGGCCCACCATACTTTCTTTTTTAACAATATGCTTGCTTAAAAGCCTGTATGGAAGGGTGTATGGGGCGATTCCAATTATGCTATCCTGGATTTCAATAGATTCATCAGGGATATAATCGTAAATTAGCTGTCATAATTTCTATAACTCATATGAGCGATATTCTTTTGCTTGCTTAACTAAGGCTTTTCTATAATCAATAGGTTTGAAAACTGGAGCATCAAAATTAATAAAATATATATTCTCTTTTGAACTAATGTAATATCCATCTATTGTTAGCGCTATCATTGTTGCATTTTTGTCTTTAATTCCATGGCACGCATGAAGGGCCGATTGAATTACATTTGAATGATCATCATTCATATGATCAATCATCATTTGTTCACTTTTAGACCATTTAGGCGAATCGTCTTTCCAATTTTTCGGATCAAGCCAAGCTATATCTCCAAAACCTCCAATCCATCTCACTCTTGAAATTTCAAGTTTATAAAACTTAAAGTCATGCATAGATGAATATTTTTTACTTTCTGGTAAAAATGTTACAAATCTTTCTTGGCAAACTTCTAAGTCATCACTTGGGACAGCTTTTAAATTTCCCATAAGAGTTAACCTAGAACTATTTTGTTTATCGTAGTCAGTATCCAATTTAAAAAGCGTTACACAAGCTTTAGAGTTTTTTTTAAGGTTTATAGTGTGTTGAGCTATATCAGAGGTATACATAAACAACGTTCTATTTTTATCTGATACATATGTTATGAAGCTACCAAATGGATAACCTTCATATTTTTTTGACATAGTAGACAAAATGGCAGAATTAGCAGATCTATATAGCTTTACCGCTTCTAATTCATATTTTTTTCTTTTAAACATAGCTTAATAGTAAGTTATAAATAAAGGATCTTCCTGAACTTTTATCTCAATATCATAAATCTTAGATAAGATTTTTGAATTAAGAACTTCTGAAGGCGTTCCTATCTTAACAACGCCACCTCTATCTAGTAATACAATTTTATCTGAAAATTTTGCAGCTAAATTCAGATCATGAAGAACTAGCATTACTCCCGTTCCATCATTTGCAGCTTCTTTAACTATATTGAGAAGTTTAACTTCATATGTAATATCAAGATTGGCTGTAGGTTCGTCTAATAATAAATATTTTGGATCACTTGAGTCTGATGGTCTCCAAAGTTGTAAAAGTGTTCTAGCAAAGTGAATTCTTCTTTGTTCGCCACCTGATAAAGTATTAAAGTTTCTTCTAATCAAATCTTTTACACCGCATTTAGTTACTACATCCATAACTGCATTTTCAAATTCATTAGCATAAGTACTCTCTCCTCTATCAACCCAACCCATTTCAATTATTTCTTTAACCGAAAAATCAAAAGCAATCGCTTGAAGTTGAGACATTACGCTTCTCGTAAAAGCTCTTTCTTGAATATTAACGTCACTGATATCCTTATTATCATAATGTATTGCTCCACTCGTAGGTTTGATATCACCAGCCAATGATTTGAGTAGCGTAGATTTACCAGCGCCATTAGGACCAATAACAGATAATATTTCTCCTTGATGAATTTTTATAGAAACATCATTGAGAATCGACCTACCATTTAGATCTATACTTATTGAATCAGCGTTAATACTCATGATCTTTTAATTCTAAAGATGAGCCATAAAAAGAATGGAGAACCAATAGCACTTGTAATCAAACCTACCGGAAGTTCTGCAGGTTGAATCATTGTTCTTGCTACCATGTCAGCTGTTATCATCAAAGCGGCTCCAATAAAAGCAGATCCAGGCAAAAGATAGTTATGATTTACACCGCCAAATAGCCTTACTAAATGTGGAACAACTAATCCAACAAATCCAATCATTCCTGACAAAGAGACGCTTGCTCCAACTGCTGCAGCACAAGATATAATAATTTTATATTTTAATTTCTTTACATCTACCCCAAGCCTATATGCTTCCGGCTCTCCAAGTTGAATTAAGTCAAGATTTCTTGAAACAGTCATCATTGAAGCGACTGATATTAATATAATAATTATTGCTGGTATTAATAGCGGCCATGTAACTCCACCGAAACTACCCATTGTCCAAAACGTTAAACCTCTTAATTCAGAATCCGTACTTATAAATGTAAGTATTCCAATACCAACACCTGCAATTGCATTTACCGCGATCCCAACAAGCAACATATATGTAACACCTTGATATCCAAATCCTTTAGTTAACATGTATAGCATCATAATTACTAAAATTGCTCCCGAAATTGCTCCCAAAGGCAATAAAAAAGATCCAAGCATAAAACCACTTAAAAAATTTGAACCTAAAACAATGACTAAAGTTGCGCCTAATGCGGCTCCTGCTGAAACACCAATTAAGCCAGGATCAGCTAAAGGGTTACGGAAAAGTCCTTGAAGCGCAGCGCCTGAGATACCAAGACTGGCACCAACCAAAGCCGCCAATATGACCCTTGGCAATCGTATTTCCAACAAAACTATTTTTGTTAAGTCTGAAATCTCACCTGAATAAATATCTGTGAAATTAATGGCAATACTTCCATTTACACATGCTAATAGAAAGCAAATAGCGCATAAAATGACAAAAACGTTTAACTTAAATAATTGTTTTGATGAGATATGTAGTTTATTTAAATTAATTAAATTAAGAGCTTTATTCATCTTTAGAAATATATCTTAGAGCTACTTCTTTTGCAGAAGATATTGTTCTAGGTCCAAAGCCAAGCATTGCCATCCCATCAAGCGCTATAATGTTATTTTGCTTCGAGGCAGGAGTGAAAATTAAAGTTGGATGTTGACCAAGCTTTTCAACAGTTTTAAAAGAGGATAATCCTCTATTAGAAATAATTATGAAATCTGGACTCGCCTCTATTATTGATTCAGTTGAAACTGGCTTCCAACCCTCAAAAGAATTCATTACATTTATACCACCCGTCATTTTAATAAAACCATCAGCTGAAGTGCCTCTTCCACCAACTGTGGGTGAACCACTTTCCATACTCAAGATAAACATTACTTTTTTTGTGCTTTGATTGCTTTTCACAATGCTATGTAGATCATTTGCCTCATTTCGTAAATCATTTAATACAATATTTTTATCGTAATCTGATATATCTAATATATTTGCTAAACACGAAACTTTATCAATAATGCCATCAGCAGTGTTTTCCTCTGGGATTATTTTTATATCTATTCCTACTCTCGATAGTTGTTCCAAAACTGCAGCAGGACCCATATCGTTTTCACCTAAAATTAGTGATGGTGAAAGAGAAAGAACACCTTCAGCAGATAAAGCTCTTACATAGCCAATGGAGGGCAGTTCTGATGCCTGTTTTGGAAAGTTTGAAGTTATATCGACAGCAACTAGCTTTTCATCTTGTTCAAGGGCATAAATAATTTCTGTAATTGAGCCGCCTGCAACAGTAATTCTTGATGCATCCAAAGCTTTATCACAAGCGCTGTTTATACAAGCAGAAAAAAGAATTAGTACGAATAAAAATTTAATTAGTTTATATGATTTAAATATACTCATAATTGATTTTTTTGTAAAACTAAATGATAATCATTCTCATTCTCATTTAATGTAATAAAAAATACAAGGATAAATTATGAAATATATAAAAACAATAATGGTCTTAGGAGTTTTTTTTGCATTTCCTTTTATAAATTCACAAGATAACTCTGATGATATTGAAGAAGTTGTAACTGTTAGTGCAAAACAACCAGTGCCAATTGGTGAAGTAGTGGGCTCTGTTGCAGTAATATCTCAAGATGAAATAGAAGCAAGACTTGTTTCTGATGTATCACAACTCTTGGAAAACACGATTGGTATAACTGTGCCAAAAGATATCTCATCTGGTAGATCGAGAAATTCTGATGTTGTTATTCGAGGCGTTGGAAATAACAGAGTCAATATATTTATTGATGGTTTTAGAACTGGTGATGCATATCAAAGTGGTGGATATGGTAAAGATTTGGTTGATACTGAGCTTTTAAAAAGAGTTGAAATTCTTAAAGGCCCAAGTTCATCTTTGTATGGTTCAGATGGTTTAGCTGGCACAATTGCTTACACCACAAAAGATGCTTCAGATATAGCTGACGAATCTAATCCATACCTTTCAGCTACATTGAGTTCACAGGATGTGAACAGCCAAGAAAAAGTGACAGTTCTTGGCGCAATGGTCAGAAATAATTTAGAAGCACTTGTTCAATTAAGCACAAGAGAAATGAATGAAATGGAGGTTCATGATAGTGCTACTGAAACACTTAACCCTATGGATGGTGAACAAGAGAGTATTTTGGCTAAGCTTAAATTATCACTTAATAATGGCTCTTCTATAAATATCACATTCGATAATCAAGAGCTTGATTCAGAATATAACCTTCTTACTGACTTAGGAAGCGGCTTTAGTGCTGCTAATATGCAGGTAGAAAATGTTTCCTCTTCATTAGGTTTAGACAATTTAACTAGGGAGAGATTTTCAATTACATATGAATTTTCTGGAAAAAATAGTCTATTTGATAGTGGAGTAATCAGATCTTTCTCACAAACAACCGATCAGAGAACTACAACTTCAAAAAATAAAGCAATAATGGTTATGCCGGCCTTTGGACCACCTATACCATCTTTTGTTCCGACTTCCGAAGCAAGTGATTTTGACTTTAATCAAGAGGTATCAGGTTTCTCGCTAGAAATGATTAAGGTTATTGGAAATCATAATATTATTTATGGTGTAGAGAGTGAAACGGCTGAGTATTCAAGAAATAATGACAAAACTGAAGTCAATCTTATTACCGGTGATGTAAATAAAACCCTCGCAAATACTTTATATCCTCATAAGCGTTTTCCAGATAGTGAGGTCACTCGAGAAGCAATTTTTATCAATGATAGGATTTATTTAAATGATAAAACCACAGCTGTTCTTGGAGCTCGCTATGACTCTTATGATCAAAAAGCAAAAACAGATGCTCTTCATGCAAGAAATAATATTTTTGGACACGAAGTCAAGCCAAGAAGTGATAGTCAAGCGTCTATGAAAGTTGGCTTAATAAGAGATATTTCTGGAGATATGTCTTTGTTTTTGCAATATGCAGAAGGTTATAGAAATCCAAACTTTGATGAGGCATACAACACGTATACGAACTTAGCACAGATGTATACGATAATTCCTAATCCAAATATTACCGCTGAAACAAGTGAGGGTTTTGAGATTGGGTTAAGAGGTTCTTTAACCAATACTTCATGGTCATTAGCTTATTACAAAAATGACTATAAAGATTTTATTGCATATGAATATCTCTTCCCACCAATTCAAGGAGTTCTTCAAGTGCAGTATCAAAACTTAGGATCTGTTGAGACAAATGGAATTGAATTTGAGTCAAAAACAGTATTCAATGACAGTTTTTCAGCTTCATTTGGTGTAAGTTTAAATGAGGGCAGAGAGGATGATGGCTATTTAGAATCCTTATCACCTGACCACGCTAAAATTTCACTATCATGGATATCTGATAGCGGTAGATTAAGTTGGAATACTATCTCAACATTAATGAAATCAAGTCGTTCTATTTTAAGTCCTGTTTGTGACAGAAGCGGTGTATGTTCTCCAGCTCAAGAAACAGCAGGAAGAGTAACGTTGGATACATATTTAAACTTCGATTTAACTGAAAAAGTAAATATTAAGTTTGGTGTAAGAAATCTAACAGACATTAAATATTGGGATTATCCAACAATTACTGGACAAGCAGCTGGAACTGCAGATGAGTACTTAATGCCAGGAAGAAATATTAGTTTTTCAATACGATACAGCTTGTAAAATAACTCAAGAAAAAGGTTAGTTTTGAGGCAAAAAACTAACCTTTTTTCTTTTTCCACTGATCTTGACTTGATGCTCGATAAATAGTGTAGAAGGATGCCTTATGTTTATCTATTAGATCATCAAGGGTTCGCATAACATTTTGATCCTTGTCATTAGTAAAGCCATGAACATACTAATTACGGATGATTTCTTTGATATCAGGTTTATGAGTGTTCCTCAGAAAGTCTATTCAGTAGAATGAACTTAATAATTACCTGATTGCGTAATTTATAGATTTACAAATTATTTTGTATT
Source organism: uncultured SAR86 cluster bacterium (assembly GCA_902516285.1). Classification (GTDB taxonomy): domain Bacteria; phylum Pseudomonadota; class Gammaproteobacteria; order Magnimaribacterales; family D2472; genus SAR86A. The sequence goes on from CABXXT010000005.1 coordinate 49,255, forward strand.
TACTTCAGCGTAAACTTTACTAGAACCATCTTTAAAAAGAATTAAAACATCATACGGCATTAATCGATCACCAACTTCCATGCCTGGAGAACCCATTGGCATTCCAGGAACAGATAGTCCGATAGCATCAGTATGCTTCTCAGAAAGGAACTGCTCTACATATTTGCTAGGAATATGTCCCTCAAAAACAAAGCCATCTGAAGATACTGTTGTATGGCATGATCTATATTTAGGTAGAATACCAAAATCTTTTTTAACATCCTCTAAATTTTCATAATCTTTTGATGAAACATTAAACCCATGATTTTCAGCATGCTTCATCCACTGCTTGCAACATCCACATGTTGAAGTTTTATGAACCATTAGATCCTCATTTTTGACGTCAATTTGAGATATTAAATGAGACGAAAAAATGAATGGACCTATTAAAAAAAAGTAAAAACTTAAAGATTTTATATTCATGTTGGTATTTTATGATTATTTGTAAAAAAATACAGAGTTTATTAGCAAGAATTAAATTTGGCTATCTTCTAGTTGTGTTGGCAATCTCTTCAAATGATAAATCTTTATATATAAAAGTTTGCTTTTCTAAGAGCACTCCGTACTTTTCATTCCAATCATAATGAATTCCCAATTCATTATTTTTTGGAGGTATTATAGTGATTCTTACATTATAAAGATCACTAATTTTACCTGGTAACTTTATATTTTGTGCATAATGAAAATTGTCAGAAATATTTAGATGTGGAGTGAGTTCAGTATTTAAAAGCTCTCCTTTAGAATTTTGAATCTCTGCATACACTTTTAAGTATGGAATAAAGCCACCAATAGGTGATCCAGTTGAAGTTCTAGATGCCCAATTGATTAGCATTTCGATATGAATATCTGTCTCGTCTTCATTTAAAAAATATTTTCTTGGAAAAATATTATCTTTAGGAGCAGCCTCAAAGACAATATCAATTCCATTTGCAATATTCTCTTTACCAAAAATCATTTCGCTAGTGATGGAGTTACTAGACATAAAAAAGAAAATTAGAAAATATAATTTTTTCATAATTGAATCTTAACAAGATTTTGATTTACAACAATAAAAACTGATGATAAATTTAATACATAGTCATAATTTTCGGGGAGGTCTATATGACAAGTCCAAATCACCCAAGTGTTGATCAAGGGGATAGAGTAGTACCAGTTAATCTCAGACAAAGTGGTCGAACACCAACAGAATTACTAATTTCAACAAGAGTAAGAAAATCTCCATTCTGGCATCTTTCTCATGAAGCAGGTTGCTGGAGGGCGACAGTATATAACCGTATATATCATCCAAGAGGATATGTGAAACCAGAAGATGGTGGAGCTATGGTTGAATATGAAGCGTTGGTAAATAGAGTAACAATGTGGAATGTGGCTGTTGAGAGGCAAATAAGAGTCAAAGGTCCAGACGCAGAAGCGTTTACCGATTTTGTGATCACAAGAGATGCTACAAAAATTGTTCCTGGTAATGGTAAATATGCGATCTTATGCAACGATAAGGGCGGGATTCTAAATGATCCTGTGTTATTAAGATTATCTGAGGACGAATTTTGGTTTTCAATTTCAGACAGTGATTTATTATTCTGGCTTCAAGGAGTAAATGTTACAAAAAAATATGATGTTGTAATTGATGAAATTGATGCATGTCCTGTTCAAATTCAAGGACCTTTATCTGAAGATTTAATGGCAAAACTAGCCGGAGAGGAATTAAGAGAAATTCCATACTATGGTCTAATGGAAACAAAGATTGGTGGAGCTGATTGTGTTATTAGTCAAACTGGTTTCACTGGTGAAAAAGGCTATGAAATCTATGTCAGAAATGCACATGATAATGCTGAGAAAATGTGGAATGCAGTTCTTGAGGCAGGTGAAGAATTTGGATTAATGGTGATTGCTCCTGCTCATCATAGAAGAATTGCTGCGGGAATATTATCATGGGGCCAAGATTTAGATCATGAGACATCTCCATTTCAGGTAAATTTGAGTTATCAAGTTCCTAGAAATAAAAAAGCTGACTATATTGGAAAAGAAGAGCTTGAAAGGCAAAGAGCAATTATTGATGAGGGTAAAGAACCTTTTAAAATGAAAATGGTTGGCATAACTCTTGGTGGAAAAGAAATCACAGATTATGCTCCAGACTTTTGGTTGGTTACTGATACAGATGGAAACGAAACAGGTTATGTTACTTCACCATGGTGGTCACCTGAATTAGAGACAAATATAGCACTAGCATGGGTTCCCTGGTCATCTTCAGAAGTCGGTACTAAACTTATGGTGAAACTTCCTGACGAGTATTCAGAGTCACCTGGGGTACCAGTCAATGCTGAGATCGTCGAAGTCCCATTTAGAGAATCTGTAAATCCTAATAAAAGAGAAGTTCAAGCAGCAAAAGGTTTAGACTTCGCAGACTAAATATAAATTTACAGCAAAACATTAAAAGACTTATTATAAGTTTTGCTGCATTTTTCAATTTACATTACAAATTAAATATCGTTTAATTTAATTAAAATTTGTAGCTCACTAAAATTTATGAAAAAAAGCTTAATCGAAAGATTAGATCAAGGACCTGTTATTTGTGCAGAAGGATTTTTATTTGAGCTAGAAAAGCGTGGATATATGTCTGCAGGCGAATTTGCACCAATGGTAGCTTTGGAAAATCCAAATGCGCTTGAAAATTTGCATAGAGATTTTCAACACGCAGGATCAGATATTGTTTTGGCATTTACTTATAATGGCCATAGAGAAAAATTACGAGAAATAGGCAAGGAAAACCTTTTAGAACCCCTCAATAGATCTGCGCTTCAAATTGCAAAAAAGGTTGCAAATAATCCAATTAATGGCAGCGATATAAATTTATTGGCAGGCAATATTTCACATTCAAATATTTGGAAGCAGGATGATCATGAATCACAGCTTAAAGCCGAGAAGATGTTTTCCGAAATGGTTGGATGGGCTGTTGAAGAAGGTGCAGATATGATTATGGGAGAAACATTTTTTTATGCTGAAGAAGCTTTTAAGGCTCTTGAGGTAATTCAACAATCTGGACTACCTTCTGTCATAAATATTGCTCCTATGGCGGAAGACTATATGCAAGACGGATATTCTATTATTGATACTTGTAAAGAGCTTGAGCAAAGAGGTGCGAATGTTGTTGGAATGAATTGTTTTAGGGGCCCGGCAACTATGATGCCTTATTTAAGAAAAATCAGGAAACAGATCACTTGCCATATGTCTGCATTACCCCTTGCATTTAGAACGACTGAAGAAAATCCAACCTATTTTAATCTACCAGATACCAACAGATGTGCATGTCCAGCACCAGGCGGAAAAACTTTTCCTACTGCTCTCGATCCAATGTATTGCAACAGATATGAAATGAGAGAGTTCTTTAAAGAAGCTCACGAAATGGGTATTAATTTTCTTGGGGTTTGTTGTGGTGCAACTCCAATGCATCAAAGAGAAGCCGCTGAAGCAGCTGGACTTATTGTTCCAGCAAGCAAGTATAGAGAGATAGAAATGCAAAGCGAAATAGCCAATCATCCCATGTATGATAATTAAAGAAGACAAGCTACAAAATGTTTTCTCATTATTCGTTGAAATAGAATCTTATAAAAATTTTAATAAATTAGAAAATGAATTTGAAGAGTTTCAAAGTCTAATTACTTCTGCTGATTTAGTAATTGTTGATAAGCTCTTACATAAGCAAAAAACACCTGTTATCAATACATTTATCTCAAAAGGAAAGCTAGAAGAAATTAAGAATATAATTAAGGATCAAGATATAGATTTATTAATAATAAATCATCAACTTTCAGCATCACAAAATAGAAATTTAGAAATTTTCTTTAATGTAAGGGTCATAGATAAAACTGAACTGATACTTGATATTTTTGCATCAAGAGCATCGTCATATGTAGGAAAACTTCAAGTTGAATTAGCTCAACTAAAACATTTATCAACAAGGCTTATAAGAGGCTGGACTCATCTTGAAAGACAAAAAGGTGGAATTGGATTAAGAGGTCCGGGTGAGACTCAGCTCGAAACCGATAGAAGACTTATTGGTAAAAGAATCAAAAGATTAAATGAGAGGCTTGATAAATCACATAAACAAAGAAAAATTAATAGGTATGCTCGCAAAAAAAGTAGGAACAAATTAGTAGCGCTTGTTGGTTATACTAATGCTGGTAAAACAACCTTGTTTAATAAATTAACTGAAAGTAAACAAGTTGCTGAGAATAGACTATTTGCGACATTAGACTCTGTAACAAGAAAAAATAAAAACCCAAAATATGGGCCTATATTATTTTCAGATACAGTTGGTTTTATTTCAGATTTACCAACTCAACTGATTGAGTCTTTTAAGGCAACATTAGATGAGCTTAAATCAGCTGATTTATTACTACATGTGGTAGATGTATCAGATCCAGATTACAAGGCAAAAATTAATGAGGTAAATAGTATTCTTCAAGACTTAAACTTGATAGATATTCCCCAAGTTACTATTAACAACAAATGTGACCTTTTACCTTCATCTAAAATTGATATTTATAAAACAAGAAAAGAAGATGAGATTTTTATTTCTGCTGAAAACGATGATGGATTTGAAGAGCTAAGATCTCGAATAAATAATGAATTATTCCAAGGAATATATCGAGGATGGATCTCAATGGATAATAATCTAGGAAATATACGATCAAAATTATTTGATATGGGATGTATTCAGGAAGAGAGCATTTCAGATTGTGGAAAAATGCTTGCGAACATAAAAATTGGTAATGATGAATTAGATCAATTTGTTAACATTAAAGGATTCAAACTTTGGCATGATAAAGATATACTTCAATAATAATAATTATCAAATACATAAATGAAAAAATTTAATTCTTACCTTGAAGCAATAGCAAAACCACTTTATCCAATCACACCTTGGTTGCTCAGGCTATCACTTGGAACCTCATTTATTTTGCATGGCATTGGTAAATTTCCTTTACCGCCAGAAAAAATGGTCACATGGTTTGAAAGTATGGGTTACATGTATCCTGAAATTGTAACCACAATGGTTGCAGTGGGAGAGGTTGCAGCTGGCGCAGGTATTATTATCGGTGGCTTATTCAGTAATAGTTTTGGTAATGTAATTACAAGATTATCTGGAGGCGCAGTTGGGGTAATAATGATTGGAGCAATTCTGATCGCACATTCAGATTGGCTGGTCACTCAAAAATTATTTATGAGTGAGCAAATATTCTTATTTGTCATAGGCACATATTTCGCTATCAAAGGAAATAACTAGTAGCTATTGTCTAAGTTCTAAATCTTCTATTTAAAATACTTTTAAAATATATATATATTTTACTTGCAAATCTAAATGAGAATCATTATCATTCTCATTCATGAAAGCTACTTTATTGGTCATTCCCCTAATAGTGTGCAGTTTTTTGAGAATTTAGTTTTAGTTATCAAAATTCTTTAGGCGATTTTAAAAGTAGCTTTCATTTTTAATATAATTAAAAGGAGAATATTAAATGAACAAGTTTGCAAAAAGTTTTTATGAAAACTCTTCACAATATTTAATTATTTTATTTCTAATCTTAGCTTCATTTAATTTGATTGCTCAAGATAGTGATGAATCAGAATATATTGAGTCTGTAACCATAATTGGTTCAAAAGAAGATGTTAAAGATCTTGCAGGTTCTGGAGCTGTAATTTCTAACGAAGATTTACAAAAAGCTATGGATACAGATATTCAGAAAATCTTGACTGCCGTTCCTGGTATTTATATGAGAACAGAAGAAGGTTATGGTTTAAGGCCTAATATCTCTATTAGAGGAACAGCGATTGAAAGATCTGGCAAAGTAACTATTATGGAAGATGGTGTTTTAGTTGCACCAGCACCATATACTGCATCTTCTGCATATTATTTTCCAACAACTGGAAGGATTCATGCAGTAGAGGTTCTCAAAGGACCTGCTGTTGTTTCACAAGGCCCACAAACGATCGGTGGTGCAATAAACTTAATTAGCACACCAATACCAAAAGTTGCTTCAGGTAAATTTATCCAAGAAATTGGTGAAAATGGAATGACTAGAACTCATACATATTATGGAGCTAGCCAGGGAAATTTTGGAGCATTAGTCGAGATTCATGAACACGCTAGCGATGGTTATGATTCAATTGCAAATGTTGGTGGTGATACTGGATTTGATAAGTCAGATTTGATGATAAAAGCAAACTATACATCAGGTAATCACTCATTAACTTTTAAGAGAGTTGATTTAGATGAGACATCTAATCAGTCTTATGTTGGTCTTTCACAGGCAAGTTTTAATGCCAATCCAAGAATGAGATATGGAGCAACAGCATACGATAAAATGATGAATGATGGAGAGCAGACATCATTAACATATGAAGGATCTTTTAATAATTTTGATGTGAGATTTACTTCATGGCAGAACGATTATCACAGAGACTGGTTTAAAGTCAGTGATTTTAATAACGACTCAGAACATGGTGAAAGAGACGATATTAATGAGCTAATAAGTGATGCAAACAATGGCAGTGCAAATGCTCAAGCAATTTTAGATGGTGAGTTAGCTGTTGAAATAGAATATAAACATAATAATAGGTACTACACTAATGAAGGCTACCAATTCAATATTTCAACACAATTAGGCATTCATGCTTTGACCGTTGGATATAGAGACATGGAAGACTCAGAGAGTAGAGTTCAGGCTCACGAATATGCAGACCAAGCTGCAGATGGCTCTTTATCTCCTTTATATGGTTACATTGGATTAAATAATAGTAATAACAGATTAAGAGAATCAAGCGCAACTTCATATTATTTAGAGGATACGATGGATTTTGGCAAGCTTGCTATAACAGTAGGATATAGATCAGAAGATTATGATCAACGACACAGAAGGTGGTCAGATCGTGCAGGACCAAACTTAACAATGGTTAGAACAGGTGAAGCTGACAATAGAGATACCTTTGCTACAAACGATCATACAACATCAAGTTTTGGTGCAACATATGATCTTAATGATAATGTGATTCTTGTTGCAGGTTTTCATCAAGGAATGACACCAATGTTTGGTGCTGATCCAGAAGAAGCTGATAACATGGAGCTAGGCTTAAGATATTCTGAAGGATCAACAAATATTGAAGCTTTCTATTTTGAAAGTGATTATTCTCGACTTGCTGCAGAATGTACACTAGTTAGTGGTGCAGCTTGTGATGCAGATGAATCTGCAGTCTTTAGTGGTGGTGAAGCAGATGTTTCAGGACTTGAATTTAGTGGGTCATGGATGCTCGAGGGTAACGGAGTAACTTATCCAATTTCAGTAAATTATACGAGTACAGATGCAACATTTGCTAATAGTTCTGAAAGTGATTATTTTGGAACAGTTGCAGCTGGTGATGATCTTCCCTATATCCCAGATTCACAAAGCTCAATTGTTGTTGGTTTTATAAATGATAATGGGTTGAGTGGTAATGCTAGGCTCGTAAATGTAGGAAGTTCATGTTCACTTGCAGCATGCGGAACTTACAACAAAATCGAAGCACATAGCTATCTTGATTTAAGCCTTAGAAAAGCTCTAAATGAAGATATGGATGTTTATCTTATTTTAGAAAATACTCTTGATAGTGAAGACTTAATTTCAAGAGCTCCTTCTGAAGGTGCTAGGTCTCAAAAGCCTAGAACTATGAAAGTTGGATTTTCTATTAATTTTTAGTATTTAGGAGAGAGGGGTGCTTATGTGTACCCCTGAAAACTAAGGGGTGGTGTTTCATTACCCCTTTTTTTATGTTTAAATCGTTTTATGAATGATTATTTAAAATATGACGATATCAAAATTTTCAAATATGAGAATTTATATTTATCAATAATTTATACAATTGGGCATATTTTAATAGCAATAACATGCGTTAGGATTATTACTGGGGCTTCTTTTGATGTGGCAGCAATTGATGCATTTATCGAACCCATAATAAATGGATTTTGGTTTTACTTCCTTTTAGTTTATTTAAAAAAAATATTTGTACTTAAGTTTGCAAATACTAGCAAATCATTTCTTAATGCCAATCAAATTGGAATTCTTTTAGCTGTTGTTTATACAGTTGGACATATCTTCATTGCAATGACGTGTAATAGAGTTTTAACTGGTGCGCCATTAAACTTGGCTGCAATCGATGCTTTAGTAGAACCCTTAATTAATGGTTTCTGGTTTTTTATTTTATTTAAAGTTTTTAATAAATTTAAAAGAAATAAAATTTCTAACTCTGTTGGTAAAATACAAAACTTTTCACAGACTTCTAAGGTTTCAAAACTTGCACCAATAAATAACAAAAAACATACAGAATAAATCTACAAAACTCTTTTAATAAAGTACAATAACCAACCTTGTGTGGGGCTATAGCTCAGCTGGGAGAGCACCTGCTTTGCAAGCAGGGGGTCCGCGGTTCGATCCCGCGTAGCTCCACCATTATATATATAAATTACTTAATATAAAGAAATGTGTTATTAAAATGCTTTTTTTTTGGTTATTTTAATAGTATATTTATGTTTTATATTATCTACAAACTGCACATTTAAACTTTTAAGGAGAATCAGTAACTATGGCTGAACAGACCGAAGGAAAATGTCCCGTAATGCATGGGGCAATGACAACAAACAGCTCTTCTGGAACATCAACTAAAGATTGGTGGCCAAATCAGCTAAACCTCAATATATTGCATCAACATGATAGAAAATCTAATCCAATGGATAATGATTTTGACTATAGGGAAGAATTCAAAAAAATTGATTATGATGCGTTAAAACAAGATCTTTATGATCTTATGACTGATTCTCAGGAATGGTGGCCAGCAGATTACGGCCACTACGGTCCATTCTTTATCAGGATGACATGGCATGCCGCTGGAACATACAGAAACACTGATGGAAGAGGTGGCGGTGGAACTGGTGCTCAACGTTTTGCACCACTTAATAGCTGGCCTGACAATGGTAATTTAGATAAAGCTAGAAGGTTGCTCTGGCCAATCAAACAAAAATATGGAAAACAAATTAGCTGGGCTGATCTTTTAATTTTAGCTGGAAATGCCGCAATTGAATCTATGGGTGGTACAACCTTTGGATACAGTGGAGGAAGACCAGATATCTGGGGACCTGAGGAAGATATTCATTGGGGTGTTGAGTCTGAATGGCTTGATAATAAAAGATATAAAGGTGAAAGAGAGTTAGATAATCCCTTAGCAGCAGTACAAATGGGATTAATTTATGTGAATCCACAAGGTCCAGATGGAAATCCTGATCCTTTAGCCAGTGCTCATGATATTAGGGAGACATTTGGAAGAATGGCAATGAACGATGAAGAAACAGTTGCCTTAGTTGCAGGTGGTCATACCTTCGGTAAGTCTCACGGTGCCGGCGCTGAAACAAATGTTCAAACTGAACCTGAAGGAGCACCTTTAGAAGAAATGGGATTTGGATGGTCTAGTACTTTTGGATCTGGTGTTGGTAGTGACACTATTACAAGTGGTATCGAAGGCGCGTGGACTGCTAATCCAACAAAATGGGACAACGGATACTTTGATTTATTGTTTGGCTATGAATGGGAGTTAACAAAAAGCCCAGCTGGTGCTCATATTTGGCATGCTATTGGGCAAACTGAAGAAGATATGGCTCCAGATGCTGAAGATGCATCAAAAAAAGTTCCAACTATGATGACAACTGCTGATATGGCAATGCGTGTTGATCCTAGTTATAACAAAATTTCAAAAAGGTTTCATGAAAATCCTGATGAATTTGCAGATGCTTTTGCAAGGGCTTGGTTTAAGCTACTTCATAGAGATATGGGACCTAAAACTAGATATATGGGTCCTGAAGTTCCTGATGAAGAGCTAATTTGGCAAGATCCTGTTCCTGAAGGAAATAGTAACTATGATATTGAGAATGTTAAAAAACTAATTTCAGACTCTGGATTATCTATACAAGAAATGGTTGAAACTGCATGGGCTAGTGCTTCTACCTATAGGGGTTCAGACATGAGAGGTGGTGCAAATGGTTCCAGAATTAGATTGGCTCCTCAAAAAGATTGGGAGGCAAACAATCCAAATCAACTATCAAAAATTCTTGAAATATATGGAAATATCTCAAAAGAAACAGGCGCTTCTGTTGCAGATATTATTATACTTGCTGGTAACTTAGGAATTGAAATGGCATCTGGTGTCGAAGTTCCATTTGTTCCTGGAAGAGGTGACGCATCACAAGAGCAAACTGATGTTGAATCCTTTGCTGTCCTGGAGCCAAAGTCAGATGCATTTAGAAATTTTCATGCTAGTGGTGTAAATACACCCCCTGAGGAAATTCTTCTTGATAAAGCTCAACTACTAGGACTTACTGCACCTGAAATGACAGTTCTTGTTGGTGGAATGAGATCATTAGGTATAAGCTCAAATGGATATGGTTTATTTAGTGAAGATAAGAATAATCTAAGCAATGATTATTTTAAAACTCTGCTTGATATGTCCGTCAAATGGAAACCAAATGGAACTGGAAATTCTTATGAAGCTTTTGACAGAGTCTCTGGAGAGAAAGTTAGAACAGCTTCAAGATCTGATCTTGTATTCGGTTCAAATTCTCAATTGAGAGCTGTAGTTGAAGTTTATGCAGAGGATGATTCAAATAGCAAATTCGTTAATGATTTTGTTTTTGCATGGAACAAAGTTATGAATGCGGATAGATTTGATATCCAGTAATTTATTTAACCTTTAGCAAGCCTGAAAATGTTAGTGACTGGAATAACCTTATTCCAGTTACTGCTAATGTATTAGCAAGTAATTGAGCTAAAAGAAGCTTTGTAGAAAGTAGTTCAAAACTAAGAAGCTCAAAATAAAGAATAGAAAAAATTGAGACTACAGAAAAGTACAAAATTAATTGGTAAGCATTAGTATTTGATTGCATCAAGTATCCAGTAAGAGATGTTAGAGCAATAATAAATATTCCAAACGTAATAATTTCGCTATAAGCATGATTAGATATAAAAGTGATTACCGCTCCAGATACTAAGATCGTGAACAGCATTTGAAAAAAGCTAAATAGTTTGATATCAGTTGTTATCTCTGGATTAAACTTTTTATAGAACTCATTTGGATTCTTTTCTTCTATGCAATCCTCTGGTCTCCAATAAGTCTTAGAGAACCATACCTTAAATTTATCTTTCCAAGATTTAGTTTTTATTGTGTCTTTAATCATAATTGAAAAAACTTGAAAATTTGCCCATAGTGGATTCCAGCTATTTAATGGTGTTGCCGTTCCGTATACTGGTTTAATATCTGATCTTTGAGGGTTATAGGTTCCAAACATTCGGTCCCAAATTATAAAAACACCACCATAATTAGCATCAATATACTCTTTATTCTTCGCATGATGAATTCTGTGATTCATGGGTGTAATGAATATCTTTTCAAGAAAACCTAAATGACCAATATGTTCTGTATGAACCCAAAATTGATAAACTAAATTTACTCCTGCAACTGTAATAAATACCTCACCTGGAACCCCAAGTATTATCATTGGCATATAAAATATCCATTTCCAAAGCCAACCAGTGCTAGTTTGTCTTAGGGCGGTGGCTAAATTGTAGTCTTCACCGTGATGATGAACGCTATGAGTTGCCCATAAGATTTTAATTTCGTGATGCATTCTATGCATCCAATAATATGAAAGATCATATAAAAGGAACGCTATAATCCATGTAAATGGATTTTTTACAGAAAGTAACTCCATATTTAAGTACGAACTAATGTAGACAAATATTACACTTTGTACTCCAAGATTTAACATTGTTGGGAATCGACTAATCATTCCAACAGTAATACTCGTGACTGTGTCGTTTAAGCGATAAGTATTTTTACCAACGTATCTTCCATAAAAATACTCAATAATAATAAGTAAAAAAAACACTGGTATTGCAAGTGTTATTATCATTGATTTGTCTGTGACTACTTCCATATTATGAATATTATAGTTGTTTTTGTTGTAATGCTCTTAATGCACCTAGTACATTACCATATTCTCTATTTTCTTCAAATATTCCATTAATATTTGCTAATTTAAGCCTATCCTCAATTCCTTTTTTTATTGTTTCTATCTGAGATGTTCTGCCCATAAAATAAACTTCTTTCTGACCACATACAATGGCATTAAGATAAGCTATAGTCCCAATTACTTCACCAATCATATTTGATAGCGATGCCGCAATATCAGATGGATTATGATCTTTAGAAGATCTTCCTTTAAGAAAATTTGAGGCTGAAATCTCAGGATACAAAGAGCCTATTTCGTTTACAGCTTCGCCAATAAGAAGATCAAGGTTTTGTCTATTACCTTTTTGAGATAGCTCTTCAAGTTCTGAGACCTCTGTAGTATTTAAAATGTAATTTGATAAGCCTAAAAGAGTACCGCCACCTATTGAAATTCCGCCAAGATGGTTAAACTTATTATCATCATGAAAGATACATGCTGTTCCAGTTCCGGCACTAACTGCTACAAAAGGTTTGTTTTTTAAATCATATAATTCCAATGCACCATATCCAATAGCATCAACTTCATTCACTTTAATAATTGGAATATTTTTGATTGAATTTGAGAGATCACTTGATTTACCACCAGTAACTGCAATTTTTTCTAAATTTGTTGTATCTACATCAATGTAGTGAAGTATTTTGTCAAGAATTTCATCATTAATTTGCTCTGATGGCATTGAAAAAAATTCTTTATCTCCGTTATCAGAAATTACAATATCTGTATTTGATGTTCCAAAATCAATTCCAATTATCATATTTGTCTAATTTATTCAGATGCACCTTCAGGCCATGCCATTGGAATTTGTTGTTGAGGATTAAATACATTAATACCATCAACTGGATACGCATTTGCAGCAGAATCAATTTCTCTTTGATTTAAAAATTCACTTGGAACAAGTTTAAAAACATCAAGACCTCTTGTTATTTCAGTTCCATAAATAAATCCTTTATAAAAATAAGTTGACCAGTAACCACCAGTTATTAGTAAATCTTCTAAAATTGGACCCCTATCAAAATATGCTATTTCAATTGGATTGCTTGAATCAGTAAAATCCATTATTGACATTCCACCTTGGTACCAGGCTTGAACAAAAATATCTCTATTTGGAATAGGGACTATTGAGCCATTATGCGCTACACAATTTTCAGTTTCTAACTGAGGGGCAGGCATTTTATAGTGACTTCTAAATTCTAACTTGTTATCAACAATATCGTATATAGCATCTGCACCCCAATCTAAAGGATCCCATGCTCTACATCTAGCACGACCACCACCACCCCATTCATCTGTAAATATTACTTTTGTTCCGTCATTATTAAACGTTGCGGAGTGCCAGTATGCAAAACCTACATCAGTCACAACATCAAGCCTTGAAGGATTGTAGGGGTCAGTTATATCAAATAAGATTCCATTACCTGAGCAAGCACCTGCAGCGATATTGGCTGAGGGAAAAACTGTAATATCATGACACTGATCTGTAGGGTTAGTATCCTGAGTATCACCACCATGATCACCACCGCGCCACAAACCAGCAACATTTCCAGTTTCAATATCAGTAAAGACAGCTGGACTTTTTACAATCTTAGAGCTTGATGGATCATTAATTGGTATCTCAATAATATCAATTGTAAAGTAAGAAGAACCACCTCCAGTCCATCCCAAGCATGATGATAATTCTTCATTATCTCTTACACGACCTGTTCCAGAATTATAAATAATAATTTTATTTTCAGATGTTGAACTAGACACAACAGAATGGGTATGTGATCCCCTGCAGGTTTGTACAGCACCAACCTGTCTAGGTTTTGACAAATTTGAAATATCAAAAATTCTAATGCCTCTAAATCTTTCAGGACTAGCATCACTTCCTATACCTTCTAGACCGCAGTCAATTCTGCTTCTGTTTTCTTCAACAGACATAATGAGAAGGTTTCCAACAATTGAGACATCTCCTTGTCCCCCTGGACAAACGACTGATGAGATAAGTTCAGGAATACCATCTGATTTAAGATTATAGATATTAAAACCGTGATAACTCCCGGCTACCATGACATCATCTTTAAATGCCATATCAGTATTTGCAAAACTTAACATAGGCCTTCTTAAAGAACGGGACATTTCTTCAGTTGTTTTATCAGAATTATCCTCTGTCAAATCTTCAGAGCCTTTGGCAGATGGGTTCTTGGGATCAAAAAACCCAGATGGTTTTTTTAATGAAGCAATTAACTCAAGGTTTAGTATGGCCTCATCAGCAATATATAAACCGGGTGAAAGTCCTGATCTTGGATCATCAGATATATTGACTGCTATAGTATTCATTCTCTCTATCTCAATACCTTGATCATTAACTAAATCTGATACGAACTCATTTAAAATTGGGTCATAGGCTGACCCAGGATATTTCTTTAATTCCTTGACCATTTCCAATGCCCCATAATGGTGTGCAATCATTAATTGTAAAAACAATCTATCAAAGTCTGAGCTATCTGACATTTCAAGTTTATCAACTTGCATTTTTGATGCCATTCCAACCATTTTTAAGTGCATATGATCCATATGATTATGGCTATTTATTTTAGTTTCGTATTCATCTCTTTCTTTGAGCCAACTACCCATAAAATTGATTTCATCTTCTTGGGAAACCTCTATTCTTTTTGCCAATTCTAGAATTACTTTATTATTAGTTCTATTTTCAGCCATATTTGACATAACAATGGCCTGTTGATGATGAATTATCATACCCTGAAGAAAATTTACATCTGCTTTAATATAAGAAGTGTTTGCTATATTGGTGGCATCTTCTTCATTAAGGCTTTTTGAAGGCTCACCTGGGGCACCGGGTTGGATTATTGGTGCGTCTGAACTATCCTCATTTGAATAGAGCATATTATTTGAAAAAGTTAAAACAAGAAAAGTAAATAAGACTTGTTTATACATAGATGTTAGGTAATTATTTATCTTCATCATCTTCAATTATTTCTTCTGATTCACCTTCAATAATATTGTCAGATTTCTGATCTCCAAATCTATTTATTCTATTGCTTCTATTAAGTTGTTTACTTGACGCTTTTACTTTTGCCAGCTTGAAAAACGCATATAAAGATAGAACTGCTAAGAGTCCAAATACTATAGAGTTCAACGTTTTACCTGCTTCTCATTTTGGCCAATAATCTTATTATTTCTAAATACAGCCATATTAAAGTGACCATCAAACTGAAAGCACCATACCATTCCATATATTTTGGCATGCCTTTTTCAGCACCTTCTTCAATAAAATCAAAATCTAATACAAGGCTAAAGGAGGCTATAGCAACTATGCCAAATGAAATACCAATACTCATCGGAGAATTTGAAGTTAAAAAACTAAGAGTTGATCCAAAAAAACTCATCACAAAGTTAATCAGATATAAAATCATTATCCCGCCAATCGCAGCCCCAAGCATTAACCTAAAATTTTCAGTTGGAAGTATCAAACCACTTTTGTAGCAAACTAATAATGAGGCAAGAATACCAAATGTAAGTCCTATTGCCTGAATAGCAATTCCATCAAACTGAGATTCGAACATAAGAGTAATTCCACCAAGAAAAATACCTTGAACTAAAGCATATAAAGGAGCAGTTGAACCTGCTTTTGAAGGACTTCTAAAAATTGTTACTAGGGCAAGAATAAAACCAATTATTGCTGATGGTATTGCTAGTACAGGTATATTCCAGCCCACAAAAGCCCCAGCAAAACAAAGACCAAGCAAAATTCCAGTTTTATTTACCGCACCATCAAGTGTCATTCTTTCGCTAATTGGTATGCTATCAAAAGAAGATGTAAAATTTTTGGTAAATGCTGGATTCGCAGATCTTCCGAATCTATTTATTGCTGCATGTTTTGACATATTTTTTGCTCCATAGTTTATTTAGCTTTAATTGAGTAACTATTCAAAGCTAAAGAAAGTTTATTTTTAGATTGCTTCTGGAATTTGTCCAAACTTTTCAAGTGGCTTTCTCATTTCAGCCCAATCACATTCAAAGTCATCTGGAGCGTGTTCGTATTCCAGTAATCCTAGTGCTTCAAATTTAGGTCTTACCTCATCGGTTAGCAGTCCAATTCTTGATAAATTTGGTATGACTCTTGAGAAAAGGAAGTTCCTAAACATATCAAATGTTTTAGTATTTAATTGAAACTCTCGAGCTTCTTCTTCAGACATCTTCAAAAATCTTTGTTCTGCTTTGGTATTTATTAGTCTTTCTCGAGAAATTACACATGCTTCATATGCAAACTGAGCTCTTTCATTAATCTCTTCGGGAGTCAAAGTCTGGATAAAATCTTCTAGGTAGTTAATACCAAAGGTTACATGTCGTGCCTCATCTCTTACAACATAATGAAGTAACTGTTTTAATAACGGATCTTTAGTGATCGATTTCAGCATTTGAAACGCCGCAAGAGCTAAACCTTCAATGATTATCTGCATGCCAATGAACTTTAGATCCCATCGTTCGTCAGTGAGTATTTTGTCTAACAAAAGTTTTAATGATGGATTAATGGGGTAATGTATACCAATTTTGTCCTGTAAATATTTATTAAAAACCTCAACATGCCTAGCTTCATCAAATGTTTGTGATGCTGCATATAATTTAGCGTTATAGGTTGGTGCACAGCTTGCTAGTTGAGAAGCGACTAGTAATGCACCTTGCTCACCATGAAGGAATTGGCTCATCAATTCAGCAGTAGAATGTCTGTCGAAAAGTATTTTTTCCTCTTCTGAAAGTTTTTGATAGGCTTCAAGAGTTTCATGAGGTAATTCCTCATCAGGTTCGATTAATCTTTCATCAGAAGGATGGGTGTAATCCCAATTAAGGTCTATAGAACCATTCCAATTAAGTTCTTTACCTAATTCGTAAAGTTTTTTAATTCTATTATCTGCAACTGTGTAATCCCAGTTATATGATCCTGTAAGAGGTGTTTTAAAAATTTCAACAACATCCTCAACATTATTTTGTGTAAGATTTAGATCTTCATCAAAATATATTAAATCCTCTGGGGGTCCATTCTGTTTACGAATCTTCATAATTTTAATACTCTTTATATTTTTTTAATATTTGAAAAACCAATTTTATAATATTTGTTAGTCATTGAAAAGTTTTGTTAACTCACTTAGCAAAACTTCACCAAGCTCATCAGCTCTATTTATAGTAAGAGCATTTTTATAATATTTAGTAACATCGTGTCCTATCCCAATTGCTTGAAGCTCAACATTCTTATCACTTTCTATTTTTGAAATCATATCTTTTAAATGATTATCTAAAAAGTCCTCTCTATTTGCTGATAAAGTACTATCATCAACTGGCGCTCCATCTGAAATTACAATTAAAATTTTTCTTTCTTCAGGTCTTTTTATTAATCTTTCATGTGACCATGCGAGCGCTTCACCATCAACATTTTCTTTTAGCAGACCTTCTCTTAACATCGCTCCAAAATATCTTCTGGCTCTTCTCCAACTATTATCTGCGCTTTTATAAATAATATGCCTTATATCATTTAATCTTCCTGGATTAGAACTATTGCCTTTTATGATCCACAATTTTTTTGAGTCCCCACCTTTCCAATGTTTTGTTGTAAATCCAAGTATTTCAGTTTTTACTTGGCATCTCTCAAGAGTACTTCCAATAATATCTGTACATATTGCAGCAAGACTTATAGACCTTCCCCTCATAGAACCAGAATTATCAATAAGAAGAGTAACGACAGTGTCTTTAAATTTATTTTCAGTTTCTTGTTTGAAACTAAGAGGAAAGCCTGGATTAGCAATAACTCTATGCAAACGAGCATTATCAAGCAATCCCTCCTCAAGATTGAAATTCCAGCTTGTGTTTTGTTTTGCAAGTAAGAGTCTTTGAAGCCTGTTAGCCAACTTTCCAATTGTTGACAGATGTGGTTTTATTAAATTATCAAGTTGATTTCTTAATCTTATTGACTCGTCAGCAGTCACAAGATCTTTGGCCTCAATAATCTCATCAAATTGTGATGTGTATATTGAATAATCATATTTGATTGAATTTTTGTATTGGTTGTCTGGATAGACAAGTGATTCAAGCTCCTCTTGAATTGCACTATCATCAACTTCCTTAAGCTCAGCATCAATATCTTCAATTTCTGCATTAATATCTTTTAAACTAACATCTTCATTTTGTTCAGTTAAACCCTCTGGGTCATCACTTTCACTTTCAAAATCATCTGTTGTACCTGGTGGTTCTATAAAATCATCATCCTCATCCTTGTTATCAGAATTCTTAAGAAGATTTATTTGTTTTAAAAAAATAACAGACAATTTTTCAAACTCATCTTGATTATTAATATTATTTTTTATCTTTTTAATTAAAGGATTGAATGAAGAATCAATATTATATTTTTTTAAAAATTTATCTAATATATCTTCAGATTTTTTTCCAATAGGAAAATCAAAAATACTTTTTAACCATAAATTAGCACCATGAGAAAAAAAGTTCATTGATTTCTCATCAACAAGGCCAATGCTTTTTGATTCTATATATTCACTTAAATTATTTTTTGAACCTAAATACATTTCTGAGCCTAAGATCTCAGTTCTTGATATTTCGAGCTCATTAAAAATCATTCTTGCTGGCAATGTAAGAGGGAACTCTTTAGTTTGTTTATGAAAAAGATACCAGAAGGCCTGAAAATCAGATTCACCTCTCCATTTGCTTTTTTCTCCACTAGATCTTGGAGCAGAGGGTATAACAATACTTTTCTGTGATGGTGGTCTTTGAGCAAGACCAGTGCTTGAAGAGAGCTTTTTATCATTTGCAATAGCTTTTACTGTAGATACTGCAGCTTCGTGAAGCTTATCCCTGTTTTTTATCCATGCCATTTATTATTTACTACTATTCCAATTCTATTTCGAGGTCAAAACATCTTTGGAAATATTCTGAAATGATGGACTTTTCAATATCATCACATTTATTGAGAAATGTAAGCTTAAATGAATCGACTAAATCTTTGAAAATCTTAAAATTTTGAGCCCATGATATTACTGTTCTGGGAGACATTAATGTAGAAATATCGCCATTAGCAAAACCTACTCTTGTTAAATTGGCCAACTTAACCATATTTTTTATCATCTCTTGGTTTTTAGCTCCTTTTAGATTGCCAAGTTTAGAAATGATGACCTTGTATTCTTGACTTGGATCTAAATAATTTAGAGTTGCTAAAATATGCCATCTATCCATTTGACCCTGATTAATTTGTTGAGTTCCGTGATAAAGACCTGTCATGTCACCAAGTCCAACAGTATTTGTTGTAGCAAATAATCTAAAGGAATTATGCGGATTTAAGACTTGATTTTGATCCAATAGAGTTAACTTTCCTTCAACCTCTAAAATTCTTTGAATTACAAACATAACATCGGGTCTACCAGCATCATATTCATCAAATACTAACGCAACAGGATTTTGTATTGACCATGGAAGAAGACCTTCTTGAAATTCAGTGACCTGCTTACCATCATTGAGCTTAATAGCATCTTTCCCCAATAAATCAATTCGACTTATGTGACTATCTAAGTTTATTCTCACACAAGGCCAGTTTAAGCGGGCTGCAATTTGTTCAATATGAGTTGATTTGCCAGTCCCATGAAAGCCTTGAACCATTACTCTTCTATTATGTTCAAATCCTGCAAGAATAGATAAAGTAGTTTTTTTATCAAATACATAACTAGCGTCTATTTCAGGCACCCAATCTGTCTTATTTTTGAAACCTCTAACTGATAATTTAGAATTAATTCCAAATGTTTTAGAAACATCAAACTTATGATCTGGCTTATTGGGCAATTCAATTTTATTTATCGTAGACATAGTAAAAGTTCATATTTTAGCTGCATATCCTACCTTTTGAGGAGATAAAGTTCTAGTTTTTTATTAAACATTGTAAGATGTCTTTTTTAAAGATAAATTTAAATTATGTCGCAACGATTAAAAAATAAAGTTGCTCTTATAACTGGAGCTGCACAAGGGCTAGGGAAGGAAATGGCATCCTCAATGATTAAAGAGGGGGCTGAAGTAATTCTTTCTGATGTTAATGAGACTTTGCTCGAAAAAACAGCAAAAAAGTTTTCTTCATCTTTTTTTAAGCTTGATGTAAGGAATAAAGAAGAATGGGAGGCAATAATAAAAAAAATTGGCAAAGACTTTGGCTCATTAAATATTCTGGTAAATAATGCTGGAATTGGAGGAGGAGATAACGTTGAATCAACAGATATCGAAATGTGGCATAAAGTTCATGACGTCAATCTAAATTCTGTTTTTCTAGGATGTAAATATGCTTTACCTTTAATGAGAGAATCTGGCGATGGCTCAATTATAAATATTTCATCAATGTCTGGAATAGTTGCTTCTCATAACTTAGCAGCTTATAACTCTTCAAAAGCAGCTGTCAGGCATCTATCTAAGTCAGTAGCTCTTCACTGTGCAAAGACAACTAATTTAGTCAGATGTAACTCAATACATCCAGTTTTTGCAAGAACAGATATGGTTCAGACATTAATTGATTCTGCACCGGATCGAAACATAGAGGAGAAACTTGTAAAACAAATCCCATTGAGAAAGCTGGCCGAACCAATTGATATTGCAAATGCAGCAGTTTTTTTAGCATCAGATGAGTCATCATTTATTACTGGAACTGAATTATTAATAGATGGTGGATTAAGCGCAACATAGATAATGAATCAAATTTCCATTCTTAAAAAGGTTTTAAATCTTTTCAATTTAAATTCTACTGATAAAGATATGTTTTCTTGGACTGGAGAAAATGTTGGTTTTAGAAGAATTTTTGGCGGTCAAGTTATGGCTCAATCCCTTATTGCTGCATATAAAACAATCGATGTTGAGCATTATGCTCATTCTTTTCATTCATACTTTTTAAGACCAGGTGATATGAAAAAACCTATAACTTTTTATGTTGATAGGATTAGGGATGGAAAAAGTTTTTCAACTAGAACTGTTAAAGCGATGCAAGATGATGAGGCAATTTTTAATTGTTCAATATCTTTTCAAAAAAAGGAAAAAGGTCTTGAACATCAAATATCGATGCCTAAAGTTCCTGAGCCTGAGTCATTACAAAATGAACAAGAACATAGAGAAGCTGCATTGGCTGAGCTTAATATGAAGAAAGAAGATATGCCAATGTTTGCAAGACAACAAGAAATTGAAATGAGGCCAGTTGAAAAACCAAATTATATCAATCCTAAAAGAATGCCACCCTATAAAAATACCTGGATCAAATCAGAAGGACAAATACCAAACGATCAATTTATACAACAAGCATTCTTGTTGTATATTTCAGATATGGGGTTGCTGGCAGCGGCCAATAATTCTGTTGGTGTTAATTTTTTAACAAAAAACCTTCAAAATGCCAGTTTAGATCATGCTATGTGGTTTCATCGTGAGTTAGACTTAAATGGATGGTTTCTATATTCTATTGAAAGTCCAATAACTAGAAACGCACGAGGTTTTGCAAGTGGTTCAATATTTTCTAGAGACGGAAAATTAATAGCATCTTGCACACAAGAGGGCCTTATAAGACTTTGGGATGACTAAAATTCCCTCACTATATCTGTAAGATATTTCACATTATCTGGATTTATATCTGGTGTAATCCCATGACCAAGATTAAATATATATCCTGGATAATCTTTGTACTTAGATAGTATTTTATATGTTTCGTCTTTTATGATATTTCTAGACTCAAGCAAAATCTTTGGATTTAGATTTCCCTGAATTGCAACTCTTCCATATGTTAACTCTTTTTCAAAATTCACCATGGTTGAATAAAGACTTAAACAATCAGCTTTAGTCTCTATTAAAGAATTTGAGGAACACTTTGGATCTCTTGAAAATAATATTATTGGAATATCTTTTGTAATTGAATCTTGTTTTAGATATTGAATTAAATTTTTAATATATTTATGCGATATCGATTCAATCTCTTTTTCATTCAATAGATTTGCCCATGAATCAAATATTTGAACAACATCAGCACCTGATTGCACTTGTTTCCTTAAATATATAAAGCAGGCATCAGTTAACATAGTCAAAAGTGTTTCCATTGCATGTGGCTGTTCTTTTAAAAAACCAATTGTTTTATTAAAGTTCTTTGATGACTGACCTTCAATTGAGTAAGCTGCTAAAGTCCATGGACTTCCAGTAAAACCAATAAGTGGAATATCTTCATGGATTGCATTCTTTATATTAGAAACAGCTTCAAAAACATAAGAAACATTTTCAGGATCAAAGATGGGGAGGTTGAATATGTCATTAGCAGTGTTAATTGGGTTATTAAAGATAGGACCTTTTCCTTCAATGAAGTTTACTTCCATGCCTAATGCATCTGGCACGGTCAAAATATCTGAAAATAAAATTGCAGCATCTAACTCATAGGCATTTAATGGCTGGAGTGCAAGCTCACAGCAAACTTCAGGATTCTTGCACATGTCCATAAAGTTACTAAATTTCTTTCTTATAGCTCTATATTCAGGCATATATCTTCCCGCCTGTCTCATATACCAAATAGGAGCAGTAGGTAATATTTCTCTATTAAGAGCTTTTAAAAAAATTGATTTTGAAGGACTCACGAAACAAATTTAATTATACTTTTAGCAGCCTCTCTTCCTTCCCAGATTGCAGTAACAACCAAATCAGAACCTCTAACCATGTCTCCACCGGAGAATATTTTTTCATTTGATGTTTGAAATTTAAATTCTTGCTCCTCTTCAGCAATAACTAAGCCATTTTTTTGAGTACTAATATTAAAATTCTCAAACCATGGAGCAGGACTAGCTCTGAAACCAAATGCAATAATTACCACATCAGCATCATAAATTCTTTCTGATCCTGGAATAGATATTGGAACTCTTCTACCATTTTGATCAGGCTCACCTAACTCAGTTTCAACTGTTTTGACACCTTCTACCTTTGTATTTCCAAGAATATCGATAGGCTGAACATTGAAATTAAAAATTACACCTTCCTCTTTAGCATTTTTAACTTCACGCCTTGATCCAGGCATATTTTTTTCATCTCTTCTATATAAACATGTTACAGATTTTGCACCTTGTCTTATAGCTGTTCTATTACAATCCATAGCTGTATCTCCACCACCTAGGACGACAACTTTTTTATTTTTAAAATTAATATACTCAGTCTTACCATTACCAACATTAAGCAGTTTTTTTGTATTAGATATAAGATAGTCTATTGCTTTGTATACACCAGGAAGCTTTTCACCATTAAAACCACCCTCTAGTGATGTGTATGTACCCATTCCTAAGAAAACAGCATCATAATCGTCATACAATTCCTCAAATGAAATATCTTTTCCAACTTCCTTTCCAAGTTTAAATTTAACTCCCATCTCTTCAAGAATCTTTCTTCTTCTTCTAACAACTGATTTTTCAAGTTTAAACTCAGGAATGCCAAATGTAAGTAAACCTCCTATTTCTTCATTCTTATCGAAAACTATACTCTTTACACCCGATCTAGTTAAAACATCTGCACATGCAATTCCTGCAGGCCCAGCCCCAATAATTGCAACTTTTTTGTTAGTCCATTTTCTTTGAGATAAGTCAGGCTTCCAGCCCATTTCAAAAGCTTTTTCAGTGATATATTTTTCAATTGAACCGATTGTAACTGCTCCAAAACCATCATTAAGGGTACAAGCGCCTTCACATAAACGATCTTGAGGACAAACTCTACCACAGACCTCAGGTAAGCTATTTGTCGAATGACAAAGCTCTGCAGCTTCTATAATGTTCCCTTCGTTGACAAGTTTTAACCAATCAGGAATGTAATTGTGAACTGGACACTTCCATTCACAATAAGGATTTCCGCAATCTAAACATCTGTGTGCTTGGTTGCTTGCTTGTGTTTGATTATATTCACCATATATTTCTAGAAACTCGATTTTTCTAACTTCAGGTGTTTTCTTCGTTGGATCATATCTACCTACATCTAAAAACTGAAAGTGGTTATCTAATTTTTCAAAATCTAAATATTCATTTCGATCTTGAGTAGTTTGATTGGGCGTCACCTCTTCAAATGATTCAATGGAACTTAATTCATCCTTCCATTCAAATAATTTCTTTTTTGCTTTTTCAAAATCAGAAATAGGGGCAAATGATTTAGTTTTATATTTTCCATTTTGTCTTATCTTTCCATAAAAATAAGGAGATCTTGGTTGCGTAAAAAGCAATAAACCTTTTTCAACTTTATATTGTTTGTTTTTGTTGGCCATATATGTATATAGTGTGTATGACATAGTATGACACTTTTTTGAAATTTTTCATAGATATATGTGCTAAACTATGATTTAATCACACTTCATTATGACAAAACTATTTTCAAAAAAAGATTTCAAAGACAATTGTGGTTTTGGATTGATTGCAAATATTAAGGGTAATCCTTCACACAATATTGTTAAAGACTCAATAAAAGCTCTCAAGAGTATGACTCATAGAGGTGCTATCGGTGCAGACGGTAAAACTGGTGATGGCTGCGGGCTATTACTAGATATAGATAAAGATTTTTTTAAAAAAACCCTCAAAGCAGAACAAAATATTGAATTAATTGAAAATTATGCAATAGGACAACTTTTTTTATCCTCAAAGATTGAAAAGATACTTCCGCAAATTAAAAAAATTCTTAATAAGCAAAAGCTAAAACTTATAGCTTACAGAAAAGTTCCAATTAACAAAAAAATACTTGGTGAAATAGCATTAGACTGCCTTCCAAATATTTATCAATTGTTTGTTAGATCAAATGAAAAGATTTTTTATGAAAATCAATTCGATACAAGTCTTTATCAATCTAGAAAATTTATCGAAGAAATATATCAAGACGATGAAGAGCTATATTTCTGTAGTTTTTCCTCTAAAACAATTGTTTATAAAGGCCTAATGCTACCTGATGCTATTGATAAATTTTATCTTGACTTGGGGTCAAATGAATTCAAGTCATCAATATGTGTTTTCCATCAAAGATTTTCAACAAACACAAGCCCAAAATGGCATCTAGCTCAACCTTTTAGATTATTAGCTCATAATGGAGAAATAAATGCTATTAGAGGAAATAGAAACTGGGTTAAAGCAAGATCTTCAAAGTTTAAAACTCCGTTAATACCTAAAGTTCAAACATTTAAGCAACTTGTGAATGAGTCTGGATCTGACTCGTCATCATTGGATAATATGATAGAGCTTTTACTAAAAGGCGGAGTAAATTTATTTAGAGCGGTCAGGATGGTTATTCCACCTGCTTGGCAAAATGCTCAGATACTTGATCCAGATATAAAAAGTTTTCATGAATATAATTCCATGCACATGGAGCCTTGGGATGGTCCTGCAGGAATTGTAATGTCTGATGGTAAATGGGCTGTATGTCTCCTTGATAGAAATGGATTAAGGCCAGCAAGATTTCAAATTGATAGTGATGATAATATAACCATTGCTTCAGAAACAGGTGTGAACCCTGTAGACAATGATAAGATTATTTCAAAAGGTCGTATAGGTCCTGGTGGCATAATCGCAGTCAACACATTCACAGGCGAAATATTAAATCAAACTGAAATTGATAATGATCTTAAGACAAAATTCCCATACAGAGAATGGCTCAAAAAGAATACAGAATATATTGAGTCGACATTAGACACGTTTGAAGGTCCTGGGTTGAAGAAAATGGATGCTGAAGAATTTGCTATTTCCTCAAAACAATTTTTATTATTTAAAGAAGAAAGAACTTCTGTAATCAAACCCTTAGCGGTCGACTCTCAAGAGGGAACTGGTTCTATGGGTGATGATACAGCGCTAGCAGTTATGAGCAAAATACATAGACAAATTTATGACTACTTCAGGCAGCAATTTGCACAAGTAACAAATCCACCAATTGATTCTTTAAGAGAAGTTGGTGTTATGTCATTAGAGACATGTTATGGACCAGAGCTTAATGTATATGAAGAAACACCTGAACATGCAAAAAGATTAGTAACATCGACACCTGTTTTATCCCACAAAAAACTACAATCAATTTTAAAAAATAAATATTTTTCATGTGAAGAATTTAATTTAGAGTATTCATCTGATAAAAAACTGTTAAATGCTTTAAAGGATCTTCAAAAGAAAGTTGTTAAGAGTGTCAAAAATGGAAAAGTAATTATTCATCTTGTTGAAAAGCTACCAAAAGAAGATAGCCTATCAATTAATGCTCTTTTGGCGGTTGGCTGTATTCATCAAGAACTTGTAAAACTAGGCTTACGATCCGAAGCAAATATTATTGTAACGTCTTCATCTGCAAGAGATACCCATCAAATAGCTTGCTTAATTGGCTTTGGAGCTACTGCTGTATATCCAACTCTAGCTTATCAAACAATTCTTGATCTCTCTAACAGAAATGAGTTACAAGGATCTCCGCACAGTAATTGTGCTAGATATAGAAAAGGTATAAATAAGGGCCTCTTAAAAATAATATCCAAGATGGGTATTTCAACAATTTCTAGCTACAGAGGCTCTCAGTTATTCGAAGTTGTTGGACTTAATAAGGATGTGGTGGATTTATGTTTTACTAGCACTGTAAGCCGGATAAAAGGAAAGGGATTTAAAGAATTAGACTTTGAACAAAGAAGTTTATCAGAATATTCAAGATCAAATCTAGCAGATATGAGTGTTGGCGGACTACTAAAATATATTCATGGTGGCGAATATCATGCATATAATCCTGAGATAGTAAAAAAATTACAAGATGCTGTTGCTCATACTTCTTATGATACATATAAAGAATATGCAAATTTGGTAGACAATCGACCTCCTGCAATGCTCAGAGATTTATTAGAAGTAACAAAGAACAAATCTGTGAACATAAATAATGTTGAGAATCAAAAAAATATACTAAAAAGATTTGACTCTGCTGGAATGAGCTTAGGTGCATTATCACCAAAAGCACATGAAACACTAGCAGAGGCAATGAACAGTTTAGGAGCAAGATCAAATTCAGGCGAAGGGGGAGAAGCTATTGAAAGGTATGGAAACGCGAATATGTCTAAAATCAAGCAGGTTGCCTCTGGTCGTTTTGGTGTAACTCCTCATTACCTGAGAAATGCAGAAGTCCTTCAAATAAAAATAGCTCAAGGAGCTAAACCAGGTGAGGGAGGACAATTACCAGGTGGTAAGGTAAATAAACTTATAGCAAAATTAAGATATTCAACACCGGGGGTTACATTAATATCTCCACCCCCTCATCATGATATTTACTCAATTGAGGATTTAGCTCAATTAATTTTTGATTTAAAGCAGGTTAATCCAAAGGCTCTTGTTTCGGTAAAACTTGTTTCTGAGCCAGGTGTTGGAACCATAGCATGTGGTGTTGCAAAAGCATATGCAGATCTTATAACTATATCTGGTCATGATGGAGGAACTGGTGCTAGTCCTCTAACGTCAATAAGATACGCCGGATCACCTTGGGAGCTAGGTCTAGCAGAAACTCAACAAAGCCTAAGAGATAGTGGGTTAAGGCATAAAATTAGACTTCAGGCTGATGGAGGCTTAAAGACAGGTTTAGATGTAATTAAAGCAGCAATCCTAGGTGCAGAATCATTTGGATTTGGAACAGGGCCAATGATTGCGATGGGATGCAAGTATCTAAGAATTTGCCATTTAAATAATTGCGCAACAGGTGTTGCAACTCAAAGAGAAGATCTTATAAACCATCATTTTGTTGGAGAAAAAGATAGAGTGCGAAATTATTTCAAATTCATTGCTGATGATGTTAGATATCATTTATCTCAAATGGGAGTAACTAACTTGGAAGATATTATTGGCCAAACTCAATACTTAAAAGTAATTGATGACATTGATGATAGACATAAATCAATTGACCTATCAGGATTACTATACAAAGATAAAAAAATTAAAGAATCTTTCTTCTGCACTGTTAAGAAAAATGATCCATGGGATAAAGCAATTCTTTCTAAAAAAATATTTAAAAAAACAAAAGAAGCAATAAATAATTCCGAATCACTAAGTATCGATTTTAAAATTGAAAATACCGATAGATCAGTTGGTGGGAATGTGTCTGGATATATTGCTGAGAAATATGGTGAAAATGGCCTAACAAATCCTGTTGAATTAAATTTTACAGGCTCAGCTGGTCAAAGTTTTGGATGTTGGAATGCTAACGGTTTGAATTTAATTTTGGATGGTGATGCTAACGATTATGTTGGTAAAGGAATGAATGGAGGCAAAATAGTTATTAAGAATAAATCCAACTATGCCTCTTATAAAAATAATACTGTCTTGGCTGGAAATACATGTTTGTATGGAGCTACCGGAGGTGAGGTTTATATATCTGGAACAGTTGGTGAAAGATTTGGTGTAAGAAATTCAGGTGCAAGAGCTGTAATTGAGGGTGCTGGAGATCATTGTTGTGAGTATATGACAGGAGGTCATATAACTGTTTTAGGCTCTGTTGGTCTAAATTTTGGTGCAGGTATGACAGGTGGTTTTTCATATGTTCTTGACGAAGAAAGAACTTTCTTTGATAAGTGTAATAGAGGATTAGTTAATTTAGAGAGAATAACTACTGAAGATATGCAACCGCATAGAAAGCACTTGAAAGAGATTATTGAAAATCACTATAAGTACACAGGAAGTGCAAAAGCTAAAGATATTTCTGATGATTTTGAAAAATATGAACCGTACTTTTGGTTAGTTATGCCAGCGGCTTCAAATATTAGAGACTTATTAAAAGCGACAACTGCAAACGCTGCTTAATTCATTGCCTTTTGAATATTTTTATTCAAAAATTTATCAGTTTTAAAAGCTTTAAAATTTTTATCAATTAAGATTAAGTTTAATTTTCCATCCGCTACTTTTTTGTCCGAAATGAAATATTTTTTTAAATCAGAATATTTATACTTTTGATAATTCGTGTCTAACTCCAGAGATTCCAGTATCTCTAAAACTTGAGTCATCTGAGACTGGTCTATATGCCCTTCAAGCAATGAAACTTTTGAAGCAATAACCATACCAAGAGTAATTGCAGCACCGTGAGTTATATTTTTATAGTTGCTATAACCTTCAATAGCATGACCAAAAGTATGTCCAAAGTTGAGAATAGCCCTAACTCCTTGTTCCTTTTCGTCATTAGTCACAACTTGAGATTTGGTTTTTATAGACTCCTCTATAATCAATTTAAGAACTTTTTCATCTTTTGAAAGTATCTTTTTAGGATTGTCTCTTACTATTTTCCTTAATTTGCTATTACCAATAAACGCATATTTAACTACTTCGCCAAGTCCAGATTTAAACTGATTCAAAGGCAGCGTATCTAAAAAAGAAGTAGAAATTAGAACAAATTTAGGATTATAAAAAGATCCAATGAGATTTTTACCATGTGCAGTGTTAATTGCTGTCTTCCCCCCAACTGAGGAATCGACCTGTGCCAGCAAAGTTGTAGGGATTTGTATATAGTCAATGCCTCGCAGATAAGTAGCAGCACAAAACCCCGTAACATCTCCAACAACTCCACCACCAAGAGCAATCAAACAATCAGTTCTATCAAATTTTAAATCTATTAATTCATGAAGAATATTTTCATATGATGAGATTGACTTTGAACGCTCACCTTTTTTTAAAGTATGAACAAAAACTTTTTTCTTTTTATCAATTAACCTGAGAATTTTTTTTAAGTGAAGTTTAGGAACTCCATCGTCAGTAATTAATAATATCTTCCTATTTTTATTTAAATATTTATTAAGTTGAGTTTTTTGTATATTTTTACCAGTAATAAGTATTTCGTATTTTGATTTACCTTTGCCGGCATAAATACTTTTTATCATTTCTAACCTTTTATTAACTCAATTATCTCTGCAGCAACATCTTGACTAGACTTATCTCCAGTCATAACAATATGATCAGACACATCTTCGTATAATTTCTGTCTACTGTCATGAAGTTCTTTGAGTATAGCTTCAGGATCTCCATTTTTAAGCAGTGGTCTATCTTTATCTTTTGATGTTCTTTCAACCTGAACATTTATAGGTGTTTCAAGATAAAAGACGGTGCCTCTTGATGAAAGCAGATCTCTATTTTTTTCAGACAAAATAATACCACCACCGGTCGATAAAACTATTGAGTTTTTCTCTACCATTTCTTGTAGGATCACACTTTCTCTCTTTCTGAAGCCATTTTCACCTTCAAGATCAAAAATCCAATCAATTGATGCTCCTGTTCTGTCTTCTATTTCTGCATCTGTATCAAAAAAACTCAAAAATAACTCATCAGAAATAATTTTTCCAACTGTAGATTTTCCTGACCCCATTGGCCCAACGATAAATATATTCATAAGTTATTTTATAATTTTGGATTTTAACATTTAAAGAAAGAAAAGCACTTTTTAAATTAGAAATGATTTATTCTAATTAATTAAAGATTTAAAATTAGGTATGCATAAAGTAATTAAAATATCTTTCGCTATTGGCGTTTTATCTTGCGCATCTCTAATTTTGTCTATTTTAATAAGTTTCCTTTACTTTCGTCCAACACTTCCTGAAATTAATTTGGTTGATGAATCAGAACTTCAAATTCCATTAAAAGTTTTTTCAAAAGATGGTATTTTGATAGGTGAATTTGGTGAAATAAAAAGAAGACCAACTGAATTTATAGATATTCCCCAAGAAATAAAAAATGCATTCTTAGCAGCAGAGGATGATAATTTTTTTAAGCATCAGGGTATAAGCTATACAGGCTTAATAAGATCTTTTTTAAGATGTATCAAACCCTCTGGATGTCAAGGTGGTGGTGGCACAATTACAATGCAGGTCGTAAGAGGCTATCTTTTAACTCCTGAGCAAACGATTGTAAGAAAAATAAAAGAAATATTTTTAGCTCTTCAGCTAGAAGGTATTCTTACCAAGGAAGAAATTTTTGAGCTTTACGTAAATAAGATTTTTTTAGGAAACAGATCTTATGGTATCGAGGCTGCTGCAAATACTTACTTCAACAAAAATCTAATTGATCTTTCTATATCCGAATCAGCAACTATTGCTGCTATGGCACAACTTCCATCACGAGTAAACCCAGTTAAAGATCCAAGAGGTACTTTGTTAAGAAGGAATTGGATTCTTTCAAGAATGTATTTACTAAAATCTATAAATAAAAAAGAATATCTCGAGGCATTAAAGGAGGAGGTAAAAATATCAAAGAATATTGATCTTTATGAAATTGATGCTTCTCATTTAGCAGAAGTTGTAAGACAAGAAGTTGTGACAAGATATGGTTTAAGAGCATATAAGGAGGGATGGTCAGTTTATACAACTATTGATTCAGAATCACAAAAAGTTGCAAAAGATAGCTTAATGAAAAATTTATTTCTTTATAACAAAAGACATGGCTGGGCAGAACCGCAAAATTATCTTAACTTATTTACAAACTCACAAGTTTCCTTGTTAGCAAATTTAAACATAGATTTTCTTGATGCCGAAATGCAAACTTATAACGAGTTTAATCAAGATAATATCTTAACAAGATTAACTGAAGTTTTTTTCAATTATCCATATTACTCCACTCATATTAAGGCAATAGCTATTAAAGTTGATGAAGAAAAAGCATATTTTTTAGATGAGAATTTTGATATTAAAAATATTTCTTGGACGAATGAATATAATTGGGCAAGAAAAAAAATATCAGTAAATGAAGTTGGTCCTAGGCCTCAGAATTTTAAAGACATTATTAAAGTTGGTGATTTCGTATACCTTAAAACAGATAATGAATTCTTCTTTTTAGATCAAATTCCAAGTGCAGAAGCTTGTTTGATTTCAATAGATCCAACTACTGGCTCAGTAAAATCATATATTGGTGGAAAAAATTATAATAGTAGCAAGTTTGATAGAGTACGATTATCTTACCCTCAGTCAGGTTCTAGTTTTAAGCCATTCATATACGCAAGTGGTCTAGCAAATGAATATAATTTATCTTCTTTAATTAATGATGCTCCTGTTGTTTTTGAAGATGAAAATCTTGAGAGTATCTGGCGTCCAAAAAATTATACTGGTGAATATTATGGTCCAATCTCCTTAAGAGATGCTCTGATTAAGTCTATAAATATAGTTTCAATTAAATTATTACGTGAGTTAGGGATAGAAAATACTCATAATTATTTGGAAAAATTTGGATTCGAAAAATCAAGATTACCCAAGGACTTATCTTTGGCGCTTGGATCGGGTAACTTCTCTCCAGTTGAGATGGTAAGAGCTTTTTCAGTAATTGCAAACAATGGTAAAACGACTGATATTCATTATATAAACAGCATTAAAGACAGATTTGGAAAAAATATCTTTATTCATAAGGAGTATGAAGAACAAATTAACATAAAAAATATTATTGCATTTCCATGGCTTGATACAACAGAAATGAATGTTAAAAAGCCTTATAACCTTTTAAAGCAACAAAATATAAATGAAAAGGTAATTGATGAAAGAATTGCATATTTAATAAAGGATACTTTAAGAGGGTTTATGAAAAATGGCGTTGCTGGTAGAAAATCTGCTTATTTAAAAAGAGATGACATTGGAGGTAAAACTGGAACCACAAATGATTCTATTAGCACATGGTTTTCAGGATTTCATGACGATCTGGTTACTACTATATGGGTTGGCAACGATGATTTTACTTCTTTAGGTGAAAATGAATATGGATCAACCATTGCAATGCCAATTTGGTTAGATTATATGAATTTTGAACTTAAGTCCTTACCAGTTAGTAAAAAGAAAATCCCAGAAAATATATCATTTGTAAGAGTTAATAAATCAACGGGTAGAATTGATGAAGATTCAAATGATAATATTTATTTTGAGTTATTCTTAGAAGAAAATATTAATTAGTTTTTAAAAATACAAATTGATGTAAGTTGCCATAAATTATCAACATAAGTGGATGGTGAATCTTTAAATTTGGATCTAATATATCTTCCGATACTTCCCTCAAGAACAGTTACTATAACTTGAGCAGACAGTCCAGCCTGCGAAATTAAGTTATCAGAATCTTCTTTTAAAATTTGTCTTATTACTAGCTCTAATCTCTCATAAAATTGATTTACATCCTCGCTTACATTTTGTTCACCTGATGAAAGAGCCTCTCTTGATAAAAGTCGGGCAAAGCCTTTATTTTTCTCGATAAATATTACAAAAAAAACGAATATATTTTTAATTTTCTCATTTGTTGAGATATCACTTTTTTTTAGTTCATTACATTTTTGAAAAATCGCATTATCACAAAAAGAAAACAATTCTGCATAAATTGAGCGTTTGCTTGGAAAATGTCTGTAAAGCGCTGCTTCGGTAATACCAGATTTTTTTGCAAGTAAGGCTGTTGTTACTTTAGATAAATTTTTTTCTTCAAGCATACTTGCTAGTGATTGCAAGATTATATTTTTTCTATCTTTAGCCATTTCTTATAAATTTATATCAATATCAGGACAAATGCGAGAAAGTTCATCCAGAAAGCTTTTTTTAATATTATCAAGATCCTCTTGAGAGTCTCCCTCAAATCTTAAAACTAGTTTAGGAGTTGTGTTTGATGCTCTCAGCAAAGCCCAACCATTTTCAAAATTAACTCGCAATCCATCTATGACAACTTTTTCACCACTTAACGAAAAATTTTTTGAGAACTCTTCGACAATTTCGAATTTTCTGTCATCAGTTGTATTAATATTTAATTCAGGCGTAGAGAAAAATTTCCCATAACTGTGGCTAATCTCTGAAATGCTTTTATCATTTTTTGATATTAGTTCAATTATTCTTGCACCTGAATAATGTCCATCATCAAATCCATACCATTTATCATTAAAAAATATATGTCCACTCATTTCACCTGCCAGCAAAGGATTGTATTTTTTAATAGCATTTTTTATATGAAAGTGTCCTGTGGGAGACATAATAGGATCACCACCATTTTTTTTAATTATTTTAGGTAGCGAATTTGAGCATTTCACATCGAAGATTATTGAACCTTTTTTTGAAAATAAAATATCTTCACTTAACATCATTAAGATTTTATCTGGAAATACAATTTCACCTTCATTAGTCACTAACCCAACTCTATCTCCATCTCCATCAAATGCTAGTCCTAATTCAGCATTAGTTTTTTTTACTTCATCAATGAGATGATACAGATTTTCAATCTTACCAGGATCAGGATGATGATTTGGAAAATTTCCATCCACATCACTAAAAATCTCAATGACATCACAACCCAACTCTTTGTACAATTTTGGAGCTATACATCCTGCTGCACCGTTGCCACAATCAATAACAATTTTAGTTCCTTTTTTA
Source organism: uncultured SAR86 cluster bacterium (assembly GCA_902516285.1). Lineage (GTDB taxonomy): Bacteria > Pseudomonadota > Gammaproteobacteria > Magnimaribacterales > D2472 > SAR86A. Next base: position 83,754 of record CABXXT010000005.1, read on the forward strand.
ATAGTAAGATTTTTTTTTACCTCTTTAATGTATTCATCTTTAATATCTACATTGACTATTTCATTTAAAAAAGGATTTTCAACAACTTTATTATTTTCTATAAGGTCTAAAATATCACTACCAGAAATAGGTTTATCATCTATTACTAGCTTTATGCCGTTATATTCTTTTGGATTATGACTTCCAGTGATCATTACACCACTTTTGAATTTATTTTTTTTTGCAGCAAAGTACAAAAGAGGCGAGGTTACAAGCCCCAAATTAATAACTTTGATACCAAACAATGATAATGTTTGTGATAATTTACTTAATAAACTTTCTCCTGAGAGTCTTCCATCTCTTCCAACACAAATCTCAGTAATATTCTTCTCTTTACATTTATAAGAAATCGCTTTTGCAATAAGACTAACTATACTTTCATTAATTTCTTCAGGATAAATTCCTCTTATATCATATTCTCTGAAAATTGATTTTGTAATTTCCATTTTTTTCTTTTGTTATATCATTGATTTTGCAATAATAAGCAATCTCAATTATATCTTGAAAAGTGTTTATAAATACTAAAAACAAATTAATATGGAAAAATGGATCATTTGAAAAATGGGATGACTCAAATGTTCATGTTCTATCACATACTTTGCATTATGGTACAGGAGTCTTTGAGGGTGTAAGAGCCTATAACACTTCAAGTGGCCCAGCGATTTTTAGATTAAATGATCATACAAATAGACTATTTAGTGCAGCAGATAAGATAAGCATTAAAATACCTTTCTCCGAAGATCAATTAAATAAAGCTCAATGCGATGCATTTAATATCAACAAACTTAGCGAAGGTTATATAAGGCCAATTGTTTATCTTGGAAATGAGGGACTTGGTTTGCGCGCAAGAGATTTAAGTGTGAATGTAGCAGTTGCTGCTTGGGAATGGCCATCATACATGGACCCAAAAGCAAAAGAATCTGGAATATCAGTAATAAAATCTTCATATCAGCAATATGAAAATCCATTACATTCTGGAAACAAAATTATTGGTACATACTTTAGTAATACAATGGCACTTCATGAAGCTCAGGATTGTGGGGCTGATGAAGCATTAATGATGGATAAAAACGGATTTATTTCAGAAGGTAGTGGAGAAAATATATTTATAGTTAAAGATAGTAAAATTTATACACCAACAACAAACCACTGTCTAAATGGAATAACGAGACAGTCCATTATTGAGATTGCTAAAGAAAGCGCCATAGAAGTAATAGAAAAGGATATTGAGTATGATGAACTCGCAAATGCTGACGAGGCATTTTTTACAGGTACCGCAGTAGAAATTACTCCTATTACTAAATTAGACAATAAGCTTATTAGTAGTGGCAAAAGAGGTAATATCACCTATGATCTTCAAAAGAGGTTTGAGGATATAATCTCTGGAAAAGATAATAAATTCAAACATTGGCTAACCTTCACCAAAAAATAAAATTTGCAAAAATTAAATATAGCAATTTTAAGTTATAGAAGTGCTCGTTTTGGTGGCGGACAAGGCGTTTATATAAGAGATATTTCATTTGCATTAAGCCTTATGGGACACAGAGTAGATGTAATATCTGGGCCACCTTATCCCGAATTGCATGATGGAATAAAGTTAATAGAGTTGCCAGGTTTAAACCTATTTGAAACCTTTTCTTTTAGAGACAGATTAAACAAATTTATAAAAAAGAAGAGCAAAACTAATGATGATTATTATGAATTTTTTTCCACATTAATTGGTGGATTTCCTGAACTTAGGACTTTTGGAAATAGAGCAAATAAATTTTTAAATTCAAATAAAGATTATGACATTATCATAGATAATCAATCTATTAGTTATGGAATGATTGAGATACAGAAAAGGTTTCCACTTGTTGAAATAATTCATCATCCCATCACTTTTGATTTTAAGTTTGAGTTAGCTTCTACCAAAAAAATTAAGTATAAGATTTCAAGATATCTGTGGTATTCATTTTTGATAATGCAAAAAAAGGTTGCTCCAAAACTTGAAACAATAGTTACGCCCTCCAAGAGTTCAAAAAATGGAATAGTTGCTGAATTTAATTGTAAAAGCTCAAATATTACTGTCATTAATAATGGTTTAGATTATGAAGAATTTGCACCAATTTCAAATATTGAGAGAAATAAAAATAGATTGATCACAACTGCTAGCGCGGATGTTGCATTAAAGGGACTGGATTTCTCATTGAAGGCACTTAAACTTTTGAAAAAAAATAATCCTAAAATTCACTTGATCATAATAGGAGCCCCTAAAAAGAATGGACATACAGAAAAATTAATAAAAAAATTGAATATTGAAGATAATGTTATTTTTAAAAAAAATATTTCCAAAGAAAAAATTAAAGAATTATATTCAACAAGTTCAATTGCAATTGTTTCATCTTTATATGAAGGATTTGGTTATCCTGTTATTGAAGCAATGAGTTGTGAAGTTCCTTTAATTGCTACAAACATTTCTTCAATACCGGAATTGGTGAGGAGCTATGGGATTCTTATTGATCCAAAAGATGAAAAAAAGTTAAGTTTCAATATTGAAAAAGTTTTAAATAATTATGATGATTATAAAGATAATGCAATTAAAGGAAGACAACACGTCATTGAGACATTTAATTGGTCTAAAATAACAGCTGAATACGAAAAAATCTTATATAAAACAATTGAAAAATTTAAAAAATGCTAACTTTTAATTTCACAAAACATAAGATCAATGAAGAAGATGGTCTTATGTTAGATGTTGGTTGTGGAGAGGGCAGACACATATTTGGAGTAATGCAGTCCTATCCAAATATGAAATGTATTGGGATTGATCCTCATAAGGAATCTTTACAAAAAGCTGAAGAGGGCTATGAATATTTTGAATCAATATCCAATGCTGGGGCTGATTTTATGGAAGCTTCTGCATATTCTCTTCCTTTTGATGATAATACTTTTGACTTAGTTGTATGCTCGGAAGTTCTTGAACACCTTCATGAATATAATGATGCTATCAAAGAGGTGCATAGAGTTTTAAAGAAAGGAGGAAAATTTTATACAAGTGTTCCTGCTTCATGGCCTGAAAAAATTTGTTGGGCTTTGTCAAAAGATTATCAAAATCAACCTGGTGGCCATCTCAGAATTTTTAATCAAAAAAATCTTGTTAAAGAAATTGAAATGCAAGGTTTCAAGCTCCTATCTAAAGAAAAATTTCATTCAATACATGCTCCTTATTGGTGGCTGAGATGCATGTTTTGGAAAACTCAAGAGACGAACTTCCTCATTAAAGGATATAAAAAAGTTCTTGAGAAACATATTTTAGAAAAACCAAAGATTTTGGATCTTATTGATAAAGGACTTAATCCAATACTGGGCAAAAGTTTTTCAATGTATTTTGAAAAATAAAAAAATGTATAAGCCTCAACAAAAGTTTAGGGATAAAAACCTAATAAAAAAAGATATTTTTATTAAACTTGCTGAATCAATTAAAAATGTTCAACTAAACTCAGGAGCAATTCCATCGAATATAGATTCATCTCATGACCCCTGGGATCATATTGAAGCAATAATGGGACTCAACTTCTTACATGATAAAAAGTCTGCTGAACTAGGATTGAACTGGCTTAAGAATAATCAAAATAATGACGGTAGCTGGTATGCAAAATATTACGATGAAAAACCAATAGAATTCAATAAACCAACTCATTTTGGACCATATATTTCTGTTGCAGCACTTCACTATTTTAAAATTTTTTCTGACAAAGAAAAGCTCGAAGAACTCTGGAATACTATAAGTTCTGCTATTGATTTTTCTATAAATCTTCAGAACTCTAATGGGACTATTCCATGGTCAGTAGATCATAAAAATAATATAGAATATGATTATCTGCTCACCGGTTCATCATCAATTTTAAAAAGTATTGAGTGTGGAATTAAAATTTCAAAAATTTTGAATAAAGAAATTAATGAAAAATGGATGAAAGCTTATGAGGCTCTTTCATATACTGTCCAAAATCCTAATGATCTTTTTGATAAAACCACAGATAGATCTAGGTTTTCTATGGATAGTTATTATCCAATTATTTCAGGTGTCCTTTCAGAAACTCAGAAAGACTATTACATAAAAAAAGTATTTAAAGATTTTTATGTTACGGGCATTGGAGTTAAATGTGTTGTTGAGGAGCCATGGATAACTGTTGCTGAAACAGCAGAATTTATTATCGCATTAATGATATCCAACAGAATAGAAGATGCTAAAAAGATTTTAATAGAAGTCATGAACATCACAGATTCAAAAAATATACCTTATATGGGTTGGCAATATGAAGAAAATATTTTTTGGCCAGAAGAAAAACCTAGCTGGACTGCAGCTGCTTTAATTTTAGCCGCTGACACTATTTTTGAATTTACTGCAGGCTCAGATCTTTTTACAGAGAGTCAATTATGATTTTATCAAACAAACAATAGTATCAGTCCTTTCAAAATCACTAAATCCATTTTGAAGAGCATGAAGATAAACTTCATATGGAGCTTGGCCTCCATCTTCTGGTTTTTCATATATATCATGAATTACAAGTCCGCCACCTGAAATTATCTTTTTATTCCAAAAAAGAAAATCTTTCATTGCAGACTCTAATGAATGACTTCCATCAATAAACACCATAGCAAGTGGAGAATTCCAATTTTTTGCTGCAGCAGATGATTCTAAAACTATAGGTACTACATTCTTCACTTTAAAAATATTCATATTTTTTATAAATAACGGAAATGTATTAATTATTTCTTTTTTATAATCATAAATTTCTTCATCAAAATATTCCTCATTTAGTTGATGCTCTTCAGAACCTAGATGATGATCAACTGTATAAACATATCGATTATTTTTACTGACACCCTTTGCGATATACAGAGTTGATTTACCACAATATGTTCCAATTTCTAAAATATCGCCTTTTAAAGAAAATTTTTGTGACCATTTTGTAAGAGCTTTACCCTCATGTATCGGCATAAAGCCTTTTACTAAATCTATTTCGCCAACTTTCATTTATAAATATTATCTTTACCTAAAGTAGATTTAAATCTTCTGTGTTGCCATAGATACTCATGTGGACTCAAAATTATTTTGCTCTCAATATACTCATTAAGTTGTTTTGAAAATGATATTGAAGATGAATTATCTAATTTTAATTCTTCAATATTTATATTTAATATGTTTTGTTTGAAGATTGTATCTACAAAAAAAGTTTTACATTTAGTTTTTTTTACGATCTTCGAAGGAGCTGAGATGGTGCTTGCTGGGTTGTTAAAAAAATTTATTTCATTTGAATTTTCTGTTCCATAATCCTGGTCTGGAGCATAGAGTACAGTTTTACCACTTATTAACCATTTCATAAATCTGATTGTATTTCTTCTGTCTGCAATCCCCTTAATACTTCTAAGCCTTCCATTTTTTTGAAGTTCTTCAAAAATTTCTGAATTATGATTTCTTTGAACACCATAAACCTCACAATTCATTGCTAATATTCTTGCGTCAAGTTCAAGGTGTAAGGAATGTTTGAAAAACATTAGAATACCTGTTCCGCTATCTTGATACTTTTTTAAATTTTTTAACCCATTAATTTTATATGGTATATTTTTATCAATTTTGGAATCAGACCAAAACCAAGCAACACCTGTATCGAATAAAACTCTTGCACTACTCATGATATTTTTTTTATAGATTTTATTTCTTTCTAATTCTGAATAACCTTTGAAACAAAGATCTATATTAATCTTACTAAACTTATTTCTCTTAATATTTGAAAGTATGAGAACTTTTCCAATAATTGTTGATAAAAAAATCTGAAAACTTCTCGGTAACAACATTATTGTTTTCCAGAACAGTATAAGAATCGTAATTAATGTTCTATTCATAAGTCATTAGCATGTATTATTACACTATAAGCAATTTGAATTATTAATGAAAATTTTTTTATATAACTCTTTTATTTTGATACTTCTCCCAGTGTTCATAACTAGAATATTTTTTAAAAGCATAAAAGATAAAGATTATATAAGAAATTTTTTTAACAGATTTGGAATTTACAACACTAATTTAAGTAAAGAGTTTTTATGGTTTCATGCTGTAAGCTTGGGAGAAGTAATCGGTTCAAAAAGTATCCTTAAAAATTTAATTAAAGATCATTCAGTTGTCTTGTCAGTTTCAACACCAACAGGATTTAGAGAAGCCAAGAAAATTTATAAAAATGATATTGAGATTGTATTTGCACCATGGGATTTTTATCTTTTTGTACTATTATTTATCAAAAAGTTTAAGCCTAAAGCATTAATATTATTTGAAACAGAAATTTGGCCAACTATTATTTTTATGCTTAATTCAAGAAAAATTCCAATAATTCTCTCAAATGCAAGGTTGTCAGAATCTTCATATAAAAAATATTCATTCCTTAAATTTTTTTTTAGTGGAATTTTTAAAATGCTTACCTTAGTTCTTGCTCAAACAGAAAGTGACAAACTAAGGTTTGAAAAAATGGGCATACCTAATAAAAAATTAAAAACAGTTGGTTCAGTAAAATTTGATAGCGAAACTATTAAATTTCAAAATACTCAGCTTGATGAAAAATTTATTTTGGCAACAAGTACTCATGAGGGTGAAGAACAGATATTAATAGATTCTTTTGAAAATCTTCAAAATGAATTTCCAGATATGAAATTAGTTCTAGTGCCTAGACACCCTGAAAGGTGCTCCAGTGTTGCAAAACTTTTTTTAAAAAAAGATATTTCATATGAAATTTTTGAGAACATACCTCAAGAATTCAAAAATAAAGATGCTTTTATAATAAAATCAACTGGAGTCTTAAATGAGCTTTACAGTATTTCCCAGATAAGTTTTGTAGGAGGTAGCTTAATCGACAAATATGGAGGTCATAATATTATTGAACCTGCTGCGAATGAATGTAGCTTTATTGTTGGCCCATATATGAAAAACTTTGAAGGAATTATAGATCTTTTTATTGAAAAAAATGCATGCATTGTTGCTAATTCATCAAAAGAACTTACAAATGCATTTGCAAGTTTGTTAAAAAATAATGAATTAAGGCAGAATATGATACATAATGCAATCAGTGTGGTTGAAGAAAATAAGGGAGCTTCCAATAAACAACTTAGATTAATATCTGAACTTTTATATTAAAAATGAAATTTGTCACAGCAATAATTAAACCATTTAAGGTTGAAGAGGTTCGACTAGCTCTTGATAAAATTGGAATATCGGGATTGACCATGACTGAAGTAAAAGGATTTGGAAGACAAAAAGGTCATACAGAATTATATAGAGGAGCCGAATATACAATTGATTTTTTACCAAAGATAAAAATTGAGATTGCTGTTTCTGATGAAATGGTTGAACAGGTGAAAACAGCTATTGTTGAATCAGCAGGTTCTGGAAAAATTGGTGATGGAAAAATTTTCATCTCATCAATTGAGGAGGTTGTTCGAATAAGAACAGGTGAAACTAACGAAGACGCTCTTTAAAGATTATAAAAAATAAAAAGCCAATAGTATTTTTATTTGGTCCTACCGCTTCCGGTAAGACAGAAATCGCAATAGAACTTTCAAAAAAATATCCAATAGAAATTATAAGTGTTGATTCAGTAATGGTTTATAAGGATTGTAATATTGGATCTGCAAAACCCAGTAAAAGTATTCTTAAAAAGTACAAGCATCACATGATAGATATTCTTGAGCCAAGTGAGCTTTTCACTGTTGCAGATTTTTGCACAATTTCAAGCAACTTAGTCAAAAAAATACATCTTAAGAATAAAATTCCTTTATTTGTTGGTGGATCAATGATGTATTTTAAGTCCCTTATGGATGGAATTCATGACTTACCAAAAAGAAATGAAGCGTATAGAAAAATTCTCCATGATAAAAAAATTAAAAATGGCGACGATTACTTATTTAATATGTTGAAGGATCTAGATCTAAAGTATTCATCAACTATTAATAAAAATGATGATGTAAGAATACTAAGGGCACTTGAAATTATTCATGCAACTGGTGAAAAACTGAGCAATATTCTATCTGAAATGCCAAAAAATAGTTTTAAAGATAATTTTACAATCTTTCATTTTGGAATAGAAAATGAAAGAGATATTCTTCATCAAAGAATTGAAAAAAGATTAAAACAAATTATTGAAGCAGGTCTTATAGATGAGGTTATTTTTTTACTTGATAAATATCATATTCCTTCAGACCATCCTCTTAGAAAAGCAGTAAATTATAAGCAAGCCATCCATTTCCTAGAGAAAAAATATACTTTAAAAGAATTTGAACAAGAATGTTTATATGCAACAAGGCAACTAGCCAAACGTCAAGTTACTTGGCTTCGAAGTTGGGATAAAAATAAGATCTATGATATAAACGATACAAATATATTGGAAAATAAATTTAAAAAGGCTATATCTTTACTTTAAATCTAATAATAAGCCCCAACATATTATAAAATACATACTAAAATGAGGTACTAACGTGAATTGGGATAATCAAAATAAAGATCCATGGGGCAATAAGAATGATGCACCTGACTTTGATGAGTTAATGAAAAAGTTTTCATCCATTCTTGGTGGTGGTAAGAAAGCATCCTCAAATGGTTCAGGATCAGGATCAGGTCCAGGAAATGGTTTTAATTTTCCTCTATCAAGAGTCTTACTCTATGGCTTCTTTGCTTTTTCAATTGTTTATGCATCTCAGTGCATATATCAGCTTGATGCTTCAGAAAGGGCAGTCATCTTAAGATTTGGTAAATTTTATGAAGAACAAGAAGAAGGTTTAAATTTTAGACTTGCTGGTATTGATGAGCGTTATATTGAAAATGTTTCTTTAACTAGAAGATATACGCAAACTAATAGCATGTTAACAAAGGATGAAAATATTGTAGATGTTACTGTTTCTGCTCAATACAGGATTGCAAACTTAAAAGACTTTGTTTTAAATGTAAGAGATCCTGAAGGAAGTTTAAGAAATGCCATTGAGAGTGCTCTTAGACATGTTGTAGGAGACAATACATTAGATCAAACACTCACAGTAGGAAGAGAAAATATAGCACAAGAAGTTCAATCAAGGCTTCAGCAATATCTTGATATTTATCAGACTGGTCTATTGGTTCAGCAAGTTAATATTGAAAAAACTGACCCACCTGCAGCTGTTAAAAATGCTTTTGATGATGTTGTAGCAGCAAGAGAGGATAAGGAAAGACTACAAAATGAAGCTGAAAGATATGCCCTATCAATTGTTCCCGAAGCAAGAGGGCAAGCACAAGCAAGAATAAGAGGAGCCGAAGCATACAAAGAGGAAGTTGTAGCTAAAGCCGAAGGTGAAGTTGAAAGGTTCAATCAATTATTAGAAGAGTACTCTAAGGCACCAGAAGTAACTAGAGATAGACTATATCTTGATGCACTTCAGTCCGTGCTTTCAAATTCTACTAAAATCATGGTTGATGTTGAGGGTGGAAATAATCTGCTTTATTTGCCACTTGATAAAATAATGGAAGAAAACAAGAAACAAGAAAATTCTAGAATTTTAAG